>NZ_CADFDO010000004.1:0-438427 GCF_902832955.1 Burkholderia sp. BCC0044 | reverse complement strand
GAGACACCGCCTGCGTTGGGGCTGCCGACCGTCACCACCCCATTCCCCCATCCCGTCACGGTGCCGACGAGTTGCCCGGCCCCCGACGATCCGCCTGTGACGATGAAGCCGTCGGTATTGCTGAGACTTCCCGGCACGGCAGTCACGACCACCGCCTGAGACGCAGTGGCGGCCAGGCTGAACAAAGCCGCGACCGACAAGGCGATGCCTGTCAATTTCACGTTCGTTTTCGTTTTCATGAATACCCTCATTTCGGTTGGACAACCGCGGAACAGCTCGAGCGATGACGCGTGGACCCTGCCGCCCGAAGGCGACACGAATCGTTCGCGGATTGCCCGATACGTCAAGGCGTTGAAACAGGTTCCAACAGGCCGATGCAACGGGACACCCGACACCACGTGACGCACTTCCTGAAAATTGATTTGCATCACGAAATTTCTGCGATGCGAATATGAAAACCAGCCACCACCGAACCATCGATCGCCGACAAACGATCGGCCGCTCACGACAACTTCATCGCAAGCGGCCGCCGCCTCCCTTTAGAACTTCCACAACAGATTGCCGTACAGCGCGTGATCGCTGACGTGACCGCCGAGCTGGCCGCTATACGACAAACCGAGCGACAGGTTCTTCGTCACGGCCGCATCGACACCGACCTCGAGCACGGCCGCATCGCGCGCGATCGGCACGCCGACCACGCTGAACGGCGCGCCGCCGCTCGCGAACGACAGCGTCGAACCCGGTTGCGTATTGCCGAACGCATGCCGCCAGCCGATCGTGCCGAAGGTCGTGACCTTGCCCTTCGTCGTGACCGCGACGTCGGTCGAGGCCCGCACGCCGAGCGTCGAGAAGCCGAGGCCGGTCGTGTCGGAATCGCCCTGCAGCGCAGCCGCGCCGCCGTTCTCCTTGAAGCCGCCGGTGTGCAGGCTCGCGAACGCGAGGCCGACGAACGGCTCGACCGCGACGTTGCGAATGGCCGTCGAGTAGCCGATCTCCGTGAACACCTGCGTCGCGTTCGCGTCGTAGCTCGCGGTGTCGTGATCGGCGAAGCTGCCGAACGACGGATTGCGCTCGCTATGCACGCGGTACCACGACTGCGACACGCCGCCGCGCACGTTCCACGCGTCGTATCGGCCGCTGGCGTACAGCGCGATCGTCCCGCCGTTGACCTTTGCCGATTCGTTCTGGTCGGTATTGAGCTGGCTGCGCGACGCGCCGCCCGCGATACCGACGCGCCAGTGGCTGCTGACCTCCGCATCCGTACCGACGATGAAGCCATACAGGTTGCGATCGATCGACGCGACGCCGTCGCCGTTGAACCGGCTATGCGAACCGTACAGCCGGCCCCACACCGCGGGCTTGTACGACTTGGCCGGCGTGCAGCCATTCTCCGCGGCCATGCGCCGGTCGAGCGCCGCCGCGTGATCGTCCGCCGACACCGGCGCCTCGCATCCGCACAGCGCCCCGCCCGGCTGCGAACCGAGCCGCGCGCGATCGAGCACCGCGTCGCGCACGTAGCGGCTATCCGACAGCAGCACGCTGCGCGTACTCGGATACAGATCGCCGGCCAGTTGCGTGAAGGCGCGGCTGGCGGTCGGCGCATCCGACGTCAGCACCGTATCGAACAGCGGGTTGCCGGCGCCGAGCGTGCCGACCGCGCCCGCCACCGCTTGCCCGTCGGGCGTCGTCGCAACCGACGCGAACGGCGTGCCGTTCGGCGTCAGCGACATCAGCACCTGCGCCGGGTTGTACGTGAGCGTCGGCGTGAGGAACGCATACGTCGAGTTCACCGCGCTGAACTGCCCCTGCACGCCCGCGCCGGCATTCACGATGGTGTAGAGCTTGCCCGGCTGGTATTGCCCGGTCGCCGCGACGACCTGTACCGACCCACCGTTGAGGGTGGCGGAGCCGGCCACGTCGAGGCCGCCGCTCTGTTGCGGCGTGGCGCCGACCTGCAGCGTCGAACCCGGCTGGAAGGTCGCGTTACCGGCGACCTTCAGCGGCTGCCCGAGCTGAAGGACCGATGCGGTGCCGCCGCCCGACACGAGCAGGCCGCCGATCGTGCCCGTCCCGGTGACGGTCGCGCCGCTGCCGACGGTCACCGGCGAGCTGGCCAGCGAACCGGTGACGGCGAGCGTGCCGCCGGTCACGGTCGTCGGCCCGGACAGCGTGTTCGTGCCGCTCAGCACCTGCGCGCCCGTGCCGGCCAGCGTCAGCGGGCCGGTACCCGACAGCGTGCCCGCGAACGAGCTGGTGCCCGCGGTATTGACCGTCAGCGGCGTCGCGCCGAGGTTCACGTTCGAACCCGTCGTGCCCGACAGCGTGCCGATCGACTGCGGTGCGGCCGACGCCGCCAGGTTCAGCGTCGCGCCGCTGCCCGCGAGAATCACCGGGCTCGTCGGCGCGAGGCTGCCTGCGCCGGCGAGCGCGAGCGTGCTGCCGCTGCCGACCGTCGTGCCGCCGGTGTACGTGTTCGCGCCGGTCAGCGTCTGCGTGCCGCCGCCCTGCACCGCGAAGCCGCCGGCACCCGCGATCGTGCCGCCGAACGAACCGCCCGTCGGGCCGGCCACGGTCAGCGTGTTGCCGCCGAGATTCACGGTCGAACCGGCCGCGCCCGACAGCGCGCTGGCGGTCTGCGGCGTCGTCGTGCCGCTGACGTCGAGCGTCGCGCCGTTGCCGGCCAGCGTCAGCGCGCTGCCCGCCGACAGGCCGCCGTTGCCGCCGACCGCCAGCGTGCTGCCGTTGCCGATCGTCGTGCCGCCGGTGTACGCGTTCGCACCGCTGAGGGTCGTCGTCGACGGGCCGCTGACCGCCAGGTTGCCGCCGCCCGAGATCGGGCCGCTCAGGCCGAGGTTGTTGGCGCCGCCGACCGTCAGCGTCGAACCCGTGCCGAGATTCACCGCGTTGCCGAGCGTCGTGCCCGCGACGCTGGTGCCGAGCGTGCCGCCATTGCCGCCGACGCTCAGCGTGCCGCTGCCGAGTGCGGTCGGCGCGCCGGCGATCAGCGTGCCGCCGCCCGTCACGCTGGTGCCGCCGGTGTACGTGTTGGCGCCGGAAAGCGTCGTCGTCGCGGGGCCGCTGAGTGCGAGCGTGCCGCTGCCCGAGATCGCGCCGCTCAGGCCGAGGCTGTTGGCGCCGCCCACCGTCAGCGTCGTACCGCTGCCGAGGTTCACCGCGTTGGTCAGCGTCGTCCCCGGCGCGCCCGCGGCCAGCGTGCCGCCCGCGCCGCCGGTGTTCAGCGCGCCGGCGCCGAGCGCCGTGTTGCTGCCGGCGACCAGCGTGCCGCCGCCGGTCAGGTTCGTGCCGCCCGTGTACGTGTTCGCGCCCGTCAGCGTTTCGGTGCCCGTGCCCGACAACGTGAGGCTGCCGCCCGTACCGGCGATCGTGCCGCCGAACGTGCCGCTGCCCGAGCCGCCGAGCGTCAGCGCATTGCCGCCAAGGTTCACCGTCGAACCTGCGACGCCCGACAGCGCGGTCGTCGTTTGCGGCGTGGTCGCCGCGCTGACGTCGAACGTTGCACCCGCACCGGTCAGGTTCAGCGGGCTGCTGCCGGACAGGCTGCCGCCCGCGCCGATCGCCAGCGTGCCGCTGTTGATCGTCGTCGCGCCGGTGTACGTGTTCGCGCCGGTCAGCGTTTCGGTACCGGTGCCCGACAACGTCAACCCGCCCGTGCCGCCGACCGTCCCGCCGAAGGTGCCGCTGCCCGGCCCGCCGAGCGTCAGCGTGTTGCCGCCGAGGTTCACCGCCGAACCCGATACGCCGGACAGCGCGCCCGTGGTCTGAGGCGTCGTCGCGGCGCTCAAGTCGAGCGTGGCGCCCGTACCCGACAGATCGAGCGCGCTGCCCGCCGACAGGCTGCCGCCCGCGCCGACCGCCAGCGTGCTGCCGGTGCCGATCGTCGTGTTGCCCGTGTACGAGCCGGTGCCGCTGAGGGTCGTCGTCGACGGGCCGTTCACCGCGAGATTGCCGCCGCCGCCGATCGCGCCGCCCAGGCCGAGATTGTTCGCACCTCCAACTGTCAGCGTGGACCCGGCGCCGAGGTTGATCGCGTTGGTCAGCGTGGTGCCGGCCACGCTGGTGCCGAGCGAGCCGCCCGCGCCGCTGGTGTTCAACGCACCGGTGCCGAGCGCCGACCCATTGCCCGCGAGCAGCGTGCCACCGCCGCTCAGGGTCGTGCCGCCCGTGTACGTGTTCGTGCCGGTCAGCGTTTCGGTGCCCGTCCCGCCCAGCGTCAGGCTGCCGCCCGTGCCGGCGATCGTGCCGCCGAAGGTGCCGCTGCCCGACCCGCCGAGCGTCAGCGCATTGCCGCCGAGGTTCACCGTCGAACCCGCCACGCCCGACAACGCGCCCGTCGACTGCGGCGACGTGGCCGCGCTCACATCGAGCGTCGCGCCTGCACCGGCCAGATCGACCGCGCTGCCGCCCGACAGGCTGCCGCCCGCGCCGACCGCCAGCGTGCTGCCGTTGCCGATCGTCGTGTTGCCGGTGTATGAGCCAACGCCGGTGAGCGTCGTCGTCGACGGGCCGCTCACCGCCAGATTGCCGCTACCAGAGATCGCGCCGCCGAGGCCCAGATTGTTCGCACCCCCAACCGTCAGCGTCGACCCCGCCCCCAGGTTCACCGCGTTGCCGAGCGCCGTGCCGGCCACGCTGGTGCCGAGCGTGCCGCCCGCGCCGCTCGTGTTCAGCGCGCCCGTGCCCAGTGCCGAACCGTTGCCCGCGATCAACGTGCCGCCGCCGGTCAGGCTCGTGCCGCCCGTGTACGTGTTGTTGCCGGTCAGCGTTTCGGTGCCCGTCCCGCCCAGCGTCAGGCTGCCGCCTGCACCGGCGATCGTGCCGTCGTACGTGCCGCTGCCCGACCCGCCCAGCGTCAGGTTGTTGCCGCCCAGGTTCACCGTCGAACCGGCGACGCCGGACAGCGTGCCCGTCGTCTGCGGCGTGGTCGCGCCGCTCAGGTCGAAGGTTGCGCCCGCACCCGTCAGGCTCACCGGCGTCGTCCCCGACAGGCTGCCGCCCGCGCCGATCGCCAGCGTGCCGCTGTTGATCGTGGTGGCGCCCGTGTAGGAATTCGCGCCGGTCAGCGTTTCGGTGCCCGTGCCGTTCATCGTCACGCCGCCCGTGCCGGCGATGTTGCCCGCGTAGCTGCCGCTGGCCGACCCGCCGAGCGTCAGGTTGTTGTTGCCCAGGTTCACCGTCGAACCGGCCACGCCCGAGATCGCGCCCGTCGATTGCGGCGACGACGCGCCGCTCAGGTCGAGCGTCGCGCCGGACCCCGTCAGGCTGACCGGGCTGCTCGACGACAGGCTGCCGTTGCCGCCGATCGCCAGCGTGCCGCTGTTGATCGTCGTCGCGCCGGTGTACGTGTTCGTGCCCGTCAGCGTTTCGGTGCCGGTGCCCGACAGCGTCAAGCCGCCCGTGCCGCCGATCACGCCGCCGTACGTGCCGCTGCCGGCGCCGCCGAGCGTGAGCGTATTGCCGCCCAGGTTGACGTTCGTGCCCGTGCCGCCGGACAGCGCGCCGCTCGTCTG
The DNA here is from genome assembly GCF_902832955.1 of Burkholderia sp. BCC0044. Taxonomy (NCBI): domain Bacteria; kingdom Pseudomonadati; phylum Pseudomonadota; class Betaproteobacteria; order Burkholderiales; family Burkholderiaceae; genus Burkholderia; species Burkholderia sp. BCC0044. Next base: position 432,899 of record NZ_CADFDO010000004.1, on the reverse strand, counting down.
CGGCGACGTGGCCGCGCTCAGGTCGAGCGTCGCGCCGGTGCCCGACAGGTCGATCGCGCTGCCCGACGACAGGTTGCCGCCCGCGCCGACCGCCAGCGTGCTGCCGCCGCCGATCGTCGTGCTGCCGGTGTAGGTGTTCGCGCCCGACAGCGTCGTCGTCGACGGACCGTTCACCGCGAGATTGCCGCTGCCGCCGATCGCGCCGCCAAGGCCGAGATCGTTCGCCCCGCCGACCGTCAGCGTCGAACCGCCGCCGAGGTTCACCGCGTTGCCCAGCGTCGTGCCCGGCGTGCTCGCGGCCAGCGTGCCGCCTGCGCCGCTCGTGTTCAGCGCGCCGGTGCCGAGCGCCGAGCCGCTGCCCGCGATCAGCGTGCCGCCGCCGCTCAGGGTCGTGCCGCCCGTGTACGTGTTGTTGCCGGTCAGCGTTTCGGTGCCGCTGCCCGACAACGTGAGGCTGCCGCCCGCGCCGGCGATCGTGCCGCCGTACGTGCCGTTGCCCGTGCCGCCGAGCGTCAGGTTGTTGCCGCCGAGGTTCACCGTCGAACCGGCCACGCCGGACAGCGTGCCGGTCGTCTGCGGCGTGGTCGCGCCGCTGACGTCGAACGTTGCGCCCGCACCGGCCAGATTCACCGAGCTGCTCGCGGCGAGGCTGCCGCCCGCGCCGATTGCCAGCGTGCCGCTGTTGATCGTCGTCGCGCCCGTGTACGTGTTGGTGCCGGTCAACGTTTCCGTGCCGGTGCCCGACAGCGTCAGGCCGCCCGTGCCGCCGACCGTTCCGCCGAAGGTGCCGCTGCCCGACCCGCCGAGCGTCAGCGTGTTGCCGCCGAGGTTCACCGCCGAACCGGCTGCGCCCGACAGCGTGCCGCTCGTCTGCGGCGACGTGGCCGCGCTCACGTCCAGCGTCGAGCCCGCGCCGGCCAGGTCGATCGCGCTGCCCGACGACAGGCTGCCGCCCGCGCCGACCGCCAGCGTGCTGCCGCCGCCGATCGTCGTGTTGCCGGTGTACGTGCCGGCGCCGGTGAGCGTCGTCGTCGACGGACCGTTCACCGCCAGGTTGCCGCTGCCGCTGATCGCGCCGCCGAGGCCGAGGTTGTTCGCGCCGCCGACCGTCAGCGTCGAGCCCGAACCGAGATTGATCGCGTTGGTCAGCGTCGTGCCGGCCACGCTCGTGCCGAGCGTGCCGCCTGCGCCGCTCGTGTTCAGCGCGCCCGTGCCGAGCGCCGAGCCGCTGCCCGCGAGCAACGTACCGCCGCCCGTGAGGGTCGTGCCGCCCGTGTACGTGTTGTTGCCGGTCAGCGTTTCGGTACCCGTGCCCGACAACGTGAGGCTGCCGCCCGCGCCGGCGATCGTGCCGCCGTACGTGCCGCTGCCCGACCCGCCGAGCGTCAGGTTGTTGCCGCCGAGGTTCACCGTCGAACCGGCCACGCCGGACAGCGTGCCCGTCGTCTGCGGCGTGGTCGCGCCGCTGACGTCGAAGGTCGCGCCCGCGCCGGCCAGATTCACCGGGCTGCTCGCGGCCAGGCTGCCGCCCGCGCCGATCGCCAGCGTGCCGCTGTTGATCGTCGTCGCGCCGGTGTACGTGTTCGCGCCGGTCAGCGTTTCCGTTCCCGTGCCGGCCATCGTCAGCCCGCCCGTGCCGCCGATCGTCCCCGCATAGCTGCCGTTGCCGGCGCCGGCCAGCGTCAGCGTGTTGCCGCCGAGATTCACGTTCGTGCCCGCCACGCCGGACAGCATCCCGCTCGTTTGCGGCGTGGTGGCCGCGCTGATGTCGAGCGCCGCGCCGCTGCCCGCGAGATCGAGCGCGCTGCCCGCCGACAGGCTGCCGCCCGCGCCGACCGCCAGCGTGCTGCCGCCGCCGATCGTCGTATTGCCGGTGTAGGTGTTCACGCCCGTGAGCGTCGTCGTCGACGGGCCGCTGACCGACAGGCCGCCGCTGCCCGAAATCCCGCCGCTCAGCCCGAGATCGTTCGCACCGCCAACGGTCAGCGTCGAGCCTGCGCCGAGATTCACCGCATTGCCGAGCGTCGTGCCGCCGACGTTCGTGCCGAGCGAGCCGCCCGCGCCGGTCACGTTCAGCGCGCCGGAACCCAGCGCGCTGCCGTTGCCGGCAATGAGCCCGCCGCCGCTCAACGTGGTGCCGCCGTCGTAGGTGTTCGTGCCGGTGAGCGTCGTGGTGCCCGCGCCGGTCTGCGCGAGGCCGCCGCTGCCGGAAATCGTGCCGCTCAGCCCGAGATCGTTCGCGCCGTTCAGCCCGAGCGTCGCGCCCGCGCCGAGCGTGACCGCGTTGCCGAGCGTCGTGCCGCTGACGCTCGCGTTCAGCGTGCCGTTGCCGGTCACGTTCAATGCGCCCGAACCGAGCGCCGTATTGCTGCCGACGCTCAGTCCGCCGCTGCTCAACGTCGTCCCGCCGCTATAGGTGTTCGCGCCGCCGAGCGTGGTCGTGCCCGAGCCGCCGTGCACCACGCCGCCTGCGCCGGAAATCATGCCGTTCAGGCCGAAGTCGAACGCGCCGCCGAGATTGAGCGCCGAGCCCGCACCCAGATCGACGGCGTTCGCCAGCAGCAGGTTCGCCGTGCTCGCGTTGAGCGCGCCGCCGCTGCCGGTGACGCTGAGCGTGCCCGTGCCGAGCGCCGTGTTGCTGCCGACCGACAGGCCGCCGGCACTCAGCGTCGTGCCGCCCGTGTAGGTGTTCGCGCCGGTGAGCGCGGTCGTTGCGCTGCCGGTTTGCGCGAGACTGCCGCCGCCGGCGATGATGCCGCCGAGGCCGAGGTCGTTCGCGCCGCCGAGCGTCAGCGCCGAACCGGTGCCGAGATTCACCGCGTTGTTCAGCGTCGTGCCGCCGACGCTCGCGGCCAGCGTGCCGCCCGCGCCGCCGACGTTCAGCGCGCCGGTGCCGAGCGCCGCGCCGTTGCCGGCGATCAGCGTGCCGCCGCCGGTCAGGTTCGTGCCGCCCGTGTACGTGTTGGCTCCGTTCAGCGTTTCGGTGCCTGTACCCGCCAGCGTCAGGCTGCCGCCCGCGCCCGCGAGCGTGCCGCCGAACGTGCCGCTGCCGGCGCCGCCGAGCGTCAGGCCGTTGCCGCCGAGGTTCACCGTCGAACCGGCCACGCCCGACAGCGTGCCGATCGCCTGCGGCAGCGCGGCGCCGCTCAGGTCGAACGTCGCGCCGGCCCCGCCCAGATTCACCGCGCCGCCCGCGGCGAGGCTGCCGCCCGCGCCGATCGCCAGCGTGCCGCTGTTGATCGTCGTGCCGCCGGTGTACGTGTTCGCGCCGGACAGCGTCTCCGTGCCGGTGCCGGACAACGTCAACCCGCCCGCGCCGCCGATCGTGCCGCCGAACGTGCCGTTACCGGCACCGCCGAGCGTCAGCGTGTTGCCGCCGAGGTTCACCGCCGAGCCGGCGGTGCCGCCGAGGCCGCCCGTCGCCTGCGGCGACGTGGCCGCGCTCAGGTCGAGCGTCGCGCCCGCGCCGGCCAGATCGAACAGGCTGCCGCCGGACAGGCTGCCGCCCGCGCCCACCGCGAGCGTGCTGCCGTTGCCGATCGTCGTGCTGCCGGTGTACGAACCGGCGCCGGTGAGCGTCGTGATCGACGGGCCGTTCACCGCGAGATTGCCGCCGCCCGAAATCGCGCCGCCGAGGCCCAGGTTGTTCGCGCCGCCGACCGTCAGCGTCGCGCCCGCGCCGAGATTCACCGCGTTGCCGAGCACCGTGCCGCCGACGCTCGTGCCGAGCGAGCCGCCCGCGCCGGCGACGTTCAACGCACCCGTGCCGAGCGCCGCGCCGTTGCCGGCGATCAAGCCGCCGCCGCTCAGCGTCGTGCCGCCCGAGAACGTGTTCGCACCGAGCAGCGTCGTCGTGCCGCTACCGGTTTGCGCAAGGCCGCCGTTGCCGGAAATCACGCCGCCCAGGCTCAGGTCGGCCGCGCCGTTCAGGCCCAGCGTCGCGCCCGCGCCGAGGTTCACCGCGTTGCCGAGCACCGTGCCGGCGACGTTCGTGGCCAGCGTGCCGCCCGCGCCCGCGACGCTCAGCGCGCCCGTGCCGAGCGCCGCGCCGTTGCCGGCGATCAGCCCGCCGCCGCTCAGCGTGGTGCCGCCCGAGAACGTGTTCGCACCGAGCAGCGTCGTCGTGCCGGTGCCGGTTTGCGCGAGGCTGCCGTTGCCGGCGATCGTGCCGCTCAGGCCGAGATCGTTCGTGCCGTTCAGCCCCAGCGTGACGCCGGCCCCGAGATTGACCGCGTTGCCGAGCGTCACGCCGGGCACGCTCGCGCCGAGCGACGCCGAGCCGTTGACGTCGAGTGCGCCGAGGCCGAGCGCCGCGCCGCTGCCGACCACCAGGCTGCCGCCCGTCAGCGCGGTGCCGCCCGCATACGTGTTGTTGCCGGTGAGTGCCTGCGAGCCGGTGCCGGCGAGCGTCAGCCCGCCCGCCCCGCCGATGTTGCCCGCGAACACGCCGCTGCCGCTGCCCGCCAGCGTCAGGTGGTTCGCACCGAGATCGATCGTCGAACCTGCGACCCCCGACAATGTGCCGATCGACTGCGGCGTGGTCGCCCCGCTGATGTTGAACTGCGCGCCAGCGCCGGTCAGGTTGACGGGGCTCGACGCGGCGAGACTGCCGCCCGCGCCGATCGCGAGCGTGCCGCTGCCGATCGTGGTGCCGCCGGTGAACGTCTCGGCCGCGGTGAGCGTCGTCGTGCCCGGGCCGCTCACGGACAGGCCGCCGGCTCCCGAAATGATCCCGCCCAGCCCGAGATCGTTCGCACCGCCAACCGTCAGGGCCGCGCCCGCGCCGAGCTGGATCGCGTTGCCGAGCACCGTGCCGCCGACGGTCGTGCCGAGCGAGCCGCCCGCGCCGGTCACGTTCAGCGCGCCCGTGCCCAGTGCGGCGCCGTTGCCGGCGAGGATGCCGCCGCCACTCAGCGTCGTGCCGCCCGAGAACGTGTTCGCGCCGGTCAACGTCGTGATGCCCGAGCCGAGTTGCGCGAGACCGCCGTTCCCGGCGATCACGCCGTTCAGGCCGAGATCGTGCGTGCCGGTCAGGGACAGCGTCGCGCCCGCGCCGAGGTTTACCGCGTTGCCCAGCGCGGTGCCGTTCACGCTCGCGCCGAGCGCACCGCCCGCACCGGCGACGTTTAGCGCGCCGCTGCCGAGCGCCGTATTGCTGCCGGCGAGCAGCGTGCCGGCGCTCAGCGTCGTGCCGCCGCCGAAGGTGTTCGCGCCGGACAGCGTCGTCGTCCCCGTGCCGCTCAGCACGAGACCGCCGCTGCCGCCGATCGCGCCGCTCAGGCCGAGGTCGTTCGCGCCGTTCAGCGTCAGCGATGCGCCGTTCAAATTGATGCCGTTCGCGAGCGCCGCGCCGGCAGCCAGATCCGCGCTCAGCGAACCGCCGAGGCCGCTCACGTTCAACGCGCCGCCCACGCCGAGCGCCGTGGCGCCGCCGACGATCAGGCTGCCGCCGCCCGTGAGGCTCGCGCCGCCCGTGAACGTGTTCGCGCCGGACAGCGTCGTCGCGCCGGTGCCGCCGAGCGCGAGGCCGCCCGCGCCCGAGATCGCGCCGTTCAGGCCGAGATCGGCGGCGCCGTTCAGGCCGAGCGTCGCGCCCGCGCCCAGGTTCACTGCATTGCCGAGCACGGTGCCGGCGACGTTCGTCGCGAGCGTGCCGCCCGTGCCGGATACGTTCAGCGCGCCCGTGCCGAGTGCCGCGCCGTTGCCGGCGATCAGCCCGCCGCCGCTCAGCGCCGTGCCGCCCGTAAACGTGTTCGCGCCGAGCAGCGTCGTCGTGCCGCCGCCGCTTTGCGCCAGGTGGCCGCTCCCGCCGATCACGCCGCCGAGGCTCAGGTCGGCCGCGCCGTTCAGGCCGAGCGTCGCGCCCGCACCGAGGTTCACTGCATTGCCGAGCAGCGTGCCGCCGACGCTCGTCGCGAGCGTGCCGCCCGCGCCGGATACGTTCAATGCCCCCGTGCCGAGCGCTGCGCCACTGCCGGCGATCAACCCGCCGCCGCTCAGCGCGGTGCCGCCCGAGAACGTGTTCACGCCGAGCAGCGTCGTCGTGCCCGTGCCGCTTTGCGCGAGACCGCCGTTACCGGCGATCGCGCCGCCGAGGCTGAGGCCGGCCGCGCCGTTCAGGCCCAGCGTGGCCCCTGCATCGAGATTCACCGCATTGCCGAGCAGCGTGCCGCCCACGTTCGTCGACAACGCGCCGCCCGCGCCGGTCACATGCAGCGCGCCGGTGCCGAGCGCCGCGCCGTTGCCGGCGATCAGCCCGCCGCCGCTCAGCGCCGTGCCGCCCGAGAACGTGTTCACGCCGAGCAGCGTCGTCGTCCCCGCGCCGGTTTGCGCGAGGCCGCCATTGCCTGCGATCGTGCCGCCCAGGCCGAGGTTGGCCGAACCGTCCAGGCCCAGCGTCACGCCGGTGTCGATATTCACCGCATTGCCGAGCAGCGTGCCGCCGACGCTCGCGCCGAGCGTGCCGCCCGCGCCGCTCACGTTCAGCGCGCCCGTGCCGAGCGCCGTGCCGGTGCCGACGACGAGCCCGCCGCCGCCCGTCAGATTCGTTCCGCCCGTGAACGAATTGGCGCCGTTCAGCGCCAGCGTGCCGGTGCCGATCGCGTTCAGTGCACCGCCGCCGGCGATCGCGCCGGACAACGCGAGCCCGTTCGCGCCGTCGACGGTCAGGCTCGTGCCGAGCGCCACGTTGTTGAGGAGGTTCACGCCGGCCGCGCCGGCTTCCAGCGTGCCGCCGCCGGCGACGATCGTGCCGGTGCCCAGCGCACCGGCGCCGTGGACGATCGCGGTGCCGCCGGTCAGCGACGCGTTCGTCGCGGTCGATGCGCCGGTGATGTCCCACGTGCCGCCCTGCACCGCGAGGTTGTTGAAATTGCCGAACGTATCGACCGCGATGGCGCCGTTCGTCGCGCCGCCGGCCGTGTTCAGTTGCAGGTTCAGCGTGTTGTTGCCGCCCAGGCCGGCATCGACGCCGAGCCCGACCGACGAACCGGTCAGCGCATTGAATGTGTTCGACGTGCCGAGGGCCGCGCCGAGCGACACGTTGCCCGTGACGGTGCCGGCGTTGGTGAACGTGTTCCCGGCGCCCGGCGTCCCGCTGGGCGCGAGCACGACCGAACCGTTGATCGCGCCGCCGCTCGCGTTGGTGAAGTTGACCTGCGCGCCGCCCGACGTGGTCACGACCTGCGCGGTGGGCCCCGCGCTGAAGCCCAGCAGGCCGGTCGTACCGATCGTGCCGGCATTCGTGATGTTCGTCGTGCCGCCCGTGCCGTTGTTTACCGTCAACGCCGGCCCGTTGAGCAGCGAGCTCGTCGACCCCATCATCACGCCCGAACTGGTGTTCGTGACGTTGACGGTGCTCGCCGACCCGACATTGCCGACCACCGTGCCGTTCGACACGAGGCTCAACCCGGACAGCGCGGGGTCGATCCTGCCGTTGTTGGTCAGCGTGACGCCGCTGCCGGTCAGCGACAGCGCGGTGCCGCCGAGCAACGGCACCACGGATACGGTCGCGAGCGGCGCAACGGTCAGGTTGAGATTGTTGGTGCCGTTCGAATAGGAGGTGGTGGCTCCGGTACAACTGACGGTCGTCGTTCCAGTGCAGGCGGCCAGGGCGTCGACGGGGACGATCCCGGCGCCGACCAGCGCGACCAGCATGCCGGTCGGGACGAGGAATTTCGGACGTGCTTCCGCGCGCTTTTTGTTCGGGCCCATGCGCATACGCATAATCACACCTTCCCATAAGAGAATCGACGACACCGGGGTATTGCCTCGACGCATTTAAAATACCGAAGGCAAATACCGGAATTCGTTATTCGATGTTTTTTGGAAAAAACACGCCCCGCCACCAATCCGAAGCGATTGGCTTGATTAAAAACCAGTGAGAATGAATCGACGAGAATTATTGAATCGGCATATTTTACTTTTAAGCCCCCTTCATCACCCGGTAAATTTTTCGCTAATCAGAAACAGTTGTTTTCATATAGCCGGAAGCACTGCCCGGGGGAGCACAGTCGATCCCCGTCCGTCCCTGCAGGCCAACACCGCCTCCCCGCCGAAATCCCGCACGCACGGGGCCTTCCGCCCGACGATCAAACGCCGGACCGGTCCGGTCGGATAACCGTACCGCCGTTGCCCCGCCTACCCGTTCGGCAGTGCCTGCCGTCCGATCCACATGTCTCCAGGTGTGATCGCGAGTCAAATATAGGCTCGACTCGCAAACGTTTTCCATGGGCCGGATAATTTTTTGGCAAAACTCAATATTCTTTCATTCTCATTTACTCATTTACCCTCGAGATGAAAATGATTCTCTTTAAGTAAATCGCGAAAATCATTAAGAAAGGCAAAAAATTCGAATTCCCCGATGCAGCTTCTTTAGCGGATCTGCTTTAATTGATTCAGATCCGCCGCATTGTCTTTCTGTTTCGCGGGCGATAACGAGGTGTCCAAGGGAGAACTTCACGATGGTGACGTTGAACATCAACAACCGGCCGGCCGAGATCGACGCCGATCCGTCGACACCGGTGCTCTGGGTGCTGCGCGACAACCTCGGGCTGACCGGCACCAAGTTCGGCTGCGGCACCGGCGACTGCGGCGCCTGCACCGTTCACGTCGACGGCCGGGCGGCCCGAAGCTGCACGCTGGCGCTGTCGGCGGTGGGGAGCGCGCGCATCACGACGTCCGAGCATCTCGCCGACGACGCGGTCGGCAAGGCCGTCCTCGACGCGTGGATCCGGCACGACGTCGCGCAATGCGGCTACTGCCAGAGCGGCCAGATGATGAGCGCGGCCGGCCTGCTGCGGAGCAACAAGGCGCCGACCGATGCCGACATCGACCGCGCGATGACCGGCAACCTGTGCCGTTGCGCGACCTACCAGCGCATCCGCGCCGCGATTCACGATGCGGCCAGCGCGCTTGCCTGAGCCTGCCGGGAGACATTGACCATGCGTATTCGCACTGCCGGGCGTCCGGCGAGCACCGACACCCCCCACTCCGACGCTTCGCCGGTCGCCGGAACAGGTTCCCCGAGGCTCGGCCGGCGCGGCTTCCTGAAGCTGACGATGGCCGCAAGCGGCTGCCTGGCGCTGGGCATCGCGCCGACCCGGGCCGCGGCCGAAGCCGGGAAGGCCCTTCCGTCTTCGCCACCGCAAGCATTCCTGATCATTGCCCCCGACAACACCGTGACCGTTGCCGTCAACCGCACCGAATCCGGCCAGGGCGTCAGCACCGCGTTGCCGATGGCGCTGGCCGACGAGCTCGACGCCGACTGGCGCAACGTGCGCACCGTGCTCGCGCCGGCCGGCGAGCCGTACAAGGATCCGGTGACGGGCATCCAGATGACGGCCGGCTCGACGTCGGTCAATCACTCGTTCGCGCAATACCGCGAACTCGGCGCATCCGCCCGCGCGATGCTCGTCGCCGCGGCCGCGCAGCGCTGGAACGTCGATCCGGCCACGTGCCGGACCGCGAATGGCGTCGTGACGTCCGGCAGCTACCGCGCGACCTACGGCGAGCTCGCACCGGCCGCGATGGCGATGCCGGTACCGCAGCGGGTGCCGTTGAAGTCGCCGGACCAGTTCCGCATCATCGGCAAGCCGACCCCGCGCGTCGACGCGCGCGCGATGCTCGACGGCACGCTCAAGTACGGGATGGACTGGCGTTTGCCCGACACGATGGTGGCCGTGGTCGCGCGCCCGCCGCGCTTCGGCGGCAAGGTCGCGAGCTACGACGCGGCGGCGGCCCGGGCCGTCAAGGGCGTGGTCGAGGTCGTCGAGATTCCGACCGATCGCGGCGGCACCGGCGTGGCCGTGATCGCGAACGGCTACTGGCCGGCCAAGCTCGGCCGCGATGCGCTGAAGATCACGTGGCAGGACGCCGGCTCGACCGTCACGTCCGCCGAGCAGATGCACGCGTACAAGCAGCTCGCCGGCACGCCGGGGACCGTGGTGCGCACGGCCGACGCCGGCAGCGCGCCGCCGGCGGCCACGCGAATCGAGAAGGATTACGAATTTCCGTATCTCGCGCACGCGGCGATGGAGCCGCTCAGCTGCACGGTCGACGTCGGGCCGGCGAACTGCGCGTGCGGGATCAAGATCTGGGGCGGCTCGTCGCTGCAGACGACCGACCGCGCGGCGGTCGCGAAGGCGCTCGGCGTCGCGCCGGAGAAAGTCCAGATCTTCACGCTGACGTCGGGCGGCGACTACGGCCGGCGCTCGACGCCCACGTCGGACTACGTGGTCGAAGCCGCCCGCGTGTCCGCCGCGTATCTCGCGGCCGGCCACCTCGGCCCGGTCAAGACGATCTGGACGCGCGAGGACGATCTGCGCGGCGGCTACTACCGCCCGATGGTGCTGCATCGCGTCGACATCGGCGTCGACGGCAGCGGCGCCGTGCGCGACTGGCAGCACGTCGTCGTCGGCCAGTCGGTGCTGAAGGGCTCGCCGCTCGAGCGCACGACGATGCTCAAGCGCGGCACCGATCCCAGCCTGACCGAAGGCGTCGCGAACAGCCCGTACGGTTTCCCGATGCAGGTCTCCGTCCATCAGACCGACGCCGACGTGCCGGTCCAGTCGTGGCGTTCGGGCGGCCATACGCATACGGCGTTCGTGATGGAAACGCTGGTCGACGAACTCGCGCACGCGGCGCGTCAGGACCCGGTCGCCTACCGGATGGCGCGGCTGGCCGGCCCCGAGCACGCGCCCCATCGCCAGGCGCTCGCGCTGGCCGTCGACAAGTCCGGCTACGGCACGCGCACGCTGCCGGCCGGGCACGCGTGGGGCGTCGCGATGCACGAAACGGCCGGCTCGGTCGTCGCGTACGTGACCGACGTGTCGATCGACGCGCAGCAGCCGCGCGTGCATCGCGTGACGGCAGGCGTGTACGCGGGCCGCATCGTCAACCCGACCGGCGCGGAAGCGCAGATCCAGGGCGGCGCGCTGTTCGGCCTCGCGACGACGAAGCCGGGCTTCGCGATCGACGTCGACCACGGCGCGGTGCGCAACGCCGGTTTCGCCGACTATCCGCCCGTGCGCATGCAGGACGCGCCGCCGGTCGATGTCTTCTTCGTGCCGTCGGACGCGCAGCCGACCGGGTTGAGCGACGCCGGCGTGCCGCCGATCGCGCCGGCGGTGGCCAACGGCGCGTTCGTCCTGACCGGCGAGCGGCTGCATGCGTTGCCGTTCGCCCCGATGCTGGTCGCATCGGCCGCCCCGGCGATGCCGGCGGCCCCCGCGGCGGCGGCCGACGAGGATCCGTACGGCGACCTGCCGGCCGGCGGCTGCCGGATTCCGCACAAGGTCAAGCGGGCCGCGTTGAAGCCCAAGACCGACCAAAGCCACGCAGGCGTCGGCCAGGCACCCGCGGTGCCGAAATTCCTGCGGCCGAAACGGCGCGCCGGGATTCCGTGTATCGAGGATCTGAAGAAAGGCACGGTGACGTAGACGATCCGCCGGGCGTCCACCTCCGGCACGCCCGGCCGCACCGACCATCGCAACGGCGGGACACGGTTCCCGCCGTTGCGTTCACCCCCGCGCGCGCCGCATCCTGAGCGTCGCCGACGGCGATTCGCCGAACGCGCGCTTGTACTCGATCGCAAACCGGCCGAGGTGCGCGAACCCCCATTTCAGCGCGACGTCGGTGACCGACGCGAGCCCCGGCGTGTCGTCGGCCAGCAGTTCGTCGCGCACATGTTGCAGCCGCAACTGTCGCACGAAGCCCATCGGCGTGATCCCGTGGCGATTGCGAAAGCCGGCGAACAGCGTGCTCGGGCTGACGCCGGCGAGTTCGGCGAGCCGTTCGATCGTCAGCGGCTCGTCGAGATGCGCGCGAATGTATTCCTCGACGCGCCGCACGTAGAACGGCGCGAGCGGTGCCGGCGCGGAACGTGTGCCGTTGCGCGCGGTGTTCGGGTGGCCGTACAGCAGCAGGTTCAGCAGCGTCGATTCGAGCTGCTCGAACGCGAGCGGATGACGCAGCGGATGCGCGTCCGTCGCGATCGCGCCGGCGAGCACCGGCAGCAATTGCGCGAGACAGGTGCCCTGCGGCGACGACAGGTCGAACTCCGGTTCGAATTCGACGCTCGCGCGCCGGTCGTCGCCGAAATGCCGCTGCGCGTGGCGTTCCATTACTTCGCGCTCGATGCGCAGGATCGCCTGCGGGCACGCGTCGCCCCAGCGCATCTTCAGCGGCAGCGTCGGCGAAATCAGCGACGCGGTGCCCGGCGACGACACGAAGCGCGTCGCGCCGCATTCGATCTCGGCGTCGCCGCGCAGCGGAATCTGCAGCAGGAAGAAATGTTCGAGCGGCCCCGGCTCGATGCTGACGCCGCCGCCGTAATCGAGCAGGTTCAACGACAGGTTGCCCCAGCGTGCGTGGTGCATACAGCTGTGCAGCGCGCGCGATTCGCCGGTCGGCGTGAGCCGGTGCGGCTTGAATACGTCCGCCACGCGCGCACGCACCTCGTCGACGTCGTTCGACTCCAGCATCAGCGTGTCGTGATTGAAACAGGCGGCATCGGCCAGCCAGCCGGTTTCGGAAAATTGCGCCATCGAAGTTCTCCCGTCGTGCTCGATCGCACTCGCGCCGTGCATGCATTCCCGCTATCGGGGAATGGTTCGCACGATCCGGACAGCGGCCGGAGTATCCGGACAGTCCGTCCTGCGAAACACGCAAGTCCCGCGCAAGCCACGCAAGAAGCGGACCGTTCGCGCATCGTAGAAAACTGTGCGGGCTGTCCGCATCCGCACATACCCGCAGTCGGCCCCGGCCCGCCGGCCCGCGGCGGCCGCTGCCGCAGGTTTCCGGAATTCGCGGATACCGGCCGAAGAAAGCGGATAGAAACGCCCATTTCGGCCGCCAATACTGGGCCCGTCACCGAAACCAACCGCATGGAGGGACGCATGAACGGACGTCACATCGAGATTCCATCACCGGACGGCGGCGCGTTCCGCGCGTACCTGAGCACGCCGGCCCGCGGCACGGGGCCGGGCATCGTGCTCTGTCACGAGATCTTCGGCGCGAACGCGACGATGCGCGACGTGGCCGACTACTACGCCGAGGAAGGCTATACGGTGCTCGTGCCGGACCTGTTCTGGCGCCAGTCGCCGGGTATCGAGCTCGGGTACACGGCGGCCGACTTCGAGCGCGCGATGGCCCTTTATCGCGAATACGACGAAAACAAGGGCGTCGAGGATATCGGCGCCGCGCTGGAGGTGCTGCGCCAGCGGCCGGAATGCACGGGCGAGGCCGGCGTGCTCGGCTACTGCCTCGGCGGCAAGCTCGCGTATCTCGCCGCGTGCCGGCTGCCGGGCGTGGCCGCGGCGGTCAGTTACTACGGCGTGGGCATCGAGCACGCGCTGGACGAAGCCGCGCACCTGCACGGGCGGCTCGTGCTGCAGATCGCGGCGCAGGACCGCTTCTGCCCGCCCGATGCGCAGCAGCGCATCGCGGATGCGCTGTCCGGCCGCGACGGCGTCGAAGTGTACGTCTACCCCGGCGTCGATCACGCGTTCGCCCGCGCCGGCGGCGATCATTACGACCAAGCCGCCGCGGTCATGGCCCACCAGCGCGCGATCGCCGCGTTCCGCGCCGCGCTCGGCCCGCACTACGACCTGTCCGCGCTGTGGGAAACGCATCTGCAGCACGAGTTCGACACGCGCAACGTCGACGCGACGATGGCCACGATGGTCGCCGAGCCGTACGTCAACCATATTCCGACGCTGACGGGCGGCGTCGGCCACGACGAACTGAAGCGCTTCTACACGCATCACTTCGTGCATGCGAACCCGCCCGACACGACGATCACGCCGATCTCGCGCACGATCGGCGCGAGCCAGATCGTCGACGAACTGCTGTTCTGCTTCACGCACACCACCGAGATCGACTGGATGCTGCCGGGCGTCGCGCCGACCGGCAAGCGCGTCGAGATTCCGCTCGTCGCGATCGTCAAGTTTCGCGGCGACAAGCTCTATCACGAGCACATCTACTGGGATCAGGCGAGCGTGCTCGTGCAGATCGGCCTGCTCGATGCGGCCGGCCTGCCGGTCGCGGGCGTCGACACGGCCCGCAAGCTGCTCGACGTCACCGTGCCGTCGAACGGCCTGATGCGCCGCTGGCGCGACAGCGCGCCGCCGACGGCTGCGCGCTGACGCGGCCCTTCCCTCACCCCACGATTCCCGGAGACACCCCATGAATGCCCTTGCAGGCAAAGTCGCGCTCGTCACCGGCGGCGCCACGCTGATCGGCGCCGCGGTCGCGCAGGACCTGAGCCGCGCCGGTGCGTGCGTCGCGATCCTCGATCTCGATGCGGACAACGGCACACGCGTGGCCGCATCGCTCGGCGAACGGGCGCTGTTCATCGCGCTCGACATCACCGACGACCGCGCGATCGAGCGTGCCATCGCGACGATCGTCGATCGGTTCGGCGCGATCGACGTGCTCGTCAACCTCGCGTGCAGCTATGTCGACAACGGCATCCACGCGACCCGCAACGACTGGCTCGCGGCGATGGACGTCAACGTCGTGTCGGCCGCGATGCTCGCGAAGGCCGTGCATCCGCACATGGCGCGGCGCGGCGGCGGCGCGATCGTCAACTTCAGCTCGATCTCCGCGCAGTGCGCGCAGACCGGCCGCTGGCTGTATCCGACCTCCAAGGCCGCGATCCGTCAGCTCACGCGCAGCATGGCGATGGATCTCGCGCCCGACGGCATCCGCGTCAATTCGGTGTCGCCGGGGTGGACCTGGTCGCGCGTGATGGACGAGCTGACGCACGGCGATCGCGCGAAGACCGATCGCGTCGCCGCGCCGTTTCATCTGCTCGGGCGCGTCGGCGATCCGTCGGAAGTCGCGCAGGTCGTCACGTTCCTGTGCAGCGACGCGGCGAGCTTCGTGACGGGCGCCGACTACGCGGTGGACGGCGGCTATGCCGCGATGGGCCCCGAACAGGCGGTGCCGGCGATTCCGCGCCTCGCGGAGTAACCGCGCGTCGCTGCTGCTTCCCGCAAACACTACGGCCGCTACACGACCCACCAAGGAATTTCCCATGAGACGCATCGCTATCGTCGGCGCCGGCCAGTCCGGCCTGCAACTCGCCTTCGCCCTGCTCGACCAGGGCTACCACGTCACGCTCGCGACCAACCGCGACGCCGGGCAGATCCGCTCGGGCAAGGTCATGTCGAGCCAGTGCATGTTCCACACGTCGTTGCAGATCGAGCGCGACCTCGGCCTGAATACGTGGGAGGAAGCGTGCCCGTCCGTCGAAGGCATCGGCATCGCGGTGCCGCACCCGGACGGCAACGGTCGCAAGGCGATCGACTGGTCGTCGCGGCTCACTCTCTACGCGCAGTCGGTCGACCAGCGCGTGAAGATGGCCGACTGGCTCGACGGCGTCCGCCGCCGCGGCGCGGACGTGCGCATCGCCGACGTCGGCGTGCCCGAACTCGAGGAACTCGCACGCAGCCACGACCTCGTGCTGCTCGCGGCCGGCAAGGGCGACATCGTCGGCCTGCTCGGCCGCGACGACGCGCGCAGCCCGTTCGATCGACCGCAGCGCGCGCTGGCCCTCACCTACGTGACAGGGATGACGCCGAGCGAGCCGTACTCGCGCGTGCGCTTCAACCTGCTGCCGGGCATCGGCGAATACTTCGTGTTTCCCGCGCTGACCACCACGGGCCCGTGCGAAATCATGGTGTTCGAAGGCATCCCGGGCGGCCCGCTCGACTGCTGGGCCGACGTGAAGACGCCCGAGCAGCATCTGGACCGCAGCCTGTCGTTCCTGCAGCAGTACGTGCCGTGGGAATACGAGCGCTGCCGCGACGTCGCGCTCACCGATCCGAACGGCACGCTGGCCGGGCGCTTCGCGCCGACCGTGCGCAAGCCGTTCTTCCGGCTGCCGTCGGGCCGCGCGGTGTTCGGGATGGCCGATGCGGTGGTGGTCAACGATCCGATCACCGGCCAGGGCTCGAACAATGCCGCGAAATGCGCGAACGCCTACTTCGACGCGATCGTCGCGCGCGGCGCCGCACCGTTCGGCGAAGACTGGATGCACCAGACGTTCGAAGGCTACTGGGCCTATGCGCAGCATGTCGTGCGCTGGACCAACTCGCTGCTGACCCCGCCGCCGCCGCACATCCTCGAACTGCTCGGCGCGGCCGGCCAGTTGCCGTCGCTTGCGAAAACGATCGTCGACGGCTTCGACGATCCGCGCCGGTTCGCGCCGTGGTGGTTCGAGCCGTCGGCGTGCGCGGCGCTGATTCGCGAACACAGCGTGCGTGCGGAGTAATCGCGATGGAAACCACCGTTACCGAACGCACGGCCCTCGACCCGATGCAGTTGCGCGCCGCGTTCGGGCAGTTCCCGACCGGCGTCACCGTGATCACCACGTGCGCGGCCGACGGCCGCAAGGTGGGCCTCACCGCGAATTCGTTCTCGTCGCTGTCGCTCGATCCGCCGCTCGTGCTGTGGAGCCTGCGCAAGCTCGCGCCGAGCCGTCCGGATTTCGTCGCGGCAACGCACTTCGCGATCAACATCCTCGCGCACGACCAGATCGACCTGTCGCGCCGCTTCGCGACGCCCAGCGCCGACAAGTTCGACGGCGTGCTGCACATGGATTCGGAGAACGGCGGCGTGCCGTGCCTCGACGGCGCGAGCGCGCGCTTCGTGTGCCGCAACGTCGGCCATTACGAAGGCGGCGATCACTTGCTCTTCATCGGCGAGATCGAACAGTTCGACGCATTCGGCAAGGCGCCGCTCGTGTTCCATGCCGGCCAGTACCGCGCGATCGCCGATCATCCCGATCTTTCACGCGCACCTTGATTAGTACACACAAGCAAATAACCAGGAGGTGGTGAACATGAAAATCGGCTCTCGCCTGCTCGTCGCCGCAGGCTTCGCGATCGCCGGCCTCGCCGGCCTCGCTGGCCATACACCGGCCCATGCGGCCGACCTGCCGGCGGTCAACCTCGGCATGACGAGTTTCCTCGACGGGATGCCGCCGGCCGGCGCCGGCTGGTACGGCACGCAGTACCTGCAGTACTACACGGCCGGCCGCGTCAACGACAATGCGGGCAACAAGGTCGGGCTGCCGAAGCAGGACATCGACCTGTTCGCGGGATTGAGCCAGCTCGTCTATCAGTCGCCGCTGACGTTCGCGGGCATGCATCCGGGCCTCGACGTGATCCTGCCGTGGATCGCGTCCGCGCGGACTGACGACGGGATCGGCAACGTCGCGCTGAATGCGCGCGCCGGCTTCGGCGACCTGCTGATCGGCCCGTTCGTCCAGTTCGACCCGGTGATGGGCGCGCAGGGCCCGCGCTTCGCGCAGCGCGTCGAATTTCAGTTCATCGTGCCGACCGGCGCGTACGATCCGTCGCGCGCGATCAATCCGGGCAGCCATTTCTGGTCGTTCGATCCGTACTGGGCCGCGACGCTGTGGCTCACGCCGAAATGGACCGTGTCGTGGCGGCTGCACTATCTGTGGAACGCGACCAACCATCAGCCGGCCACGGCGCTCGGCCCGGACGTGACGTCGACGCAGGCGGGCCAGGCGATCCACGTGAACTTCGCGACCGAGTACGAAGTGCGGCCCGGCCTGCGGCTGGGGCTCAACGGCTACTGGCTGCGCCAGACCACCGACATGAAGGCCAACGGGCAGGACGTGCCGGGCACGCGCGAAGCCGTGTTCGCGATCGGGCCGGGGGCCATGTATAGCTTCTCGCCGCACGATCACCTGCTGTTCAACGCGTACTTCGAGATCTATGCGCGCAACCGGCCGCAGGGCACGCGGATGGTGCTGCGCTACGTGCATCACTTCCAGTGACGCCCGCCACCGGATCAGCCGGCCCGATCGTTATCGTCAGATGAATCCGGCTCAACGCGATGGATGCTGCCGGCCTCGACACGCGTGTCCTATAGTGGTCGAGAAGGCAGGAAAAACCATCCGTCACGAACCCGGAGGACCGCGCCATGGCTACTTCAGCAACCGTCAGGTTCTGGTCGGGCGCGGCGAAACGGCTGGTGCGCGACATGGTTGCCGTCGCACCGGCCGCCGTCATCGGGCTGGCGGTATCCGCGTGCGGCGGCGACAGTTCGCTCACCTCCGGCAGCCCGGCCTTCGCGAACACCGCGCGGCCGCAGATCAACGCGCTGCTCGCGGACACGATGACGTCCGGCGCGGTCGTCTACGTGCAGTCGCCGCAAGGCAACTGGCTCGAATCGTTCGGCACCGCCGTGCGCGGCACGACCACGCCGATCCCGACCGGCGCGCATTTTCGCGTCGGCAGCATCACGAAGACGTGGACCGGCACGGTGATCCTGCAACTCGTGCAGGAAGGCCGGCTGAGCCTGAGCGACACCGTCGACAAGTTCGTCGCGAACGTGCCCAACGGCAATACGATCACGATCGAGCAATTGCTGCGCATGCGCAGCGGCCTCTACAACTACTCGACCAGCCTCGCGTTCAACCAGATGCTCGATGCGCAGCCCGACAAGGTCTGGACCACGACGGAACTGCTCGACATCGCCGCAGGCCAGCCGGTCTATTTCGCGCCGGGCGCCGATTTTCGCTACTCGAACACGAATACGGTGCTGCTCGGGCTCATCATCGAGCGGCTCACCGGCATGAGCGCGGCCGACGCAATGAACGCACGCCTGTTCGCGCCGTTCGGCCTGACCCACACGTCGCTCCCGCCGCAAACGAATACGGCGCTGCCGGCGCCCGCGCCGCACGGTTATCAATGGGGCACCAATGCGGAGACGACCGACAGCGACGCGCTGTCGCCCGAACGTCAGGCGGAAGCGAAAAACGGGACGCTGCAGCCGACCGACGTGACCGGCGTCAACACGTCGTGGGCTTGGACGGCCGGCTCCGGCATCTCGACCGTGACCGAACTGGCCGCGTACGTGCAGCGGATGGTCGGCGGCGGCTACCTGAACGCCGACCTGCAGGCGCAACGCCTCGCCAGTTGCACGCCGACCGATCCGTCCGACCCGAAGTCGGCCAGCTACTGCATGGGTCTCGCCAAATTCGGCACGTTCTACGGGCACACGGGCGAGATACCGGGCTTCAATACCTTCATGGGCTACGACCCGGCAACGAAGACGACGATCGTCACGTGGACGACCACAGCCGCCGCGCCGGACGGACACGCACCGGCCAACAAGATCGCGCAGATCGTCATGGACGAACTCGGCAAGTCGGCGGAAGTGCCTGACGAAGGGCGGCCGTGACGCGCCGCCGCCTCGGCGGTTAGCAGTAGGGGGCAGCCGTGAAGGCGGTGGACTACGGCTCGTTCCATGATCGACCATGGGTCCAGGATGCATTGACGCCGCTATGATCGACCTGTCTCGCGGCGCCGCCTGGGGAGGGAGCCTCCATGAAGCCTGTTGCCGTGCCGGCCGCCGCGTGGCCACCGAGTGGCCGCGGGGCCGGCACCTCCAGCCTTTATCGATGCGCGCGACGCCGCATCCGCGCGCCGCTCATTGCGCGACGCCGACGAGCGTGGGCAGCAGCACGCGATAGACGTGAATCATCGCCGGCCCGAGCAGCACCATCATCAGCGCGGGAAAGATGCAGAAGATCAGCGGAAACAGCAGCTTCAGCGCGATCTTCGCCGCACGTTCCTCCGCGCGCATCCGGCGCCGCGTGCGCAGCATGTCCGACAGCACGCGCAGCGATTCGCCGATGCTCGTGCCGAACCGGTCGGCCTGGATCAGCATCGCGCAGAACGATTCGATGTCCTCCACGCCGGTGCGCAGCGCGAGATTGCGCAGCGCCGTCTCCTTCGTGAAGCCGGAGCGCATCTCGAGCAGCAGCAGGTCGAGTTCGCTCGCGACCACCTCGCTGCGAAACCGCAGTTCCTCGCTCACCTTCATCAGCGCTGCATCGAGCCCGAGCCCTGCCTCGACGCACACCGTCAGCAGGTCGAGCGCGTCCGGGAAATCCTCGAAGATCTTCTGCTGGCGCACCTTGACCCGCTGCGACAGCACGACGTTCGGGATGTAGTAGCCGATGCCGGCGAGCGCCACGAGGATCAGCGACAGCAGCGCGCGCTCGTCGCCGAGCGACGTCGTGATCAGCGCCAGCAGCGCCGCGCACGGCAGGCCGAGCGCGAGCATCGTCTTCGCGGTGAAATACAGCGCGGCCGCGCTCGGGTTGCGCCAGCCGGCATTCATCAGCCGGATGCGCAGCGGCGAATTCTCCCAGCCCTCCTTCGGCACCGACAGCTTCGAGATCGGGGTGGACAGCTCGACCAGCTTCGCGACCCAGCGCGACGCCATGTCGTCGCCGTCGCCCGGGCCGGCGACGGCGCCCGCCCCGGCCCCGCCGGCCTGCTGGATCCGGCGCTGGATGCCGCGCGGCGCGAACAGCAGCATCGCGACGAGCACGCCGCCGGCCACGAAGATGAACAAGCCGCCCAGCATCACGGCCTGGACCACGCTCAGGTTTTGCATGACAACCTCGCAACGGTTCGTTATTCGGCTCGCGCGTCAGACGCGAATGCGCACGATACGGCGGATCCAGAACAGGCCGAACAGCATCGACACCAGCATCGTGCCGACCATCCGGATCCCGGCCGGATCCTCCCAGAGCACCGACAGGAATTCGCGGTTCAGCAGCGCCATCACCGCCGCGGTGCCGAACGGCAAGAGCCCGAGAATCCACGCCGACAGCCGCCCTTCCGCCGACAGCACGCGCACCTTGTCGAACAGCTTGAAGCGCTCGCGGATCAGCCCGGCGATGCTGTCGAGCAGCTCGGCCAGGTTGCCGCCCGTCTCGCGCTGGATCAGCACCGCGATCACGAAGTAGCGCAGGTCCTGCACCGGCACGCGCGTCGCGAGGTTCATCAGCGCGTCGTGCAGCGACACGCCGTAGTTGACCTCGTCGAAGGTGACGCGGAATTCGCCGCCCATCGGCTCGGAAAACTCGTCGCCGACCATCCCGAGCGTGCTCGTGAACGAATGGCCGGAACGCAGCGCGCGCGCGATCATGTCGCAGATCTCCGGCAACTGCCGTTCGAGCTTGCGCATCCTCCGTGCGCGGCAGCGCAGCACGTAAAACATCGGCACCCACCCGGCGAACAGCGCGATCGGCACCGCGGCGAGTTGCGGCAACCGCGCGAAACTCGCCGCGAACCACGTGAGCGCCGCGAACGCCGCGCTGAGCGTGATCAGCTTCGGCAGCGTCCAGTCGAGGCCCGACTGCTGGATCACGAGATCGAGCGTGTGCACGCGCGGCACGCGCAGCAGCAGCCGGTCGAACGGTTTCGACTCGTCGAGCATGCGCTTCTTCAGGATCGACAGCCGCTCCTGCTGGACGTTGCCGCCGGCCGACATCGCGCGAATGCGCGATTCGATCCGGCGCGCGGCGGCGCCGTGCCGCGCGTTCCACCATTGATAGACGCCCTCGATCGACAGCACGACCGCGACGAAGGTGAGAATCACAAAACCGTAAAAGATCGCATTCATGAGGCCTCTCCCCGGCAACAAACGGCGCCCTGGCGTCAGTCCGTCTCGTAACGCACGGACGGGTCGTACAGCGAATCCGGCAGGTCGATGCCGAACGCCTGCAGCCGCTCGACGAACTTCGGCCGCACGCCGGTCGCGCAGAAGTGGCCGCGCACCGCGCCGTCGCGGTCCACGCCCGTGCGCTTGAACGTGAAGATCTCCTGCATGTTGATGATGTCGCCTTCCATCCCGGTCAGTTCCTGGATGCTGACGATCTTGCGCTTGCCGTCGGTGAGCCGCGCCGCCTGCACGACCACCGAGATCGCCGACGCGATCTGCTGGCGCATCGTCTTCGGCGGCAGCGTCAGGCCGGACACGCTGACCATGTTCTCGAGCCGCGTCAGCGCGTCGCGCGGCGTGTTCGCGTGGATCGTCGCGAGCGAGCCTTCGTGGCCGGTGTTCATCGCGTTGAGCATGTCGAGCGCTTCGGCGCCGCGCACTTCGCCGAGGATGATCCGGTCCGGGCGCATCCGCAGCGCGTTGCGCACCAGCGTGCGCTGCGTGATCTCGCCCTTGCCCTCGATGTTCGGCGGGCGCGTTTCGAGCCGCAGCACGTGCGGCTGCTGCAGTTGCAGCTCCGCGGCGTCCTCGATCGTCACGATCCGCTCGTTGCGCGGAATGAAGCCGGACAGGATGTTGAGCAGCGTCGTCTTGCCGCTGCCGGTGCCGCCCGACACCAGCACGTTCACCTTCGCGCGCGACAGCGCGTCGAGCAGCTCGGCCATCGGCGGCGTCAGGCTGTGGAAGCGCACCAGGTCGTCCATCTTCAGCGGGTTGACCGCGAACCGCCGGATCGACATCAGCGGCCCGTCGATCGCGGACGGCGGGATGATCGCGTTCACGCGCGAGCCGTCCGGCAGCCGCGCGTCGACCATCGGGCTCGATTCGTCGATGCGGCGCCCGACGCGCGACACGATCTTCTCGATCACCTTCATCAGGTGCGCGTCGTCGTAGAACGTCACGTCGGTCAGTTCGAGCTGGCCGCAGCGCTCGACGTAGACCTGCCGGTACGTGTTCACGAGGATGTCGGAAATGCCGGGGTCGCGCAGCAGCGCTTCGAGCGGGCCGAAGCCGAACATCTCGTCGTACACGTCGATCGCGAGCTGGCGCCGCTCGATGTCGTTCGCCGGCACCCGCTCCTCGTCGAGGATGCGCGCGATCAGCGCGCCGATTTCCATGCGGACCTGATCCTGGTGCAGCCGCGACAGGCGCTCGAGCTCGACGCGCTCGAGCACGGCCAGGTGAATGTCGCGGCGCAACTTCTGGTATGCGTCGCGCACCGACGAATGCGCCGGGCCGGCCGGTTCGTTCCCCGCCGCCAGCGGCTGGGCCCGGTGCAAGGACATCTGTTCGCGCAATGACATGATGGTTCCCCGAAAGAATTACATCGACTTGAGCTTCGGCGTGGCCTTGCGGCCGAACAGCCGGGACATCAACGGTTCGCTGTGCGTCGCGCTGCGTCCCGCGCGCACTTCGCCGTCGACGAGTTGTTTCGCACAGCCCTGCAACGCCCGGGCGACCGCCGAGCCGCGCGCGAGCCGCGACACCGGATGGCCCTGGTTGATCGCTTCGAGCACGGTGTCGGCGTCGTCGGGAATCGTGCAGGAGGCCTGCAGGCCGAGCACTTCCTCGAGCGCGGTGCGGGTCCGCTCGCTCGCGCGCGTCGCGCGGTTCACGATCAGCCGCAGCTGGTCGGTCGAGTAGCCGAGCGACACGAGGATCTCCAGCAGCCGGCGGCCGGCGCGCACGTGCGGCATCGCGGGCTGCAGCACGATCTCGATCTGGTCGCTGCGATCGAGCGCGACCATCGACAGCGGATTGATGCCGACGCCGACGTCGAAGATCACGAAGTCGTAGCGCGGCGCGGCGACGCCGAGAATCCATTCGAGCGCGTCCTCGCGCATCTCGGCGGCCTTGACCGGGTCGCCGGCGCCCGCGAGCACGTGGAAGTTTTCCGTCACGTGCGCGACGCTCGCGTCGAGAAACGCGCTGTCGAGCCGCTCGATCTGCGCGCACAGTTGCGGCAGCGTCGACGGCGGGGTTTCGTCGCTGACGAGGAACGCCGCGTCGGCGAACTGTTGGTTCACGTCGATCAGCAGCACGCGGCGCTTGAAGCCCTCGGCGATCTCGAACGCGATGTTGCCGGCCGCGAAGCTCGTGCCGGCCCCGCCCTTGCACGACATGAACGACACGACCCGCGTGTCGTCGGTATCGCGCCGCGTGCTTTGCGCGGCCGCCCGTTCGAGCGCGCGGCCGAGCGCCTGCACATCGAGCGGCCACTGCAGCACGTCGCGCGCGCCCGCGCGCATCGCCTCCAGCAGCACGTGCGGCGATGCATCCGCGGCCACGAGGATGCAGGTCAGGCCCGCATGCGCGCGGCAGATGCGCTCGATCGCCGACAGCTCGGACGGCTCGAGCGACGTGCCGTCGACCAGCAGGATGTCGAACGCGTCGAGCCCGTCGGTGCGATGTTCGATCTGCGACGGGCGGCCGGTGGCGCGCGTCGTGCGATAGCGTCCGCAGTCGGCCACGAGACGCGCGATCTGCGTGAGCCGCGCGGTATCGTCGGAAGCTACGAGGATATTGATCATGTCGTGTGCCTCGTCTTTTCGATTAGTTGCAGGCTGAACCGCCCGTCGCGGAACTCAGGCTTTCGCGCGGCAGCGTCGTCGTGAACGGCGGCATCCTGACCGTGACGTTCACGAACGGGATCATGGTCTTGACGGTGACGTTCGTGACGCTCACCGTCACGAACGAGCACGTGTTGACGTCGCAGCTCGCCGGCGTGTAGCTGACCGACACGTTGCTGTCCGACAGCAGCGGCAGCAGCGACTTCACGCGCTTCACGATGCCCGCGGCGTTCACGTCGCAGACCACCGCCGTGCGCGCGCCGAGGCGCACGGCCTCGCTCGCGGTGTTCCAGTAGAACAGCACGCGGCCGAATTCGAAGATGCCGATCAGCAGCATGATCAGCACCGACGCGATCAGGGCGAACTCGACGATCGCCACGCCGCGCTGCGCGCGCCGGCGGGACAGCGGGAAATGGCGCGCGTTCATGAAACTTGCCTCATCACGGTGACGATGTTGCCGAAGGTGATCGACGGCAGCCCCGGGTATGCGGGAATCGGCTGGTACTTGTAGCCGGTGATCTTCACTTCGACGACGTTGATCGCGCCCGCCGCCGAACCGCTCGACGAGTTGTTGTTGTCCGCGTCGTAGGTCGGCAGGTTCGCGAACTGCGACGGATCGGACGCGTCGCTGCAGCCGGTCGTGTGCTGGGCGTCGCAGATCGTGACCATCGATGTCTTGAGCCCGGGCACCAGCTCGGTGCCCGACGTGCCGCACGTCGTGCTGCCGTAGACGACCAGGCACTGCGCCTGCGACACCGGATACGCGCTGTCGGTCGGCAACCAGACCGACAGGTAGCGCGCCGCGTCGCGGGTCGCCTTGGTCAGCGTCTCGTACTGGTAGATCGCGCGGCCGAACTCGGCCGCGCCGGTCGCCAGCAGGATCATCGGCATCAGCACGAGCGCGAACTCGACGGCCACCGCGCCACGGGCGCGCGAACGGCGAAACGGAAGCTTTTTCATGACCGTCTCCCTGCTATTGAACGAGCATCGGCACCTGGACCCCGGACGCGCTGCCGCTGCCGGGCAGCCCGTGCGTCGCGCACGGGCTGTTGGGGGACGCCGACGAGCCGAGGTATTCGAGGTGGGCGACGACCGGGCTGCTGCCGGGGCTGAACGGCAGCGGATCGAGCATCAGCACGCAATCCCACTGCGTCACGTGCAACTTGTGGCTGCTCCCCTGCAGCGTCGAACAGTCGCCTTCCGGCGCGAGCGCGAGACGGCGATCGCCGCCGTTGCTCTGGTAGTTGTTCGCCGAGCCGGACCAGCCGGTGTTGATGCCGGAGCCGCCGTTGGATGCGTCGTCGCCCTGGTAAGGCTTGAATTTCGTCCGGTCGATCACGAACTGCGTGTACGCATCGCCCTTGATGCCCGGCGTTCCGGGCGGCCCGTAGTCCGGGCCGACATACGCATAGCCGGTGAAGTCGGGCTGACCGCTCGAGCCGTTCGCACCGTTCGTATAGATCCCGAAGCGGGTATTCCAGGCGCGCAGCGATGCCGACTTCAGGCCCGTCGAGCCGAGATCGGGCGGGCTCGTGATGTTGCAGGTATTGCCCGACAGCTCGCTCGCGATGGTCGGTTCGTTCGTCGAGCCGTCGAGCGCCGCCCAGCCGAAATTGCCGGGCCCGTAGGTGGCCGACGAGCCGGACGGCGACGAAATCCAGTCGCCGACCTTGTACGGCGCCCCGGTCGCCGCGCGACACACGAACACCGGAATCGCGCAGGCCGTCTGCCCGCCGCCGACCGTCGCGATCGCGCTTGCCGACACTTCCGCCGCATTCGCGAGCTTGGTGCCCGGCAGCACGTTGAGCACCTCGATGAACCAGTGCGCGATGTTGCTGAGCGTCGCCGTGCACTTCACGTATTTCATGTTCGCCGGCGTCGCGACCGCGTTCTTCGCCAGGAACGGATTCGACAGCGAATCGCTGAACGTCACGTTCGCGTTGGTCAGCATCGGCACCGACTTGTTCTGGAAGAAACCGAAGTTCAGGTGGCCGGCGGCGATGCCGTTCGCCTCGGCCACCGACAGGCTGATCGCCGATGTCAGGTCGCGCGCGGCCGACAGCGCGCATGCATCGGCGCTGTTCTGCATCTCGCTGCGCGTGACGTACAGCTTGCCGAGATCCAGCGCGAGCCCGACGAACCCGATCATCACCGCCAGCGAGAGGCCGACGATGATCGCGACGGCACCGCGCTGGCGGTGCAGGCTGCGACGCGTGCGTTTCGGATAGCGGGCTGCGCGGTTCATGGCGTTCTCCCTGAGCGTGGTGCCGTTACTGCGAGGCCTTGCCGATGCCGATCACGAACGCATTGGCGGGCGGCTGGACCTGCTTGAACGACTTGTCGTAGTTGTCGAGCGCGGCCGCGGCGGCGGCGCCGTCGACCCCCGATGCCGATGCCGGATGTTCGCCGGCATGCGGATCGATGATCTGGGCGTGCATCACGGTGCGGACCGAATCGCCGAAGCGGCTGTCCCACACCGGGGTCGACGACATGCAGCCGGCAAGCGCGAACGCGAGCGGGACGGCGAGCGCCGCGCGGCGCACGAATACGAGGTAGGCGGATTTCATGAGCTTCCCCTTGGATGGCTTCAACGATCGGTGGACTGGGATTCCGCGCCCGCGCGTGCAACCTGCGCCTTGGGCGCCGCCGCGAGCCGGTGCTTCGTGCGCGCCGCCGGCTGGGCCGACGGTTCGGCGCCGGCGGCCGCGAGGCGCGCGGCGGCGGCTTCGATGCGTGCGACGCGCGCCGCGGTGGCCGGGTCGGACTGCGGGGCGGCGGCCGCGACCGGCGCCGGCGCCTTCGGCGGCTCGGCCGGTACCGGCGGCTGCACGTCGGCGTCTTGCGGCGCGCGCGGTGCGGGCAGCGCGGCCGGTGCGACCGGTGCTTCCGATTTCGGCGCCGGAGCGGGTGCCGGGGCCTGGGCCGGTGTCTGCGGCGCGGCGGCCGCGCCGTTCGCCGGTTGCATCGGCTGCACGCCTGCCTTGCGCACGCCGCCGCGGCCTTCCATGTTGCCGGTGGCGAAGACGTCGGCCTCGTTCGGCTTCGAGAAGCTGTCGGTCGGCAGCGCGACGTCGGCGGTCTGCAACGGCTTCACCAGGTGCGGCGTGATCAGGAAGATCAGCTCGGTGCGATCCTGCTGGAACGACGTGCTGCGGAACAGCGCGCCCAGCACCGGCACTTCGCCGACGCCCGGGATCGCCTTCAGCGCACCGCTCGCGTTGTCCTTGATCAGCCCGCCGATCGCGAACGATTCGCCGTCGCTCATCTGCACCGTCGTCGAGGCGCGCCGCGTCGTGATCAGCGGCAGGATCGACGTGCCGCCGATGTTGGACGCACTCAGCGTGACGCCCGTCTGCGACAGCTCCGACACTTCCGGCGCGACCTTCAGGCTGATCCGGCCGTTGGCCAGCACCGTCGGCGTGAACTTCAGCGCGACGCCGAATTCCTCTTCCTGCAGCGTGATCGACGAGACGCCGTTGCTGCCGCTCTGCGGGATCGGGATGAAGATCTTGCCGCCCGCGAGGAACGTCGCTTCCTGGCCGCTGATCGTCACGAGGTTCGGCTCCGCGAGGATCTTGACGAGGTTGTCGGTGTTCTGCGCGTCGGCCGCGATGCTGAACGGCTTGTTGTTCGCCTTGTTGAACACCGCGCCGCTCGCGACGCCCGCGAGCAGGTTGCTGACCAGCGCGCCGCTCCACGAACCGAACCCGCCCTGGATGTTGAACGCGCTGCCCATCTGGTTGATCAGCGTCTTCGACACCTCGGCCACCTTCACCTCGAGCATCACCTGCTGCGGCGACGTGACGTTCAGCATGTTGAGCACGCCGCCGCCCTGCTTGCCGCCTGCCGCATCGCCCCCGCTGTCGCCGTATGCATGGGCGATCTGCACGGCCTGCTGCGCGGCCTGCGAGCTCGACACGGTGCCGGCCAGCACGATCGTGCCGGCCGCGGTCGACACATGGATGTCGCGCTCGTTCGGCATCAGCTGCAGCAGCGACGCCTGCAGGCCGCCCGCGTCCGCGCCGACCGCGACGTCGATCACGCGGCATGCGCCGCTCCTGCCCTGCACGATCATGTTGGTCGTGCCGACCGCCAGCCCGAGGATGTACAGCGTCTGCGGCGACACCATCGTCGCCTGCGCGACGGCCGGATTGCCGATGGTCCGGTTGCGCACCGGCTCCGGCATCGGCACCAGCAGCGACTTGCCGAGCGGCACCGCGACACTGGTCGATTCGCGCACGGCGCCGACGCAGTTCGGCCCGCGCAGCGGCCCCGCCGATGCGGCGGGCGCGGCGGCCGGCACCGGCGCCATGCTGATCGTCATCTGCATCGGCCCCTTGCCGACCGCGGCCGGCGCGCTGGCGCCGCCCTTGGTCAGCACCGCCGATTCGATGCCTTCCTGCGCGAGCGCGCCATACACGGTCAGCCATCCCGAACAGAGGATCGCGGCCATCATCGTGCCCCGTGCGACGCGTGTGCGCAGTGGGCCGGTACCTGTGCGTTGCGGTTTGATCTTCATTTCGTCTGATCCCCCGAGAGACCGGCGCCGTGCCGGTTATCGACTTCCAAGGCCGCCGCGCGCTGCCGGCGGCCGGTTTGTTTGTGTGGCTGTATTGATTGACTTCAGAAACATTCGACGCTGCCCTTCACGCCCGTCAGCACGCCGACGCAGTCGCGCCGCGCTTCCGGCGCCGCATGCGACGCCACGTGCACGCGGACCGGCCGCGCATGGACGGGCGCCGGCGGCGCTTCCGGTGCGGGTTCCTTGCCGAGCAGCGTCATCTTGGTCGCGCCGTCGGTGTTCAGCGTCTTCTGGTCGACCTGGTTGCGCAGCACGAGCGACAGCGTGCCGACGCTGCGCGCGAGGTCGAGCCGTTCGGCCTGCTCGGGCGTGACTTCCAGCGTCACCGCGTTGACCACCTTCGGCGCGGTGTCGTCGCGGCTCACCTGCTGCGCGACGGCGAGCACGAGGATGTGCTCGAGCACGATCTTGGAGATGCTCTGCCCGTCCGTCTTGCCCTGCTGCGCCTGCGTGTTGACGATCACGTCGACGTAGTTGCCCGGCAGCGCGAAGCCCGCGACGCCGACCACGTCGTTCACGCGCACCGTGATCGCGCGGCTGCCGTCGGCGATCACCGCGGACAGCCCGCCCTTCGTGCCGACCGGCGCGAGCTTCGACTCGATCACCGGTTCGCCGCGCGACAGGCTGGTGCGCACGACGCGCCCTTCGAGCGCCTTCGTATCGGTGAACGCGCCGGTCGGCACGCTGCCGGCCGGCCAGCTCACCATGTGGATCTGGTTCGGCCCGAGCGGCTCGCCCAGGTTCAGGTCGGTGGTGGCCACCGCGACGGACGTGACCGAGCTCGTGGATGTCTGCATCAGCCAGCGGGAGGCGAATACGACCGCGGCAAGACCCGCGATCATAGCGACGACCAGCATCAGGACTGCTCGACTGTTTTTCATGGCAATGCTCCTCGACGAATCGTGAAAGAAACCGCTCAACCGGTGACGAACGTACGGCCTCCGCGCTCGATCGGCGGCGGATGGCTGCCGTCCCGTTCGGGCGCCGCGCCGAAGTAACTCGCCCACGCGTCGTACAGCGCGTCGTGCGTCACCTCGAGCGGATCGCCGCGGTAACGCGCGCCAGCGGCCACGAGGCGCAGCAGGTCCGCCGGAAAGCACGCAAGAAACGCCTTGCCGGTCGGCAGATGCAGCCGATGCAGCAGGAAGTCGAACGCATCGCTCGCCGACACGAGCCCGAACGACGCGCAGGCCGCGTCGTACACCGCGCGGTAGTCGTCGATCGACATCGCGCCAACGTGCAGCTTCGAGCCGAGGCGGCGCATGAACGCGTCGTCGCAGAACTGCTCCGGCGCGAGGTTGCTCGAGAACACCGGCCACACGTCGAACGGCAGCACGAAGCGGTTGCCGGATTCGAGCGTCATGAAATCGACGCCGCGATCGAGCGGACGCAGCCAGCGGTTGAGCAGGTCGCGCGGCTCGACGCGCTGGCGGCCGAGATCGTCGATCACGTACATGCCCATGTTCGCCTTCATGTGCGGCGGCGCCTGGTAGAAGCCGGCCGCTTCGTCGCGGCGCAGGTCGAGCTCGTCGAGCGTCAGCTCGCCGCCCGACATCACGACCGGCCGCCGGCACAGGCGCCAGCGGCGATCGACCGACTGGCCGCGCCCCGGCGTTTCCGCATCGACGTGCACGAGCGGGTCGTAGACCTGGATCACTTCGCCCGCCGCGCAGATCGCGTGCGGCACCGGCACGCGGCCGTGCATCAGCGCGCCGAGCCGCTCGGCGAGAAAGGTCTTGCCGCTGCCGGCCGGGCCGTAGATCAGCAGCGGCCGGCCCGCGTTCAGCGCGGCGGCCGCCGCATCGAGCACGGCCGTGTCGATCACGACGCCTTCGAACGCCGCCCACACGTCGCTCTGGCCGATGTGCAGCTTGCGCACCGAATGCGCGGCCACGCTCGCGAGATACGCGTCGAGCGTCACCGGCGCGGGCCCGCTGTAGCCGCTGCGCGCCACTTCCTCGAGCGCGAGCACGCGGCCCGCATCGGTCAGGCGGAACGTCACGTCGAGATCGGTCGCGCCGCGATGAACCAGCTCGACGAGATGCTCGCGCACCAGGAACGCGAAGACCTCGTCGAGCACCGCGAGCGGCAGGCAGTGCCGCTCGACCAGGTCGCCGTAAGACGGGCGGCCGAGCACCAGCGTCGACTTCAGCACGAGGCCGGCGACGAACGCCATGCTCAGCCCGGTTTCCGCGAGCGAGCGCGGCGCCGACGGCAATTGCGCGCCCAGCTTCGTATGGATCTCCCGCGACGGCGGCGGATCGGGCAGGCGTGCCACCTGCGCGTCGCGTGCCGGTTCGGTGTGGTTCGTGTTCATGATCGTTGCGTCCTCGTTGCGTCCTCGTTACGGATCCGCCGCGCTATGCGCACGACGCGAACAGCATGCCCAGCGTGCCGGCCGCGATCGCCACGCCGTACGGCAGCGTGCCGACCGAGGCGATCTCGACGGGGCCGTCGTCGGCCTCGGCGCGCGCCGCCTGCGAGCGCCGCACGATCAGCGTGCGCACGTTCGCCCACATCTGGCGCATCCGCCCGCGCAGCAGCGCGTAGGCGATGGCGCCGATCCCGCCGGCCAGGAACGTGGCCAGCACGATGTAAAACGTCATTTCCGCACCGACCCATGCGCCGATCGCGAGCATCAGCTTCACGTCGCCCGCCGCCATCCCGCGCAGCAGGTAGAACGGCAGCAGCAGGCCGAAGCCGGTCGCCGCTCCCGCGAGCCATCCGAGCACGCCTGCCGGCGCGCCGTGCAACAGGCACTGCGCCACCAGCGCGCCGGCCAGGCCGAGCAACACGAGACGGTTCGGAATGCGACGGGTCGCGATGTCCGTGCTGGCCGCGGCGACCGCGAGCAGCGTCACGCACAACGGAACCGGATAAGGCGGCGCAACGGGAAGCATGGCGAACCTCGCGTATCGAATCGGTGGGTCAGGAAACCATGGACAACGCGGTGGTCACGGCGGCGGTCACGGCCGCGGCGATCGTGTCGTACGCATCGCCGAGCGAGCCCTTCAGCGTGACGACGCTGCCCAGTACCGCGATGGCGAACATCGACCCGAGCAATGCATATTCGATCGACGTCACACCTCGTTCGTCGGCGATCCAGCGACGTGCGACACGCGCGATGGCTTGCATGATGGTCTCCGGTTTCCGGTTGATCGAATGGCCGGGGACGGCTCGTACGCTGCACCAGCCGAGCCGTCCGCGGCACGGTGCATCAGATGCCTGCGACCGCCGAATCGAGGTCGGCCGCGATCGTGCTGAACACGGTCTTGAGGTCCTTGCCGATGGTCGACAGCGCGGCGATGATGCCGATGGCGATCAGGGCGGCGATCAGGCCGTATTCGATGGCGGTCACGCCGTCTTCGTCGCGAACGAAACGGCCGGCTTGTTGAATGAACTTGGACATGATGATCTCCTTGCGTGATGACTTTCAAAACCCTCGCGCACCGGCTGGTCGGATGACCGTGCATCGATACGTCGAGGAATGTCGTTGATGCCGTGTGGCGCCGACGAACGATTCGAACGATTCGGACAAACCGTTCGTCGTACCGTCCTTCAGATGCCTGCTACCGCCGAGTCCAGATCCGCGGCGATCGTGCTGAACACGGTCTTCAGATCCGTACCGACCGTCGCCAGCGCGGCGACGATGCCGATCGCGATCAGCGCGGCGATCAGACCGTATTCGATGGCCGTCACACCGCGCTGATCCTGGACGAACCACGCGATCTTTTCGATGATTCTTGACATGAGCACTCTCCTTTCGGACTGCTATGAAATACCCTTCGTCGGTCAGGACGTCGGGGGTGGGCACCACCGGCACTACTCTGGAAATCGGCAGCCGACGCTCAGTCGCGAAAACAGGGCGGCACACCCCTGTCCGTGCGAACGGGTATCGGCGAGACGGAGCATGAGAGACGCGTGTACGGTGCGACCGGCCGGATGAACCGGGCAGGTCGATCGACCGGAACGGCACGACGGCCGTTCGACGCATGGAATCCAGTTGAACGGGAGATGAATTCCCGGCAAAGCTGCAATGTGTCTTTAACGCGGCTTGCGATCCGCGATGTGCTGTGGTCATTCATTTTTATTCCCCATGTACTGCCATGCCGATTTCTTATCGCCCGGAAGCTATCGGGTCTCGTTGGTCGTTCGACGACGGTTTCCGCGGTTGATCGAGCGGGAGCTGCGTGTTCCCCGACGCGCTCCGGACCGTCTTTTCCGCAGGTGATTCGCGAGCCGGTTCCTCTGCTGTTTGCCTGAACCGTTCGGTCGTCACGTCGTCGACTGCCGTGCCAACGCTTACGCAAAGAGCGGACCATCCTGGCAGGAATCGAGGCGCAGCAAGGGTTCCGGCGATCCGCACGCACCACCGCGAAACGCCCCGCTGCCGAAATGTTTCAACTTTGATATATGCGGTTCGCGCGATGGCTGCCCGCACGAAGAGCCTGTCGCCGCGCTGCACAAAGGGCCAAAAAAATTTTCTCGGGATTTTCCCGAACGCGGCGAGCCGCGCGTGCGTCGCGCGTTCGGCGGCATGCACAGCCGACAAAAATCGCGGAATGTTTCAGGCCAGAAACACGAATTCCGGCGAAGGCGTTTTCTCATACCAGAAATGGCGGTTTTCACCCGAATCGCTGAATACATTCAATGCCGTCCGGCCGTGCGCGGTTTGCATCGCGCGATTTTTTCTTCAACAATGAATTCACCGGACAACGCCATTTCAGAGCGATCGATCCGCAGGCACGACAACATCAAACGGCTGCGACAGACCACGCGGCCATACGACAGACGGGGCATCATGTACACAGCCAATCGTGGAACGCGCGATCGCGCAATACGCTGTGCTCAGTGGCTGACGGCCGACCGGATCATTCCGTACAGCTGCATCATGCTGATGCTCTTCGCTGCGCTGCTGATCGTCTGGGGTATCGTGACCGACGGCTTCACGTCGAACGCCACCGCCCGCCCCGGCACCGACTTCTCGGTCTTCTGGACCGCATCGCATCTCGTGTTGCAAGGCCATGCCGCATCGGCCTACGACACGTCGTCATTCCTGCAGGCCGAGTTCGCGCACTTCGGTGCGTTTCTGCACAACCGGCCGCTGCCCTGGCTCTATCCGCCGACGATGCTGCTGTTCATCGCGCCGGTTGCCCTCGTGCCTTTCCTGCCCGCTTACTTCCTCTTTTTCGCGGGCAGTCTTTTATGCTACGCGTTCGCCGTCTCGCGCTTGTCGGGGCTGCGCGCGCATCTTCCCGTGCCGCGCGCCGCGGCGCTCGTCGTCGTCGCGTATTCGGCGGTGTGCATGGCCGCGCTGTTCGGCCAGAACAGCATCCTGACCGCCGGCCTCGCCGCGCTCGCGCTGCATCTGCTCGGCAAGCGTCCGGTCCTGGCGGGCGTGCTGATCGGGCTGCTCGCGATCAAGCCGCAACTCGCGATCGTGTTTCCGTTCGTGCTGGTCGCGACGCGCGCATGGCGCACCTTCGCGGCGGCGGCGCTCAGCGCGACGCTGTTCGCGGCGGCCGGCGTCGCACTCGCCGGCCCCGCCGCGCTGCACGGGTTGAGTCATGCGATGTCGACGGTACGCGAGCAGCATTTCATGCTCGCGTCGTACTGGCTCGCGTCGCCGACGCCGTTCGCCGCGTTGCGGCTCGCGGGCGCGCCGGTGGCGGCCGCGCTGGCCGTCCAGGCGGCGGTCGCACTCGTCGCGCTCGCCGCGGCCGTCGACGTATGGCGCCGCACGCGCGACATGCGGCTGCGCGGCGCGGTGCTGGCGGTCGCCACGCTGCTCACCACGCCGTACCTGTGGAACTACGAACTGACGTGGCTCGGCATCGCGGTCTTCTGCCTGATCGCGCACGGCCTCGACGAAGGCTGGCTGCCCGGCGACCAGGGCATCCTCGTGCTGGCGTGGCTGCTGCCGATCTTCGAAATGCTGAACCGGCTGATGAAGCTGCCGCAGATCGGGCCGGTCGTGCTGCTCGCGGTGCTGTTCGTCGTCGTGCGCCGCACGGCGCTCGCGTCCTGGAGCGCACGGTGAAAGCGCCGTCGTTCGCCCGCCACGCGCATCCGGCCGCCGACCTGCATCCGGAACTCCCGATCGCCGGCCCGCGCCGCCATCCGCACTGGCTCAATCGCGATCGCGTGCGCCTCTATGCGGCCGCCGTGCTGCTGACGGAGCTGCTGTTCATCGTCATTTACCTGATCCGCCTGCACCTGTCGCACGACGGCGCGCTGGAGCCGCTGTCGCAGGATTTCTCGCCGGTCTGGAGCGCCGCGTGGCTCGCCGCGCACGGACACGGCGCCGATGCGTGGCATTACTCGACGCTGTTCACGGTCCAGAAGCTCGCAATCCCGACGATGAATCTCGCGGACGGCACGCTGCCGTGGCTCTATCCGCCGACGATGCTGCTGCTCGTGCTGCCGCTCGGCTGGTTGCCGTACACGCTGGCGATCGTGCTGTGGCTCGGCATCACGATCGCGCTGTTCGCTACGGCAATTCATGCGACCGTGCAGCGCGATGCCGCGTGGCTGTGCGCACTGGCGTTCCCCGGCGCGTTCCTTACGGTGATCGTCGGACAGACGAGCCTCTTCACCGCGGCGCTCGCCGCCCTCGGCCTGCTCGCGCTGAACCGTCGCCCCGTCTGGGCCGGGATCTGCTTCGGGTTGCTGACGATGAAGCCGCAGCTCGCGGTGCTGTTCCCGCTCGCGCTGCTGTGCGCGGGCCAATGGCGCGCGCTGGCCGCGTGGGCCGCGACGATCGTCGTCAGCGCGCTACTCGCGACGCTCGCGTTCGGCGTCGGCCCGTGGATCGCGTTCACGCACATGATCGCCCACGTCTACGCGATCGTCGGCACCGGCCACGCGAAGCTCGCGCGCATGCCGACCGTGTTCGCGCTCGCGACGATGGCCGGCTGGCCCGCGTTCGTCGCGCGCGGCCTGCAGCTGCTGTCGGCGGCGGGCGCGGCGATCGCCGTCGTCTACGCGTGGCGCGGCGCGTGTTCGTACGCGCTGCGCGCCGCGACCCTCGCGTGCGCATGCCTGCTCGTCAGCCCCTATCTGTACGACTACGACCTGACCTGGTACGGCATCGTGATCGCATGGTACGCACGCTATGCGTGGACGCACGGCTGGCGGCACTTCGACCGCGAATGGCTGATGCTGCTGTGGCCGATGCCGCTCGCGGGCCTCGCGATCGTGCCGCACCTGTCGTTCCAGTTCATGCCGCTCGTGACGCTTGCATCGCTCGCGCTGCTCGTCGGCCGGGTCGCCCAGGAAAGACGCGACGTGCCGTCGATGCCCGATGCGCGCGACACCTCGACCGAGACCGAATTCGCGCACCCGGTCCGACCGCACCACCGCCCGGCGCACGGCATGCGCCGCACCGGCCGCCCGACGCTCGGCGCCGGCCGGTAAGACGACATCACAAGGGGAATCATCATGCGGGAATCCATCTACACGCCGCTCGTCTCGCTGGTCGTGCCGTTCTACAACGAAGGCGAAGCCGTCGAGCGCTTCTTCGACGTCGTGATTCCGTTGATGACCTCGATCGACGCGATCCGCTTCGAGATCGTCTGCGTGAACGACGGCAGCCGCGACGACACGCTGGAACGCCTGGTCCGGATCGGTGCCGCCGAGCGCCGCGTGCGCGTCATCGATCTCACCCGCAATTTCGGCAAGGAGGCCGCGCTGACGGCCGGCCTCGACGAAGCCGCCGGCGACGCGGTGATCCCGCTCGACGCCGACCTGCAGGACCCGCCGAGCCTGATCCCGGTGCTGATCGAACACTGGCGCGACGGCGCGGAGGTGGTCGCGGCGAAGCGCAGCAACCGCGCGTGCGATTCGTTCACGAAGCGCACCGCCGCCGCGATCTACTATCGCGTGCACAACCTGCTGTCGGACGTGAAGCTGCCGGAGAACGTCGGCGATTTCCGGCTGATGGACCGCAAGGTCGTGAACGCGCTGCGCAATCTGCCCGAGCGGCACCGCTTCATGAAGGGGCTGTTCGCGTGGGTCGGCTACAAGACCGTGATCGTCGAGTACCAGCGCGATCCGCGCAGCGCCGGACATTCGAAATTCTCCGGCTGGAAGCTGTGGAATTTCGCGCTGGAAGGCATCACCAGTTTCAGCACCGTGCCGCTGCGCAGTTGGACCTACATCGGCGTCGGCATCGCGGCGCTCGCGTTCCTGTATGGCTCCTTCATCATCCTGCGCACGCTGCTGTTCGGCAATCCGGTGCTCGGCTACGCATCGCTGATCTCGATCACGCTGTTCATCGGCGGCATCGAGCTGATCGGGATCGGCGTCGTCGGCGAATACGTCGGGCGGATCTACGACGAATCGAAGCAGCGGCCCGTCTACCTGATCCGCCGCCGCTACCAGGCGCACGGCAAGGTGATCGAACTGCCGGTCGCGCACGATACACGCCGCCAGCTCGCCCGCCGGCGTGCGCAGCCGGTGCGGGCGCGCATCGGCGCGCGCTGACGCGGGGGCGCGATGATCGGCCTGCTCCAGGCCGAGCGCACGCGGCTCGTGCGCTTCGGCGTGTCCGGGCTCTGCTCGACCGCGATCCACACGCTGGTCGCGACGGCGCTGTTCGTGCTGCTCGATGCAACGCCGGTGACCGCGAACGCGGTCGCGTTCCTCTGCGCGACCGCGTTCTCGTATCTGGCGAATACGTTGTGGAGCTTCTCGTCGACGGTGCGCACCCGCAACGCGACGCGCTTTCTCGCGGTCACGCTCGTCGGGTTCGTCGAAACGATGCTGCTCGCGCGCGCCGCCGAGGCGCTGGGTGCATCGCGCGCGATGGGCGTCGTCGCGATCGCGCTGCTGATCCCGCCGACCACGTTCGTGCTGCACCGGCTCTGGACGTACCGGTGAGCGGCCCGCTTCCCGTTCCCGCCAATAATCGGCCGATCAATTAACAGATTCAATGCCGCTATATTTATGTAACGCATCGATCAGATTGATTCCGATTTCAAAATTAACTCGATAAATCATTTTATCGACCTGTTTACTTTTACAGCTTTCACGATTAACCAAACGGGATAACCTGCATTCGCCGTCGCTTCCGCATGCGTCGATATCGGCGAAAACCCTTACCGCACAAGGCGATGGCGGCCGCACGAAGCAATTCGCGCAACGATAAGTCCCATTACTTTAAACGGGAGCTTCTATGTCACGCGTTACCGATGTGCTCGTCTCGTTCGATACCGAAACCATTCTCAAAAAATATCCGAATCCCAGCAAGAATCCGGCCGCGCCGACGCTGATCGACTGGCATTACGTCTATATGGTGACCAACCAGGACAACGTCATCTCCGGGCAGGCGGGCGGCGAGCTCGACCTGAAGGCGCAGGTCGGCGACCTGATCCGCTGGCGCGAAACGAGCCTGTCGCTGGGCTTCGAAAACCAGGTGGTGTTCTACAAGTTCATCGGCAACGCCGGCAACGACCTGATCTCCACGCCGACGCCGCGCGTCGCCGAAGCGTCGATCCCGGTGCCGAACACGAGCAAACCGGAAGTGCCGACGTGCCAGAAGGTCGCGAACTACTACTGGTCGTCGGAATGCCTGAAGGTCGGCCGCGTGACCTACCACTTCCAGTTCCAGATCATCGATCGCAACTGCCAGAGCCAGGGCTGCTTCTCGTGGGATCCGTTCATCTCGATCCATAACTGATCGCGG
The DNA here is from genome assembly GCF_902832955.1 of Burkholderia sp. BCC0044. Taxonomy (NCBI): domain Bacteria; kingdom Pseudomonadati; phylum Pseudomonadota; class Betaproteobacteria; order Burkholderiales; family Burkholderiaceae; genus Burkholderia; species Burkholderia sp. BCC0044. Next base: position 394,504 of record NZ_CADFDO010000004.1, on the reverse strand, counting down.
CACGCGGGCGGCCGCACGACGGCCGCCCGTGCCGCTCCCTCGTTGCGGAGGACGTGCTCATGTCTGGTGTTCGTTGCGATGTCCTGGCGATCGTCGACGCCGTCACGCTGCTGTCGGCCTACCCCGATGCGAGCCGGGACGCCGACGCGCCGACCGTGATCGACGGCCGGCACATCTACGTGTTGAGCCCCGGCGACGCCGGGCAGGTCGGCCACAACGACAACCGGCTTTTTGCCGGCCTGTCGCCGGGCGACCAGCTTCATCTGCGCGAAACCGCGCTGGCGCTGCGCGCGGAAGTGGCCGTGCTGTTCGTCCGGTTCGCGCTGAAGGACGCCGGCATCGTCGCGCCGATCGAAGCGGAAATCCGCGACGCCGCGACGCCGGTGCCGGACGGCGACGACCTGCTGCATCCGTCGTGCCGGCCGATGAAAGATCACTTTTGGCGCAGCGAGGTGCTGGCCGCGGGCGCCACGACCTGCACGGCCGATTTCGCGGTGCTCGATCGCGACGGCACCGTGTCGGGCTATTTCCGCTGGGAAACGACGATCGAGATCGGCGGCAGCCAGCCGGACACGAAACAGCCCGGTGTCAAACCGTAGCCGGATCGCGACGGTGATTTCACGCTGCCGCGGAATACCGGCTTCGGCGCGATCGGGGCGGAGGACGACACTACGGCGACGACGCTCGCATGAGCCCCGCCCCGTGCCGTATTCAGGTGCGCGGCAGCCCCGGCGGATTGGTCTGCGACCGGTCGATCGCCTCGGCGTCGAGCCGCCAGTGATCGAGCGCCTTCCGGTAGCTGCCGTTCGCGATCAACGCATTGATCGCGAGCGTCAGCGGATCGGCGAGGCCGCTGCCCTTGCGGGTCGTGATCGCGATATCCGCGGTGCGCGGCCAGCCGCCGCTGACGGTGCCGATCAGTTTCGCATCGCCGCGCAGCGACGCCTGGTACGCGAGCATCGAGTTCACGCTGAAGATCGTGTCGACCCGGCCCGACTGCAGCGCGACCCAGCGCTCGGCCGCATCCGCGTAGTACTGGATCTCGACCGGCGCGAGGCCCCGCGCAACATTCTGCCGGTTCCATTCGAGCAGGATCTTTTCCTGGTTCGTGCCCGAATCGGTCACGACGCGCAGCCCCGCGACATCCTTCGGCTCGCGGATCGCGGCAAGCTTGCTGCTGGTCTTCACGTAGAAGCCGAGCTGATCCTTCCGGTAAGTCGAGAAGTCGAACTTCTCCTTGCGCTGCTCGGTGACCGTCACGTTCGAGATCACCGCGTCGACCTTGCCGGACTGCAGTGCGAGCGGCCAGTCGGCCCATGCGAGCGGCACGATCTTCAGCTTGCGGCCGACGCTATCCGCGATCAGTTGCGCGAGATCGGGATCGAAGCCGACCACCGTGCGCGCGTCGGTCGCATAGGTGCTGAGCGGCGGCAGGTTCGGCGCGATGCCGATCGTCAGCGTGTTCGCTTCGGCGAACCGGAAGCCGGCCGGCAACGCCTGCTCGACTGCCGGGTTCACGGTGCCGCGCTGCCGGGCCGGCTGCTCGGGGCTCAGGTCGAACGATGCGGCGTGCGCGGCGACGGCGCTCCCGGCGATCAGCGCGGCGGCCAGCACGCGGGCGACGCGCGCAACGGGAAAAGCGGTTCTTCTCATATCTTGTGGATTCCTATTTTTATTCGAGGATGTGTGAAGCAAGCGCGGGCAGCGGGCCGGCAACGTCCGGCGCCGGTCGCTGCCCCGCCGGGTCGATCACGCAGGCGTCGCTTCGAGTTCGACCGCGGCCGCACGCTGCGGCGCCGGTTGCGCGACCGGCGACGGATGCCTCGCCTGCGCCGACTCGCCCGCATACACCGCCTTCGGGTCGAACACGCGCGCCTGCAGCGGCGTGAACGCGCGGAAGTTCCACAGGCTGCGCGCGACGAACACGCGCTGCACCCAGCGGAACGCGCGGTCGTTCTCGTCGTACTGCGGATCGAAGCGGTCGCGCGAATGCAGCGTGAAGTGGTTGTTGATCAGCACCAGCTTGCCCGGCGACACCTGCACGCCGAACGACACCTCGCGCACCGCGCGATACAGGTTCGCCAGCGCTTCCTGCGCGCGCGTGTTGACCGCCAGCACCATGTCCGGATAGAACGCGACCGTCACGCGCGGCGCATCGAGCGGCCCCGACAGCACGGCGCTCAGGTCGGTGTTGTCGCGCGGCGTGGGCGCCGCGCCGCGCCACCGGTACGGCACGCGGATGATGTAGTGCTCGCCGTAGAGTTGCGCGATATCGTCCGGCGACAGCCGTTGCAGCGCGCGGCGCGCATCGGCGAGCCGCGTGTACGGGCCGCCGCCGGCCTCGCTGCGCACGCCGAGCAGCAGCAGCGCGAACGGCGACGTGTCGCCTTCCGGCATGTGCGCCTGCGCGGCGTTCTCGATATGGAAGTCGAGCTCGACCTCGGAGCCGAGGCCCGTGTACTCGCGCGCGGTCGCCTTGTGCGGCGTCAGGTTGTTCACCAGTTCGCGGCCTTCGTGCGCGATCGAATACGGCTCGCCGGCCAGCGTGCTCAACGCGACCAGCACGTTCTCGCTCAGCACGCCGGCCTTGAACGAGCGGCCGGTTTCCTCGAAGCGCGGGCTGCCCTTCACGTCGTCGTCGATCGGCAGGTGGTCGATCTCGATCGAGCCGTGCGCGTCCGCGGTCGGCGCCTTGGCCCGATCGAATGCGTCGACGATCCGGTCGGGAAACGCGTTGTAGGCCAGCTTGCGAACCGCGCTGATATAGCCTGCGCCGCCGGCCGGGTCGTAATCCAGCGCGCCGAGCGTCTTGCGGATATGAGCGGATTCCGCTGCCGTCAAAGCAATGCGTGCATCTGCGAGATAGGTCATAGGTCTCTCGTATAAAGATCTGGTTCGAAGAACGGCGTGGCACACCGCCGCGCTCCGCCGTCCTCGGGGCGAAGCGCTCGACAAGACTAGGAGACCGTCATTGCATTGCGAAATGATATTAACTCGATTGCAAACAAAAATTATCGATATAAGTTCAGCAATGCGGGCGGAACCGGTTCACCTCGTTTGCGCGCTTCCTTAACACGAATACTTGTTAAAAAATCGCTGCTTATTATTTGTATTCGCTAACGGGTCGATGCTAGTTTTCTGTCGGATTCGACGATGCGGCCGGCTCACGACGAGCAGCCGGCTCCGTTCATCCGCCATACGGAAACCCGCCAGATGACTCGATACCGCCTGTTGTGCCCTATGTCCCTTACGCCCCGGGAGCCGCGATGAGCGACCGTGCCCCAGCGCTCGACCACGTCGACCGCGCGCCGACCGCCACCGCGGCTTCGCCCCGCACGTCGCTGCGCGCGATCTTCCCGACCGTCGCGGCCGCGAGCCTCGGCTTCGCGATCGTCCAGCTCGACGTGACCGTCGTGAACGTCGCGATTCCGAGCCTCGGCCAGGCGTTCGGATCGAGCGTCCACGGGCTGCAGTGGATCGTCGATGCGTACACGCTGTCGTTCGCCGCGCTGCTGCTGACCTCCGGCACGCTGGCCGACCGCTTCGGCAGCCGCCGGCTGTTCGCGTACGGCCTTGCGCTGTTCCTGCTCGCGTCGCTCGGCTGTGCGCTCGCACCGTCGCTGGCCGCGCTGGTCGCCGCGCGGGTCGCGCAAGGCGTCGGCGCCGCGATGATCCTGCCGACGTCGCTCGCGCTCATCACGCATGCGTGCGCCAACGATGCCGCCGCGCGCGTGAAAGCCGTCGCGTGGTGGAGCGCGACGGGCGGCGCGATCAGCGCGGCCGGGCCGACGCTCGGCGGCGTACTGATCGATTCGCTCGGCTGGCGCGCGATCTTCTTCATCAACCTGCCGATCTGCGCGCTCGGGCTGTGGCTCACGCTGCGCCACGTGCGGGATTCGGCCGCCGCGCGCACGCGGCTGTTCGATCCGGCCGGCCAGATCGTCGCGGTGCTCGTGCTCGGGCTGCTGACAGGCGGCATCATCCGGGCCGGTGCGCATGGATTGGGCGACCCGTATGCGGCCGGCGCGCTGATCGCGTCGGTCGTGCTCGGCGCGTCGTTCGTTGCGATCGAGCGACGCGTGGCCGCGCCGATGCTGCAGCTCGCGTTCTTCCGGATCGCGCGCGTGCCGGGCGTGCTCGCGATCGGCGCGATCACGAATGCGGCGTTCTACGGGCTGATCTTCTCGCTCAGCCTCTATTTCCAGAACGCGCGCGGCTTCACGGCGACCGAATCGGGGCTCGCGCTCGCACCGCTCACGATCATCATGCTCGCCAATATCGCGAGCGCACGGCTCGCGGTCCGCTACGGCTTTCGCGCGACCGTCATCGTCGGCCTCGCTGTATCGCTCGCCGGCTACCTGTGGCTGTGGCAGACGCTCGGCGCACACACGCCGTACGCGCTGCTGGCGCCGGGGCTCGCGGCGATGGCGATCGGCGGCGGTATCGCGATTCCCGCGCTGACGTCGACGATGCTCGGCAGCGTCGAGGCCAGCCGCTCGGCCACCGCGTCCGCGATCCTCAATACCGCGCGCCAGGTGGGCGCCGCGATCGGCGTCGCGGCGCTCGGCGCGCTGGTCGCCGGCCAGGGCGCGGCGATCGTGGCCGGCGCGTCGCACGCGTTCGCCGTCGCGGCCGCGCTCGTCGCGGTCTGTGTCGTGCTGGCCGTGCGCTGGCCCGGCGACGCACCGGCTACCGGCACGCGGGCCTGAGCACGCCATCGCCCGACATCCTTCAACCGATTCCCCATCCGAGCGAGGAACCCATGCAGCATCGCTTCATCGATACCGTCCTGATCGTCGACGGCGCGTCGACCGCCGCGTACCTGGCCCCCGCGTTTCGTGCATACGGCATCCGTTGCGTGCATGTGATCAGCGACCCCGATCTGCCGGAAATCTACCGGAACCAGTTCGTGCCGTCCGACTACATCCGGCAGGTCCAGCATCGCGGCGACATCGACGCGACGCTCGCGCAACTGAGCGACCTGCGGATCGGCGCGGTGCTGCACGGCCTCGACGCGGCGCTCGAGCTGGCCGACACGCTGGCCGAGCGGCTCGACGTGCCGTCACGCAACCCGCTCGCGACCTCCGCCGCGCGACGCGACAAATTTGCGATGAACGAACGCATTCGTCAGGCCGGGCTGCGCGCGCCCGCGCATTTCCACAGCACGTCGGTCGATGAAGCGCTCGATTGGGCGCGCGCGCACGGCACGCTGCCGCTCGTCGTGAAGCCGGCGCGCAGCGCGGGCGTGGCCGGCGTGAAGATCTGCCGGACGCTCGCGCAGGTCGAGGCGGCAGCCCGCGACGTGCTCGCCACCCGTTCGCTGTACAACCAGCCGAACGACGACATCGTGATCCAGAGCTATTCCGAGGGGCAGGAATACATCGTCGATTCGGTGTCGTTCGAGGGCCGCCATCGCGTGGTCAGCCTGTGGGAAGTGCATCGCGACCGCACGCACGCGCCGCGGCTCGACAAGATGCTGGTGCTGAATCACGCCGACCCACGCTACGCGCCGCTGCTCGACTACGCGGCCGACGTGCTCGACGCGCTCGACGTGCGCTTCGGGCCGACCCACCTGGAGCTGTTCGATACGGCCGACGGCCCGACGATCGTCGAGCTGAACGCGCGGCTGCACGGCAGCCTCGACCCGCGGCTGACGAGCGCGGTCAGCGGCGAGAATCACGTGTCGGCCGCCGTCGAAGCCGTGCTGCATCCGGAGCGACTGTTCGGCGACGTGGCCGCGCCGACGGATTTTCGCGGGTACTGCGGGCACGTACTGCTGCTGTCGTCGCGCAACGGCGTGCTGCGGCAGGATTTCACGTGGCAGGCGATCCAGGCGCTGCCGTCGTTCGTCGGGCTCAAGCAGTGGATCAAGGTCGGCGACACGCTGCGCGTGACCACCGACCTGCAGACGGCGCTCGGCACGGTCGGCCTGTACAGCCCGACCTTCGAGCGGCTGCTCGAGGATTGCGCGCGGATTCGCGAAATCGAGGCCGATTTCTTCGCGGATGAACGCGCGGTGGTGCCGGCCTAGGGTTGCGGCGTGCTTGTTGTATCAGCGCGCGAGCAGCGCACCCGCCTGCCGGCCGAGCACCGCGCGCAACGCGTCGAGTTCGGGCAGTGCCGGCGCTTCGTCGGGCGTGACGAGATAGGTCGTCACGCTGTCGAGATCGTCGAATGCATGCGTGCGCAATTCCTTGCGCGCCACGTGTTCGGTCGTGATCCGCTTCGGCAGGATCGCGACGCCCATCCCGGCCGCGACGCAGCCGAGGATCGCGCCGAACGTGCCGAACGACGACACCGATTCGATCGCGACGCCGCGCACCTTCAGCCAGTGCTCGGCGACCGCGCGATACGGGCAGCCGTCATGAAACGCGAGCAAGCGCACCGTGTTGTCGGCCAGCAGCTGCCGGCGCGTGACCGTGGCCGCGCTGATCAGCACCATGTCTTCCGCGAACGCGGGCTCGTAACGCAGCCCGGGCCGGACCACCGCGCGCGCGGTGAGCGCCGCGTCGATCCGGCCGCGCAGCAGCGCGTCGGCCAGATCCGGCTCGCTGCCGATCTGCACCGTGAGGCCGAGCGCCGGATCGCGCTCCTTCAGCGCGGCGGCCAGCGCCGGCAGCCGCGTGGCGGCCGTGCTTTCCATCGAGCCGAGCCGGAAGCTGCGGGCGACCGGCGTTTCGCGCACCACCTGCGTCGCTTCGTCGACGAGGCGCAGGATGCGGTCGCAATACGGAATCAGCCGGCGCCCGGCATCGTTCAGCACCAGCCGCTTGCCGTGCCGGTCGAACAGCGGCGCATCGAGCGACTCCTCGAGCTGACGCAGCCGCGCCGTGACGTTCGATTGCGTGCAGCCGAGCCGTTCGGCCGCGCGCAATGCGCTGCCTTCCTGCACGACGGCCCGGAAAGTTTCGAGCAGAGGGATGTTCATATCATTTTCTCTTGTTACTGATCCATCTTATATCATTTTACTTCGCTCATCATCCGGATTAGCCTAGCGGGTATTCCCTGCCGGCCGCCCTTCCAAGGAATCCGCATGCCATCCGCAGCCTGCTTCGGCTTCACTCCGGTTCGCCGCCGGCCCGAGGTTCGCCCGTGCGCGCACTGATCGCCGCGCTGGTGCGGCGCGGCCCGACCGTGCTCGCATGCGGCGTCGGCCTCGGGCTGCTGGTGCCGCCGCTCGCGGATCTCGCGCGGCCGCTGATGCCCGCTACCGTGTTCCTGTTCGTGCTCGGCACGCTGCTGCGCGTCGAGCCGAGCGCCGTGCGCGCGGTGGCGCGGCGGCCCGCCGTGTCGCTGCTGCTGCCTGCGGTGACGATGATCGCGTGCCCGGTCGTGCTCGGCGTCGCCGCGCGGCTCGCGGGCTTGCCGTACGACTGGGTCGTCGCACTGGTGATCGCGTACTGCGCGCCGCCGTCGAGCGGCACGTCGACGATCGCGCGGATGCTGTCGCTCGACGCCAGTGTCGCGCTCGTCGCGACCCTCGCGTCGATGGTGTTCGTGCCGCTGACCGCGCCGCTGCTGACCGCCTGGTTCAGCCACGACGCGGCCGTGTCGATCTCGCCGTCGAGCCTCGCGCTGCGGCTTGCGCTGCTGATCGGCAGCGCCGAGGGCGTCGCGCTGCTCGTACGGCGCTTTGCCGGCGCGCGGCTCGCGCGCCATGCGACGCCGATCGACGCGATCGTCGTCGTCGCGCTGCTGATATTCGCGCTCGGCACGATGGCCGGTATGCAGCAATCGATCATCGACGCACCGCACCGCGCACTGACCGCGATCGCCCTCGCGTTCGCCGTCAACGCGGGCTTCCAGATCGTCGCGTACGGGCTCACGCCCGGCGACGTGCGTACGCGCCTGAACGTCGCGCTGATCGTCGCCAATCGCAACGTCGGGCTGATGTGGGCCGCGCTCGGGCTCGCCGCGACGCCGACCATGGCGCTCGTGTTCGCCTGCGCGCAGTTACCGATCTATACGCTGCCGCGCGTCGTCCAGCATCTGCTGCCGCGCCTCGAAGCGCAGCGGCTGCGCCGGCGCGCACGTTAGGGCCTGTTCACGCTAATAACGAGCTTCCCTCTTGAGCTTCCCTCTTCCGTCCTCGATCAAGGATCCATCATGAAGCGACTCATCGTGATCGGCGCACGCGCCACCGGCAGCAGCGTCGCACTGGTGCGTGCCGCCATCGCGCGCCAGGTGGCCGTGACCGTCATCACCGCGCCCGGCCATCGTCTCGACGGCGTGTTTCCCGACGGCGTCGAGACGGTCAACCTCGCGCCCGACGCCGGCCGGCTCGCCGGCTGGCTGCGCGCGCGCTTTCCGGACGAACTCGACACGCTGCGCGTGACGACCGCGCACGACAGCTATGCGCGCACCGCCGCGTGGGTCGCCGATGCGCTCGGCCTGCCCGGCCCCGATGCGCGGCACGTCGCACATGCGGTGTCGAAGTCGAACCAGAAGGCGCTGCTCGCCGAGCATGGCATCCCCGCCGCGCAGTTCGTCGCGGGTACGCTGGCCGCGCCGGCGGCGCTCGCGGCGGCGGCCGCTCCGTTGCGCTTTCCGGTCGTCGTCAAGCCGTCGGAGGGCTCTGCGAGCGATGGCGTGCGCCGCTGCGAGGACATCGCCGCCGTGCGCGCGCAGCTCGACGCGCTCGCCGCCGCGCAACCCGATGCACCAGCGCTTGCGACCGAACGCGTCGTCATCGAGGAATTCCTGGACGGCAGCGAATACTGCGTCGAGTATTTCGACGGCCGCTACGTTGGCGCGCTGCGCAAGCTGAAGCGGCATGGTGCGGGTTTTCTCGAACGCGGCTATACGTCCGAACTGGATCTCGACGCCGACACCCTGCGTGCGCTGATCGACGTCGGCACGCGTGCGACCGTCGCCTCCGGGCTCACGTGGGGGCCCGTGCATCTCGACTGCATCGTGCACGACGGCGTGCCGCACGTGATCGAACTGAATCCGCGCATCGCGGGCAGCTTCATCTGCGACATCGTGCGCGACGGCTACGGCTTCAACGTGGTCGAAGCATTGCTCGACAAGCTCGACGGGCGAGCCGTCGTAATCCCCGAGCTGTTCGAGCCGCACGCGTATGCGCGCGCCGAATTCCTGCTCGACAGCGATCCCCGTGCGTGGCGTTTTGCGCAGGCGGGCGAGATCGATGATGGCGCGGTCAGGATCAGCTACGGGCCGCAGGTGCTGCCCGATCGCGAACGGCGTGCGTTTCTTTATGTGCGGGTCAAGGTGCCGGCTGTACCAGGTTTGTCGGATAACGCAGGTTCGTCGACCGGGCGCGATGTTGAAAAGGTGGTTTGAACCATACGTCGGAGTTTCCGAAATGGCTGCGCTGCTGATCAGGCGCAGCCGTGTCGCACTTCAAGCGCGTCACGCACCGTGCTAGTCGATGCATGCCCCTATGCGGCGGGCGCCTCCCTTCGGGCCGCATGCAGACGTGCTGAGAACGCTCGCGCGGGCCGACAACAGGCTCGCCGATCGCCGGGAAACGGTCCGCATGACCGTCGTTCCGTCCTTTGCGCACTGCTGGCTCGCTCCCCGGCTCGAATCGCTGTCCTCGTCGCTGAAAGACATTGGTCTCGATCTGCACGTTTCGGATGAAATCGTAGCGCTCGACGAAGGCGAATACGATCTCGCGATCCGCCTGCATCCGAAGGCCGGTATGCCGGGAGAACGGATGACCGCAACCGACGACGTGCTCGTACCGGTCCACGCGCCCGGCAGTTGCGCGAGCCGGGCCGATCGCGCGGACCCGTTCGCGGGAACGAGGTTGCTCGAGGACGACTGCGGTCGTCTCGGCGGATCTCGCCACCAATCGTGGGACGCCCGGCATGAGGTCAACGAATGCGATATCCCGTCATCGCGCAGGCGGATCGTGTTCAACGATGCGGGCTTGATGATCGAGGCTGCCCGCCGCGGGGCAGGTGTCGCGTTCGCGCGCCAATCGCTGGTTGCGGACCATCTGGCTGCCGGCGAGTTGGTGAAATTCGACGGAACGCCGCTCGAATGCCTCGGGCAAACATCATTGATTCAAAGACAAGCGAGCCGTCGCAGCAAGGCGAGTCGGCGTGTTGCAACATGGCTTCTCGATGCCGTGTCCGCAGGTATCGCTTAGCATCGCTTGTCGAATCTGTCGCGAACGGCGCACGTCGTCGTATCGAGCCCCTTCCCTCCTGATCCATCAGCGCGCCGTCCGCCCCAAGCGTGCTGCGCCGGCGGTGCATTCAATGCAACGGCGACCACGCCTCCGGCAAGCCGATCGTCGACGTCGCCCTTTCGATCTGTTCCGGACCGCCTGCCGGAGGCCACAGACCCTCCGCGTAGTGCCGCTTTCGCAACGCCATGCGTTCTTCCAGGCTTGAGAATCCCCAAATGTGCGTGATGCGCGGCGGTCCATCGAGCGCGTACATGTTGCATACGAGATGCGACGTATAGGCTTTGGCCGGGCCCACCGCTCGTTCCCACGCGGAAATGGTCGGCGCAACACCGCCGGCTTTGAGCCAGTAGCGGCGAATTTCATAGAAGTCGCCCAATGCCGCCGGTTCGATGTCGGGTAGAAAAGGAAAAAGTGCGTAACTCTCCATGGTCAATCGAACGGACGCGCTTTCAATCCCGAAAGGTTGCTCGGCGCTCAATGCTCGAATACGTTCACGTTGCAATTCATCCATCGTCTCGAAGCCACGCAGCACGACGACCCGCGATAGCTCACCGATTTCCGTGCGCCATGCGCCAAGCAGCCGCCCTGCGTCGGCATCCGAAACCCACCGATGCGCACGGCGGGACACACTATCCTGGTCCAGAAGCGGACACGACAACGTCGTGAGTTCATACAGCATGTCTACCCTCCTTTCGCTGGCCTATCGAAATGTATTTCCAAACTGGTGTCGGATAAACGCGCCGTACCTTGAAACAGAATCCAGTACCATTGCGCAATGGATCTCCTTAAAGCGATGGCCGTATTCGTCCGTATCGTGGAAACGGGTAGCCTGACAGCGGCAGCGCAAGCGTCCGATCTGTCGCCGACCATGGTGGGCAACTACCTTCAGGCTTTGGAAAGTCGGCTGGGCGCGGTCCTCGTTCACCGCACGACCCGTAAGCAGAAAGTCAGCGCGTTCGGCCAGGCTTACTATGAGCGATGCGTCGAAGTCCTCGGCCTGGTCGACGACACGGAACAGCTCGCGCTCGATCACCTCGAGCAGCCACGAGGGCGTCTGCGCGTGACTGCGCCCGTCGTGTTTACGAACGAGTGCCTGATTCCCACGCTCGCGGACTATTACCAGCGCTACCCCGAGATCAAGCTCGATATCGTCGCAACCGACTCGCTCGCCGATCTGTTCGACGAAGGTTTCGAGGCAGCCATTCGCATCGGCACGCTCGCCAACCCGGATGTGGTGGCGCGTCCGCTGGCGCCATATCGACTGGTGCTGTGTGCGTCGCCCGCTTACATTCACGAACATGGCGCGCCGACTACGCCGCACGCGCTTCGCGAGCATCACTGCCTGACGTATGCGTATCCGCCCCGATCGGAATGGCACGCGGCGCAATCTCAATGGATGCTGGAAGGCCCGGATGGGCCGATGAGCGTCTCCGTGGACGGCAGACTGAAAATCGACAGTGCGGAAGCGTTGCGCCGGGCGGCATTGAGGGGGCTGGGAATCACGATGCTTCCTTCCATGTTGATACACGAGGACCTTCGCGAGGCGCGCCTCATCGAGATCATGCCGGACTTCGCCGCCCCCGAACGGTCGATGAATCTGCTTTATCTGCAAGAGAGGCAGAAATCACCGAAGCTGCGTAGCTTTACTGAATTTGTGGTCGATCGGTTCGGCGCCGAAACAGCCTGCCAGGCGTAACACGGCTACCGTTCCTGTTCAAAGCCGGGTGCTTCAGCGAAGTCACGAGACCTCCGGCCGCCATCGCGAACGCCGAAGCCGCAGGTCAATACGAATTACCGAACAGTCGACTCACGACGCCGCGCAACCACCGGTTGCCGGCCTCGTGGTGATAGCGTGCGTGCCAATGCTGCCGCACCGCGAAGCCCTCCACCGGGATCGGGCATGCATGAACCGCCAGATCGCTGGCCTGCGCCAGCGTCTCGCCGATATGACGCGGTAGCGTCGTGATCAGGTCGGTCGTCTGCACGATCGCCCCCAAGCCGAGAAAACCCGGCAATTCCAGCACCACGTCCCGCTCGATGCGCGCCTGCCGCAGCGCCTGTTCGAGCAGTTGCGCGCCCGTTCCCGCCGTAATCGCGACATGCCCTTCCGACCGATACTGCTTGGCCCCGAGCCGGCCGCGAATCCTCGGGTGATGCCGATTCACCAGACAAATCCAGTCCTGGTCATACAGCTTCTGCTGGTAAATCCCCCCGCCGAGCCAGGGCACATAGCCGATCGCGAGATCGGCTTCGCCGGATTCGAGCGCCCGCTCCGTATTGCCGTCGATCCGTGCAGCTTCCAGCCGGACGCCCGGCGCCTGCGCTCGGACATGGGCCAGCAGCCGCGGCAGCAGCGTGACGTGGCTCGCGTCGGTCATGCAGATGCGAAAGCGTCGCTGCGCGGTTGCGGGATCGAACGCGATCTCCCACGCCGTGAAGCGCCGCAACGATTCGAGGATTTCCCGGCATGGCCCGATCAGCGCGTCGGCCTGAGGGGTCGGCGCCATGCCGCCGGGCGTGCGGATGAAGAGCGGGTCGTGCAGGTGTTCCCGCAAATGCCCGAGCCAGATGCTGACGGTCGGCTGGCTCTGGCCGAGTTGCTCGGCGACGCGCGTGACGCTGCGCACGTCGTACAGGAGATCGAATAGCTGAAGCAGCTTCAGGTCCGGCAGATCGGCGGGCATCGTCGCATTATTGTCCATGGCAATGACGCCATTGTATCCATTGCATTGTCGGCATGAGCGGCGGCTCCTATCGTGAGGCCATACGTCAAGGAGACACCATTGAAAATCGCGATTCTGGGAGCTGGCGCACTGGGCTGTGCGATCGGCGCCACCCTCACCCAAGGCGGTCACGAGACCTGGTTGATCGACCGCTCGCCCGCGCACGTCGATACGATGCGTCGTGACGGCCTGCGGGTCGACGACGCCGGCGGCACCCGACAGGTGCGCGTGCACGCGACGACGCAGGCGGCCGAGGTCGGCACGGCCGACGTGGTCGTGGTGCTGGTCAAGTCGTTCCACACCGACGCGGCGATCCGCGGCGCCCTGTCGCTGGTCGGGCCCGATACCGTCGTGCTCTCGCTGCAGAACGGCCTCGGCCACGAGGACATCCTGAGCGACGCCGTCGGCCGCGAGCGCGTCCTCGCGGGCAAGACCTACGTTGGCGGCGTGCTGCGCGGGCCGGGCCATATCGAATCCGGCGTGATCGGCAAATACACCTACATCGGCGAACTCGACGGCCGCATCACGCCGCGCGTACAGGCGATCGCGGACGCGTTCAATACGGCCGGCCTCGCGACGACGATCAGCGACAACATCGTCGGCACGATGTGGGACAAGCTGCTGGTGAACGTCGCGACGGGCGCGCTGACGGGCCTCACCGGCCTCACCTACGGACAGCTCTACGACGAGCCGCTGCTGAAGGCGACGTCGCTCGCAGCGGTCGCCGAGGCGATCGCGGCGGCGCAAGCGGCCGGCGTGAAGCTGTCGATGACCGATCCCGAACAGGCGTGGACGCTCGCCGCCGAGGGGTTGCCGGCGGCCTTCAAGACCTCGATGCTGCAAAGCCTCGAGAAAGGCTCGATCACCGAGATCGACTTCATCAACGGTTCGGTCGTGCGTGCCGGGCAGCGCTACGGCGTGCCGACGCCGGTCAATGCCACGCTCGTCGCGTGCATCAAGGGGCTGGAGCGCGCGATGGCCGATCGCCAACGCGGGGAGGCTGCCGCATGAGCGCCACGAAAGCCTATCTCGAACACGTCGCGATCTGGGTGAAGGACATCCACTGGCACATCCGGTTCTTCGAGGACGTGCTCGGCATGACGCTGCGCGAAGTGGACGGCACGCTCGACGCGCCGCGGCAGTACTGGACGCTCGGCGGCCTGCAGTTCATCCACGCGCCGGAGCACGAGGGCCCGGAAGGCCGGCTCGCCCATCTCGGCGTGATGTGCGAAGACCTGGAGGCCGCGCTGGCCGCCGCACAACGATTCGACGTGACGGAGATGCCGCAGGGGCGCAACTGGATTCGCCTGCCCGACGGGCTCGCCGTCGAACTGATTCAGGCCCGGCCGGCTTCCTGCGTCGCGCAGGCACTGGCGATCAACCCGCGCGCGGAGGCATGACCATGACGATCGTCGAAAAATACTGGGACGACGCCCGCGAAGGCGACACGTGCACGAGCCCGACCTACGTCGTGACCAAGGAGCGCATTCTCGCGTATGCGGACCTCACCGGCGACCACACGCCCGTTCACGTGGACGAGGAATACGCGAACGCCAGTCATTTCGGCTGCCTCGTCGCGCACGGGCTGTTCGGGCTGTCCGTGGCCGACGGCCTGAAGACGCAGAGCGACTATCGCTTCCTGCCGGGCATGTCGCTCGGCTGGACCTGGGATTTCCTGCTGCCGATCAAGGTCGGCGACGTGCTGCACGTGACGTTCCGCGTCGGTTCGATGCGGGCCAGCAAGAGCCGCCCGGACTGGGGCATCGTCGTGCTGCCGTCGGAACTGATCAATCAGGATGGCGAAGTCGTTCAACGCGGCGAACATCGCCTGATGGTGCCGCGCCGCCCGGAGGCACTGTGATGCAGGCCCGTCCCCTCGAAGGTATTCGCGTCGTCGACTACAGCCATTTCCTCGCCGGCCCGTATGTCGGTCGCTGTCTCGCGGCGCTCGGCGCCGAAGTGATCAAGGTCGAGCGCCCCGGCTCCGGCGACGCCGGACGTCAGCACGCGACCGTGCTCGACGACCAGCAAAGCGGCTACTTCCTGCAGCTCAACATGGGCAAGCGCGGCGTGAGCGTCAACATGAAGGACGCGCGCGGCAAGGCGTTCATGCAGCGGCTGTGCGACTCCGCCGACGTCTTCATCGAGAACTATCGGCCGGGCGCGCTGGACAAGCTCGGGCTCGGCTATGAAGAACTGTCGGCGCGCAATCCGGGCCTCGTCTACTGCTCGATTTCGGCGTACGGGCACACCGGGCCCGATGCGCATCGCGCCGGCTTCGGGCTGATCGCCGAAGCGAAGAGCGGGATCATGCAGATGGTCGGCACGCCCGGCGAACGGCCGCCGCTGCTGCGCATTTCGCTCGGCGACATGTACACCGGCATTCATGCGGTCGCGGCGATCAACGCCGCGCTGCTGGGTCGCGTGAAGAGCGGCCGCGGGCAGCACGTCGACATGGCGCTGTACGACACGCTCGTGTCGATGCACGAATACGCGGTGCAGTGCTACACGCTGAAGGGCGTGCTGCCCGAGCAGACCGGGCACGACATGCCGACGTCGACACTCTATGGCGTGTTCCGCGCCGCGGACGGCGATCTCGTGATCGCCGCGCAGGTCGACGACGCGTGGAAGCGCTTCGCCGCGCTGATCGAGACGCACGGCGGCCTGGCGGGCTTCGGCGCCGACGCGCGGTTTCACGACAGCACCGGGCGCAACGCGCACCGTACGGAGATTCTGTCGGTGGTCGAGCCGTGGGTGGCCGCGCGTTCCGTCGCGTCGGTACTGGACCTGCTGGACGGCATCGACGTTCCGTGCGCGAAGGTGCAGCGCATCGACGAGGTGTTGAACGATCCGCAGATCCAGGCCCGAGGCATGGTCGTCGAGCAGCAGCATCCGCGCTACGGCACGCTGCGCCTGCCGAACCTGCCGTTCCGGTTTTCCGATTGCGATACGACGATTCGCGACGTCGCGCCCGATCTCGGCCAGCACAACGCGGAAGTCGCGCGTTCCCTTGGGTTCGATGCGGCCGAAATCGACGCGATGCAGGCCGACGGCGTCCTCTATTCGAAAGCGAGCCAACGATGACTGATCGATACGCGGTGATCGGCAATCCGATCGGGCACACCAAATCCCCGCTGATTCACGGCCTCTTCGCGCAAGCGACGCAGCAGGACATCCGCTATACGGCGATCGAGGGCCCGCTCGAGCCGGCAAACGCTTTTGCTGCCACGGTTCGTGCGTTTTTCGAGGGTGGCGGCAAGGGCATCAACGTCACCGCGCCGTTCAAGCTCGACGCGTTCGCGATGTCGGACGAACGCAGCGAGCGTGCGCAGCTCGCGGGCGCGGCCAACGCGCTCAAGTTCGACGGCGGCCGCATCCTGGCGGACAACTTCGACGGCATCGGGCTGGTTCGCGATATCGAAGCGAACCTCAATCTGCCGATGGCCGGCAAGCGCGTGCTGGTGCTCGGCGCGGGCGGCGCGGCGCGCGGCGCGCTGTTGCCGTTCCTCGAAGCCGGCCCGGCGGAACTCGTGATCGCGAATCGCAACGTCGACAAGGCGCGCGCGCTGGCCGCGCAAGTCGCCGGTCGCGGCCCGCTGGTTGCCGGCAGCTACGCCGACCTCGCGCGGATGGGACGGTTCGACCTCGTCGTCAATGCGACGTCGGCCAGTTTGACCGGCGACCTGCCGCCTGTCCCGCCGAGCGTGTTCAGTCCGAAGGGAACCGCCTACGAACTCGCCTATGGCAAGCGGCTCACGCCGTTTCTCCGGCTCGCGAAAAACGCGGGCGTGCACGGGATCGCGGACGGCGTCGGCATGCTGGTCGAGCAGGCGGCCGAGGCGTTCGCGTGGTGGCGCGGCGTGCGCCCCGCGACCAGTTCGGTGATCGACCGGCTGGCCGTGCCGTTTGACTGAACACGTGGTGAATCGGCATGCAGGCGATCCCCATGCGCGACGGCATCGATCGCGACAGGGGCGGCAGGCGCGATCGGGTAGACTCGGCGCGTCCATACGAACGAGCTGCGCCGAGCAACCTTGCCTTGCCGTCGCCCTCTTCCCACGCCCGATACCGTGCCGAAAACCGTGATGCCGGACACCACGCGACCCGCTCGCCTGAGCTTCGCGCTCATGTTGCCGCTGCTGCTGGCGGCCCAGCCGGTGGCGACCGACAGTTACCTGCCGGCGCTGCCTGAAATCGCCGCGACGCTGGGCTCTGCCAGCGTCAGCCTCACGGTTTTCGCATTGATATTCGGTATCGGACAGTTGCCGATGGGCAGTCTTTCCGACCGGTTCGGTCGTCGTCCCGTCTTGCTGACCGGCCTGGCGCTCTATGTGCTGAGCGCATCGGCGGCAGCGCTCGCTTCAACCGCCGCGATGCTGGTGGCCGCGCGGGCGATGCAGGGCTTTGCCATGGCCGCGATCCTGGTATGCGCCCGTGCGACGGTGCGCGACCGGTACTCGGCGGGCGACGGCCCGTACGTGATGGCGCGCGGTTTCATGGGAATGGGGATGATGGCGTTCCTCGCCCCGATTGTCGGTGCGTATGTCACGCAGCACGCCGGCTGGCGATGGGTACTCGCGGGGATGAGCCTCTATGCGTTCGGCCTGCTCGTCATGTGCTGGTACGGCTTCGAGGAAAGCGCCGCCAGAATCGCGCCGCGCCGGAACTCGACCGGGGACGTGCGCGAGATATTCGGCAATGCTCCATTCCGGGTATGGACGCTGCTGGCCGCGTCGACGTACACCGGCATGTTCTGTTTTCTGCTGCTGTCTCCGACGATCTACATCCGGCAGATCGGCATCTCGCCGCAGCGATACGGCTGGATCCCGGCGAGCGGCACGCTCGTCTATGTCCTGAGTACCTTCGGTTGTCGGCTGTTGCTGCGACGTCAAAGCATGCTGCGAACGGTGCGCCAGGGCGCAACGTTGAGCCTTTCCGGTGCGGTGATCCAGGCTTTGGGGTGTGCGCTCTTTCCCGGCAGCATCTGGCCGCTGCTCGTCGGGCATGGCGTGTATTGCCTCGGCCACGGGATCCATCAGCCGTGCGGGCAGGCAGGGGCCGTCAGCGGGCTGCCTCATCTTGCCGGCCGCGCAGTTTCGTGGTCCGGCTTCATCATGATGTTCTTCGCTTTCAGCGTGGGACAGACGGCGGCGGTTTTCACCGATCCGCGCTATCAGTCGGGCGCGTGGCCGATGGTGGTGCCGATGCTTGGCGTCGGCGTCACGCTGGTTACGATTGCGTTTGTGTGGTTGCCGAGGATTGGTGGCGCGAATTTGGGTGTGGCAGCGGTTCCGGTGCGTGAGAATCGTAAAGCCGTTGGCTAGTTGCGGCACATGCAAAGTTCGAACTCGCGTCCGTCGGGACTGCTCAATACGACGCTTTTCATCGATTCGCTCTTCAGTCCGTCCATCACGATGGATGGCCCGTTTTCTGTCGCTCGTTTCACGAATTCCTGAAAGGTATGTTCTCGGAGCTCGAAGACAGGAACCCCATCACCCGGCTCCGCTCGACCGACAACTTCCGACCGTGGCTATGCAACCGGGCGTCCAGCTATGTGACGGAACAGTCGATTTCGGTGGAAGGTGTGGAACTGCAGCGCGCGCGACGCCGCTGCGCACTTCGACGTTCAGTCAGCTTAGGAGGATCTGCCGATGAGCCAGCTTGTTCAGATTGCGCCGGGTATCGTGTTCTCCGCCGATGTACTTGGTGCCGACTGGGCACGCAAGTATCAGCGGATCAGCGCAAGTGAAGTGCTAAACGGGAACGCTCAATCCGCAATTGTGCGGAGGCGGCCCGCGAAGGAAGCCGATCAGGCGATCCACGAAAGCGCTTCGAGCCAGATATCGTTGTTGTAAACGACGGCCGGTCGAGCGACGTTGTTAGAGAATTGAACGCTGCCATTTATCTTTAAAATTAAGGAACTCTGTTTTCTTCACCATCCATTTACCCGCCTTTTCCGTCATGGTGAATCTGGATATCGTCAACATTCCCAATGTCTGGCGAATGGTAAAAACCACCTCTCCATCGGAAGATTCCACGCCGTCTTCGACATCCGTTTCAGGATCGTATGTCGGCGGATCCGAACAACCCAAGTCAATCAAACGACTTTGGTTTGTTTTTCTTGGAACGTCCATTTCTCTAAAATAGCCGCAAGATCTTTCCGTGCACGGTCATCAATTTCAGAAACATCACCACCACTTTTCAGCGCACCAATCTTTTTCTTGTAAAAATATTTTTCCCATTGATTAATTTCCAAAATGAATGATCGCAATGCCGTTCGCACCTTCTCAAAATCATCATTCATCGCCTTAAACCTTTAATAATTGAATATACCGCCAAAGAGCGAAACCTCAGCGATGGTGACGTCCGGATTTTAGCCAGGCCAGTCGTCGACCGCGACGAACTGCATTTGTTTTGTCCCAGCAACGATCATATCCAGGAATGCCGAAAATCCATCGGCTACATAGTAGAGATTGCCACATTCCGCCACCTCTGAAATATCCGGCTTCGCTGCGTCATCTGCATGCAGATGAGTTCTATCCCAATACAGAACCTTTTGAACGTTATCGAATCGCACACAGCGTGTAGCCCCCCCTGGATCATCTCCAATCACAAAGAAATCGTTTATAAAATCGGCCTCACTCTGACACGTCCGTTTTGTTCGATTAAATAAAAATTCTCGTTACTCGATCCAACTTCCAAAAGCGAAGCGAACGAAATCATTCCATTATCGACACAAGGAAAATCGAAATCGAGATAGTCGGCGCCACCAATGAATATGCCGTTCCACTTCTTCATGAAATCCGTGTAATCCGCCGGAAGACAGAATCCGAGTTCCGACTCCAATTTGGCGAGGAGTGGCTGTGAAGGTTTCGCTCCATACAGGACTGGCATTGCCCCCCTAACACGCTGGTTGATTCTTCAAATTAGAGCCCCTTATGCCCCCTCTCACTGAGCAACACGACACGAACTATGATTTGCTGATTGATCGGCAACGTTGTGGCTCAGTGGGGTGGTCTCGCTTGCTCACTTATGGCGGGCGCTGCTTCGCGCCCTCGGGGCAACAATAAACATGCATAAGTGACTGACCACCAATATACTTTAAATGCTTTCACAAATCGTCCTATCTTTATAAGTCAAATCCTCCGCCCGACAGAAATTCAAACCTGTCAAACCATTTGATATGCACGCCGCCTTTATCGCATCTCCCACAACAAGCTTTCTCGGTTGCTCCTCGCATCTCGCAACCTGAACTGGCGGATCGGTTTGGTCTCGCAGCACCATATATTGAAACGTGTACTCCGGATTATTAGGATCAAAGTTGGCCAACTCGTACTCGCTTGCCTCCATATCAATACAAGGAAGCTTCCACAGGACATTCAGGCAACTAAAACCCTCTACCTTCCGATGACCAAATTCTATCGATACATCAAAAAACTCAACCTCTGAAGGAGCCACGTTTTCAATCACTTCCCGAAGGCGACGACTAACCAAATCAGGCCCAGTGGAGCGAATGAAATGAAGCTTCGAGAGCCTCATTAAATAAGACTCTTTTTTGACATTGTAAATAATTGGCGTCGAAAGTGACTTTAGACTCACCCCCTCAAGAAAAAGACTATAGTCCACCGACCTCGCATGGTCATACGACAAAATCCCATGATTGGCTTTCTCAGGAGTAAAAAAATAAATCATATCATCACCAATCTATCAACAAGCCTTATTCAATCGGATTTGCTTTTTTCGCAACTTTCCACCAATATCATCTGACAACACCATGCATTTGCATGGCCTTTATTTCCGGTGATGCGCTACTAGTATGTGGTGCAGTTGCCAACCGGGATAGCTCGGCATTTGTCCATAATCCCCCGCAGCCAATCCCCACGGATTGGCCCAGCTTAGCGGATTGGGCGCGTACTGATACAGATTGTCACCACCCAGCAATCCGATCGGATCTTGGTTGATGAATCGCCCCACCTCGGGGTCATAGAACCGAAACGTGTTGTAGTGCAGGCCAGTGCTGTCGTCTGCATACTGGCCGGCGTAACGAAGCGGCTGATCGGTTCGTGCAGTCACCAATTGCTGAGTGCCAGGCTCGACTTTCCCCAAGCAGCGTACCGGCCCGCCCAAACTAACTCCCCCGACTCATCCGTTACTTCGAGTGGTGCTCCAACCAAATCGGTATGGAAATGATAGATGCGAGCCGCACGCTTAGCCGTCTCAATTGTTGCGACCGCTATAGCTTCCGCTATCACCGCGTCAACACGCGCCGCTGGCGAGTAGGGTGCATCGGGACTGTATACATAGCTGCTTACCCCCGTCTCACGCACCTCTTGCACGAGCCGCGTTCCCTCCCACACAAACCGTTTCGTTTCGGAACGCTGTTCCACGCCGCGTATATCGAAAAAGGTATCGGACTTCGCGATGCGCCGCCCGAGTGGATCGTAAGCGAAGCGAGTTTCTACGACACCACGCGCGTCTTGGGAGCGTACCGCGATCAGCCGATCCTGCCCGTCGTATGTGAAGCGTTGCGTGCGGTTCGTTCCGCGGAGCTTTGCCACCAGGTTGCCGAATGGATCGTACTCGAAGCGCAGGTCCTGCCACATGCGCAGGCGGTTCCCTTCAACGTAGCCGCGGCTCCTGCGCTCCGCGTTGTCGAGCAGGTTGCCAGCGGCGTCCCACGCGAACTCCTCAAGCTGTCGGTCGACCATGTTGATAAGGCGTGTCAACTGCCCACGCGTCATTCTGTCTCAAACCGTAAACGTTACTCACGCCCTATGCCACATCCAAATCGTGGCACCAAGATAAATAGCGACCTAAGGTGCCTCACCCCAAGGGTCATAGGAATAGTTTTCATCGATCGGTAAAAAATCAATACCTTTCAATGCACATCGCTCCACCTTAGCTTTAAATGCCTGGCTACATACCAACTCCATTGTCTCTGTGCATCTAAAAAGATTGCTAGAGCAATCGTCGCGCGGAATGAATCTTCTGATCCAACTATACATTGGAGTTCCTGGAAACAATTTATTCTCGGCAACTTCTTTTGTTTCCAGATCCCTGCCATCGGAATAGTCCGATCTTTGGCGATCAAGCAGAGATTCATGGTCCACAGGCAAGAAAATTGAATATACCTTCTTAGCCGCAGATTTTTCGCCTGCAACGATACTTATGGGGATTGCTCGATAACGAACCCCCACCTTTTCACATGCAGCCAAAAATTCTTTTGACACGTAATTCGTTTTCGTTCCGTAGAAGTCGAAATCAATCGAAATAGACGGATCCGATAGTACGAAAACATATTCATACTTCACATCGACGCCGAACGGATCAGCCACATACATCGGCCATTCCCATTCATCATGATTCAATTCTCCCGACAGATATGGAGGGCAGCCTGCGCCGCCGGCACGATATTTAACAACGTAGAAACGTGCATTCATCAAAGCAGCCTTCCCATTATTGCGTCAACCACATATTTACCGGACTCCAAGTCTTCTCTTGCCATATTTTGAATGCGCCCGACACCAAGCGCAAGTTGCGTATCACTGAGACGGCCGGCCAGGAATTGTTGGTTAAGTTTCGTTAGCTAGTTTCAATGGCTGCAGTGTGTTGCCCGTGGTTCGACCAGTGCCCAGGGAGCTCCAGGGTTTGGGCAAGCTTGGAGCTACCGGGCAGGATATGCCATTAGACGCACCATCACCGTCGAATCCCATCCCGCGCAACCGACTGAACATAACTGCAAAGTCGGGATGCTTCATGAGCTCTTCAGGAATCAGGTATTCGCTTCAACTGATCGAGTGACAACGTTGCTGCTCCGCAAAATTCCTTTCGTCGGCCTACCCCCGTATAGAGGCCCAGAAGTCGACCACCACAACGTATGATTCTCACAAATTACTCTCGTGAAAGCGAGGCCACCCGCACAATGCTCTGACCAGTCACTGGGAGTTACGAAATCCTATTTCTCAGATTGAGAAATGACCTCTCCAAAATCGAACCCTTTTAATTTATTTTTCTCCACAAGCTCTCTAAAACGCTCAGATACAAATACTGTAGCAGGGCTTTCTTTTAGGCGAAATATATCAACCCCTTCGATACGACTCTTCAAAAGAAATATTTTATTAAAAACCGTCGCCTGAGGGTAGACTTTGAATTTTGACGCTTCCATATCGATAGCATTATCTATCACCCGGGTTACATGAAATCCAGACATATCTTTTATCGGAGCCTCGACCTGCAACATCTCACCGCTGTCACGAAGTACCGGCGCCAATACATCAAGAGCCCTCTCACTAAACACGAGAAACGGAGATAGCATCGTATGAACGTCGCTGGTCTTTTTTCTGCGCGAAGTACCCCACGTAAGCTTAACGGGGTCATAGTCTTGACCAAACTCTTTCCCGCATAGAGCGGTTGCTCGTATAGCTACGCTCTTGTCATATGCGATTTCACCGTCATCATCAACTTGAACGAGCGGCTGAAATGCTTCATCCTGCCTCATGCCATAAATATTACTCATATAGCCTCACAATTCAGAAAGAACGGACTTCCACGGCGTGTCTCTGGATGCGTTCTGCAGCGTTTCTCTTATTGCTTGCAACTGGTCAAGAACAGCCTCCTTGCCACCCAGATCGGCCTTTTGCAGGAGTTGGTTGATCTTCTGGAAATAAACATCAGGATGCTTCCCGTTATGCAATATGCCGCCAAGATCGTCGACATTATTTCTATTAGGCAAAAACACCCCGTTCAATTCAGAATCAACGTCAATACCGTATTTGCTCAAAATAGCACGCGCAGGGGCAGCTTGCTTTGAAGTATCGCCAACGATATGGTGCGCGGCAGAGTTGGCCGGGCGAGTTATGCCCGACTTCTCCATATTGTTACTCAGCTTGACTGAACACCAACCCCATGGGTCGGTCCATTGCTGCGAATTTGGGCCATAGGCATATAAATTTCCACCTCCGTATAGCCCAATCGGATCCTGATTGATAAACCGTCCCACGTCCGGATCATAGAACCGGAACGTGTTGTAGTGAAGGCCCGTACTTTCGTCGGCATACTGACCGGCATAGCGCAGCGGCTGATCCGTCCGCGCGGTTGCGAGCTGCCGCTTGCTCGGCTCGACTTTGCCCCACGCCGTGTATTGCCCCGCCCACGCCAGTTCGCCTGCCTCGTCGGTCACCTCTTGCGGCGCCCCCGCCAGATCCGTATGGAAGTGATAAATCCGCGACGCTCGCTTCGCCGTATCGATCGCGGCTGCCGCCAAGGCCTCCGCGATCACCGCATCGACGCGAGCCGCTGGCGAATACGGATCATCCGGACTGTACACATAACTACTCACCCCGGTCTCGCGCACCTCCTGCGCGAGTCGCAGCCCTTCCCATACGAACCGTTTCGTCTCGCTGCGCAGTTTCATGCCACGTACATCGAAAGTGGTATCGGTCTTCGCAATACGCCGGCCCAGCGAATCGTACTCGAAGCGCGTTTCGACCACGCCACGCGCGTCCTGCGTACGCACCACTATCAGCCGATCCTGCCCGTCGTAAGTGAAGCGCTGCTGGTGGTTGGTTCCGCGAAGCTTCGTCGCCAGATTGCCGAACGGATCGTACTCGAAGCGCAGGTCCTGCCACATCCGCAGGCGGTTGCCTTCTACGTATCCGCGACTCTTGCGCTGTGCGTCGTCGAGCATATTGCCTGCTGCATCCCACGCAAATTCCTCGAGTTGCCGATCCATGGTGTTCACGCGACGTGTCAACTGTCCGGCCGGATCGTAGCTGTACTGCGTGCTGCCACGCAGGCTGTCGCTGGTCTCGATCAATTCGCCCGCCGCGTCGTACCCGTAGTTACGCCACAACTGGCCGCGTCCTCGACCGAGTGCGTCCGGTTGGAAGCCGGCGGACTGCCAGACTCTTCGGCCAAGCGGATCGTAGGCAAAACGCTGAGTCAGCCGCCCCTGCGTTCTCGCGATCTCGCGATGCAAATCGTCTCGCTCGAAATCGCTCACCACCTGATCGCCACAGCGGATCTGGTGAACGTGACCGGAACCATAGCGCAGCATCTGTAGCGTCTGATCGTTCGGCAGCGTGAGCGATATCACGTTGCCCAGTTCATCAAGCTCGTATTCAACGTCACCATTCGCACCGTGCTCGGCGACAAGACGACCAACCTTGTCGTATTCGAAACGCACCACGTCCGGCGTGATACCGAGTGCGATACCCGCGGACGTCGGTGTACGCTCGATCCTCACCAGTTGGTCATTCTTGTTACGTTCGTAGCGTGTAACATCGGTCGGCGTATGTTGGATCTTCAGGTTACCCATCCGGTCGCGTTCGAATCGGATCGTACGGATCGGACGATCCGCCGTCGCGTGACGGTCCGGCGAACCCACGATATCCAGAGCCAGCAATTCACCGCCTTCGCCATACTCGAATCGCCGCTGGACACCGTCCGGCCTCGTTTCGGTCAACAGGCGGCCGCCGGCGCTGTACGTGAACGCATAGCGTGCGTGGTCCTGCTGGAGTTCGCGCAGGCGCCCCGCTGCGTCATAGTGATAGCGGGTCCGTCGTCCGGCAGGATCGATCGCTTCGACAAGTTGACCGCGTGCATTGCGCAGCGACTGCTGTATCCGTCCTCCGAGGCCGACATGCCGCACGACAAGCCCGGCCGCGTCGTATTCGAAAGTCTCCGTGCTGCCGTCGGGATACGTGATGCGACGTGGCTCGCCAGTCGGACGTACGTCATATGCGACGCGCTGCCCCAGAGCATTCTCCCGTGCAAGCGGCAGTCCAAACGCATCGAAACTGCTGCGTGTGGTTTTACCGGAGCAGTCCGTATAGGCAACCAATTCCCCGAGACGATTCCACTCAAGCATCTTGCGTCCGCCACGCGCGTCGATATGCGCGATCGGCAACGCGGCCAATCCCGTCGGATACTCGTAGCGATTCTCGCGACCAAGCGGGTCCTGGCTCGACAGCAACCGGCCTTGCGGATCGTATTCTGCGCGCCAAGCCCCTCCGTCCGGCCCGACGACCTCAACGGGCCGCATACTGTTGCCGTCATAGCGGGTTCGCGTCGTGCGTCCAAGCGGATCGGTCTCGGCGACGATCCTGCCTGCGTCGTCGTACTCGAACTCGGCCGTGCGCTCACCCGGCAGCATCAGCATCACCGGCATACCGGCGTCGTTGTACTTGATGCGGTAGAGTCCGCCGTCGAAGTCGGTGTACTCGACAATCTGAAACTGTGCATCGAAGCGCCAGTGCGCGGTTCGGCCATCGGCGTGCCGAACCCGGGTTTGACGGCCTTCGATGTCGTATTCGAGCGTCGCGTCCTCACCCTCGCTGGTACGCGTCGCCACAACCCTCGGCTGCCCTTCGATCGTCGACCACACGTAACTCGACGTGAAACCCAGTGCGTTCACATGACTCGCCATCAGGCCGTTGGCATATGCGAACTGGCGCACGACCGCGCCATTTGCATCCGTCACCGACGCCAACTGGCCGTTCTGATCGTATCCGTAAGCGACGGCCAGTCGACGCTCATCGCCATGAACGAGCGTGACCGCGCCAAGCCGCCCGTGTTCCTGCTCGTAATCGAGAACGGCATTCAATCCGCCGCACGTCAGAATCTCGGTGACGCGGCCGCGGCTATCGCGCTCGAACTGGCACCACTGCCCAGCCTGATCCTCGATGCGGCGCACCCATGCGATGCGGCCGGAGTCTGGATCGTATCGGCCGAAGTCGTAATACGTCTCACCGATGTCATGCAGGATGTAGCGGCCGTCGGGCGTACAGGTCAGATACCGTTGCTCCGCTTCGCTGAAGGCGGCTTGCCCGGCACGCAGCAACGGAAATCCGCTCTCGCGCCCTTGCGCGTCGGTGTACCAGAGTCGCCCGTCGCGAGCATGGAGACGAAGTTCCCACGGCGCCACCCAGCCGCGCCCGAGCGTCCCCGCATAGTCGATACTGCTCGAATAGAACCGCTTGATCGCGACCGGCATCGGGCTCGGAATCACGAAGTCCGTTTCCGATTCGGCCAACAGGATCTTTCTTCCGGTCGTGACGTCGACCGGGTTGCCGAACATCCCGCCGAGCGCCTTGTTGATCGCTGGTCCGGCAACGTACCGCCCGAACGCTTCACCGAGCACGTACCCGCCGATGAACTTCGCCGCACACGGTAGGACCGCGCGCGACAGCCCGCCAGCCTGCTTCAACAACCCACCCAAGCCGCCGACCAGCCCCGCCAGCACGAACGCCCATTCCGTCGCTGTTCGCAGCCACGGCGGCACCTCATCGTCGACCGGCAGGTATGTCTGCGTGCCGCCGTGAAAGAACGTATCGTGCGAACCGTCACCGATCGTCGCGCCGCAGGTAATCTTGTCGTCCTTCCGCGCCGCTGGCCGCCCGTTGATGAAGATGTTCGTCGATCCTTGCGCGACAAGCGGAATGGGATTGTGCTTGCTGCAAGCCACTCCGCTCAGCGTCGCATACGCCGCCGAGAGAGAGTTGACGTAGACGTCCGGCGAACCTGTAATGATGTTGCCGGATTGCGAGCTGAACATCTTCCCGATCGACTCCCCTATTGACAGGAGAGCCTGCGCTCCGATACCGGCCATCATGCCGGCCAGCAACGCCACGCCGAATCCGCATGTGAACGTGGCGAACGCCACTGCGGCGATCAGGGCGATGCCCAGCACGGCTCCGACCAGAAAGCCCGCAAGTGCGCTGGTGTGATCGATCGGATCAGTGACTCGTGCGGCTTCGTACACGATGATTGTCCTTTGCTGTTGTTATGCCGACTCTTGTTCTGCCGGACGGTAGCCGTCGAGCCAGTTGCGCCACAATGCGTCGAGTGTTTCGCCGAAGCTCTTCGCGCTCGACGCGGTAAAGATCAGCACGCGTCCCGGGGCAACGATGAATGCGCCTTGCCGTTGAAAAACGGTCTTTGGACCGTTCCGATAGGCAGCGTCGATGCGCTCCCCCGGCATGCCATCAGTTTCAGGCCCAAGCCGTTCAGCCTGACGCGAAAGCACCCGGTGTCCCTGCAATCGCGATTTGAGCAGCGCGATCTGACGATCGATATACGGCGCAAGGGTCTCTCCGTCCTTGAGCCAGTCGCGTGCGACACTGAGGTTCGGCTGTGCGGCCGTATCGGCCGGCACGAACAGGTTGGTCGTGCGATCCTCGAAACCGTTCGGCAGAACGATGCTGCCTTCGTGAATCCGGATACGGTTTTCGGAATCCGTCATGCTGGTTCTCTCGTGATGTGTAGTTGTTGGAATGCGTGGAAATCAGCGGCCACTCGCGCTGCCACTCATTTTCCTTGCAGCGCGACGACGCTTTCCCGGCGCAAGCGCAAGCTGCCCGCGAGCAATACGACATGCGCGACGAGCCACGCATAAAACGCAATGCCGTAGCCGGATATCGGCGTCGCGTCTGTTTCGTTGAAGTACCACTTCGTCGTGAGCAATGAACAGAGCGCGCACACGAGCGCTGCGGCCGAAAACTGGCTCGCGCGGGTATATCGGTTCCGGGCGAGCTGGACGGCCGCAATCGCGTAGAGCGGATTGGCGAGCCATGCTGGATTGAGCATGAACAGTCCCCACCACCCTTGGGCGAGAACCGACAGCCCGCTGAGCGACGCTTCATTTTCGAAATGCATCGCCGGCATCGGCAGCGAGAGGAGGTACAGCGCCCCGGATACGCCGAGGACCGCCTCTCGCCTGACACGCGGCGTCGAATCAAAAACGGTCATCATTTCCCGAATCCATTGCACGACGCTTCAACCGTCACGCGTGCGTTCAATCCGTCTGGCCGGCCGGCGTCACGACCTTCTCGCCGCGCGCGCGCATCGCTGCGCGTTGCGCCTTCGGATCGAGCGGCGGCCACGGCGCGCCGGCCGTGACGATCTTGCGACGAACCTCTTCGATACGCGTACGCGCCGGCGAGTCCGCGGCCGTATGGTTCTTCAACTCGTTCTGCAGCACCCACCCATACGACACGCCGAGCTGGCTGGCAATCTTCGGATCCGCGCCGTGCGAGAGGAGGTAGTCGACGACGTCCCACTGCTGAATCATCGTCGCCTCGAAGAGTGCCGTCTTTCCAAGCGAATCGCGAGCATTCACGTTCGCCTTGTGCTCAACCAGCAGCTTCAGCTGGGGCAGCAGCCGGTTCTCTGCAACTGCAAAAATCATCGGCGTGTCGCCGTTGTATTGCCAGTTGGGATCGAGCCCACTGTTCAACAACACGCGCAGGAGGTTGGGCGTATCGGCCCGCAATGCGACATCGACGACCGATCCGCCGCTGGCACCGACCGGCGCCTTGGGATCCGCGCCGTTCTTCACGAGCACCGAAATGATCTGGTAGCGCGGACTGGACGCGTCGTTCTTGACCGGGACGATTTCCTGCACTGCATACGACAGCAGCGTCGTATTCTTCGCGCCCGGTGCATTCAGATCCGTCTTCGGCGCGAGCTGCTGAACGCGACTGAGATCGCCGTCATGAATGGCCTGAGCCAACGTGAGTTGCTGCCCCGAAAAGAAGTCTTCCGGTGCGTAACGTTTGAAGCCGGTCATGTTCGTCCCTTGGGCTTGAGTGGGCCACCACAGTGGCGAGGACACTCCAACGAGTGCGGCAATCGCGCCGGCGGTTATCGCTTTCTTGTATCGCATCAGTGAGATGAATTCAGTTGGGAGACCAGGTCGAGCTGATCCTTCGCGACCTGCTGGTTGATCCCGTTCGTCACGTCACCCATCAGGTGACGGCCGACCGTGGTCACGCTTTCACCATCGAGCGTGACGGGGCTGCCAACCGCCTTGGGCATCAGCGCCGCCGTACCATCGCTGATCGGCCCGAGTCGGCCTTCCTGCAGGCCGGTCAGGATATCGCCGTCGACGCGATAGGCGGTGATGTTGGCCGCCTGGGCGGTCCCGCCGTATTGCGCGACGGTCTCGGGACTGAGGCCGGCAGCATTGAAGGTCACAGCAGAACCGCCGCTGGCCTCGGCTGCGGCGGATGCCAGCCCGCCGCCGAGCGAATGCCCGGTGAAATCGACGCCGGCCGACGCGCCCGTGGTCTCGATGTTCTTGCCGATCGTGACCGCATTGCGGTAATACGGCGCATCGGCGCCGAGCCCTTGCGCCATGTTGTTGCTCATGTCTTCGCCGAAGAGCTGCTGGGTCCCCTTGAACGCGACCGTCGGCTTCATGCTGTCGCCGAAGACATTCGGATCCGGGACGTACATCTGCGACCCGAAGTTGCTGCCGCTCTTCTCGAAGTCGCTCGGCTTGAGCCCGAACGCCTTCAATGCTTCCGGATCGTTGGTCGCCATCTTCCATCCGGTCGGCGGCGGATCGTTCGGGTGATACACGTGATCCGCGAGTTTCGCCAGTTGCTGCGCCTTCAGCGAACTCGCCAGTTTGGCCGCCGCCGCACGCGTCGCCGGGTCGGGGCTCGCCAGCCCCTTCGCGATCGTCGCCTGCTCCGCCGCCCACTCGAGCGCGAGCGCCTGTTCCGCGGACTGCGCGCTGCCGCGATTCAGATGGATGACCGGCCCGTCGAGATAGATGCCGTTCGCGTTGATGACGATCGTTGACGGTCCGAAGGTCAGCTTGATGCTGTCCGGCGTCATCGTCACGACGCCATCGCCGACACGATGCTCGATGCCGTCGCTCGCCTGATGGCTTTGCATGCCGGGCCCTGCCTTGCTGGCGATGGCCTTCGTATTGATCACGTTTGCAGTGGTGTCGCGCGTCAGCGCGATGGTTTCCTTCAACCCGCCCTGCGCGATCTGCTTCGTCTCGCTGCCCTTGAGCAGTGAAATCGTCCGTGCGCCGGCCTCGACCGTATGCGTCTCCGCATCCTTGATGACCGTGTTCATGTCCTTCTGCGCGTGCAGAAAGACTTCTTGCGCACCGTTCACGTCGGAGAACCGCAACTCGTTCGAGCCTGCGCCCTTGTGAGTCTGGCTCTTGATCCCCATCGTTTGTCCTGCGGCGCCGTGATAAGGATTGCCCTGCTCACCGTTGTAGACGCGGCCTACGATGACCGGATTGTCGGGATCCCCCTGGTTAAACGCTACCAGGACCTCTTGTTTGATCCGTGGAATGGCGGCCGCACCCCACCCGTCGCCCGCCCACGGTTGGGACACGCGAATCCACATCGAATCCGAGCCGTCCAACTTGCCGCGGCGATCCCACAAAAAGTGGACCTTGACGGCACTGCCGTTCGTGTGAATTTCTTCGCCCTTTGGGCCGACCACGATTGCCGACTGCGTGCCGTGAATGACGGGCTTCGGGGTATTTCTGGGCGAACGATACGGAAACTTCTTCGGGAGCAGAGAAAATGTATTGCGGTACGGCAGTTTGGCGTTGTGTTCCGTGTAATCGTTCACGGCCTCATGACGAACGTGCAGGATGGCGTATTCCTGATTGTTGGCCATGACTGGATGGTTGGTCACCGTCACGCTGCCTGCAGCGGTCATCCGCCACGCATAGCCGCTGCCCGTATACCGATGCGCGCTCGCTTCTTCCGCTTGCATCGCGATGCGTGCGTAACGGTCGCCGTCATCGCCGTGGTCGAACAACGACTGATGTTCGAAACGCTCCGTTGTCTCGAGCCCCGCATGCCGGAGATTCTCCGGCTCGGCCTGCGCCAGCATCAGCGGCGACGACGGGTTCTGGTGATTGAAGTCGCGAAAAGCGATCTTGCCGACGCCGAAACGCCGGCCTTCATGCAACTGGTCGATCCCGTTGTCTTCACTCGCTGCGGTGGCGGCATACGGCAAATTGGCCAGGCCGTTGATCGGGCGGAAAACGAAATTCGTATCGCCGATGACAAGGAAGTGCTTTTCCTTCTCGTAGCGGTGCGTCCAAATCAGACCTTCCTGCTCCATCAGACGCGCACAGAAGTTGTAATAGGACTCCTGGTACATCACGATATATTCGAGCGGCTTCTGTGCGGTCCGGATGTCGAATTCGAAATCGGTGAACCCGTGATCCTGGAAAATCTCGGTGAGGATGTCCTGAGCGGTCTTGTTCTGGAAAATCCGGCAGTCGGTCGAGCGCGTCAAAAACCAGAACCACGGCGCCACCGTCATTTGATATTGCGTCACCTTGCCCGGGTTACTCGCCCGGTCGAACGACGTGACGTAGCCGTCGAAGTAACGGATGCTGTCGGCCCCGCCTGACGAGACGATGCGCTCAAGCGTGGACTGCCGCGCGCTCTGGTCGAATCGAATCTTGATCGGTTGCCCGATCAGCTGATCAGGCGCCAGATCATGCTGATGTGACAGCAAATCGAGGTGAATCTCCGGCAACCGATTGACGTGTTCGTCGATAACCGCGGTGCTGACCAGCAACACGTCCGGACCGAGCGGCGAGTCGATGGTCACGTATCGATTGAGCTGAGTCAGTCGAGCAGCGCCGCCGGCCGCATTGTTGAGCGCGTCCGCAATCGCGGCCGGCGTTTTATTCATCAGCGAGAAGCCGGTCTGAGCAAGCTGAACCGCGCGTTGCACGGTGTCAATATGACTTGCGACGCCGGCGAGCGGGCCAATTTGGCCTGCCACCGTGGATGCGACCGGGCCGCCAAGGCCGCCAAGCGCGCTCAGCGAGCCCAACAGATTCCCGCCGGAACCGGCCGGAATACCGCCATTCGGGGCGAAACTCATTTGAATTCCCTTTATTTTCGTCTCAGGTTCTGTCCCCAATTGGCTCACCAGCTTGAGGCCCCGCTACTGTAGGACAAAACGTTCGCGAGCGAAAGATACCTGAAATGCGTTCGCAATTTCCCTGCTGATACCCCTTTCCACCCGCCAATCAAACAAGTGGCTGGGAGCCGACGCAGGGTTCACCGCGTCGCAATACCGCGCCGGTCTCTGCCGAGACCAATACGATTTGCACGAAGCTGGTGACTGGAACGTACGGGGAAAATAGTCGATCCATCACGCGCCCCAATCCGGCGAGACTGAATTGGACGAAACGCAGCTCGTCGATCACGAGACGGACCTCCAATCCCTGGACGAACGCTGAAGCCGGCTTGCCCGGCATCCAGCGCCGCACCCGTTCAGTCGAGAGGGACACGAGCGCGTCGAATCGCCGGCCGGCGTCGGGCGCAAACATGCCGAAGCGGGCACACAGCCGCTTGAGCTCATCGAGGCCTTCGGCGTTTAGCCGCGCTGCCTGCGGAACCAGCCACGACAGCAGTTCCCACAGCTCGCCGCGGCGAAGAATCGGCGCGGGACTTGCACTGGGCTGAGCCAATAACTCGATCTCGTCACCGGATTCCCCATCGCGCACGGCCAACTGGCTCTCGCGCATGTCCGCCAGGTTGCCATTCGTGCAAGACAGCACGATGTCGAGTTGGCGCTGCGCGGACGGATCAACGGGCTCGCCGCGAGCATTCACAAGCGCGAGCTCCAAGCCACGCAACCCGTCTGCGCGCGCTCCAGTTGCTTGTCCGCGCAGCGCTTCCTGTCCCGCCTTGGCGGGCTCGGAAGACGGCTTCGGCGCGCGCCGGGCTTCGTCGCGCAAAACAACCCAATACAGGCCTGGCGCGGCGCCAAGCGCGTGCTGCAAAGATTCGAAGGGCGGCAGAAGCGCGGCACCCTGGGCCGTCGTTATACGGACCTGATCAACTGACCAGATCTCGCTCGCAGCTGCGGTCTTGAGTGAAAACGGTTTCAGCGCATAGTACGCTTGCCCGGCCTTCGTTTCGATTGGCTCCGCATTGTTCGAGAACAAGTTGACTACTGGTGTGCAAAATGGCCGGAGATTGTCGGCCGACGCTGCAATCAGTCGTTGAGCACGACGCGAGTCAGGGTGGATGCCGGCAAGGGCCAAATGCACCGTGATCCGGCGCGCGCCGACCGCCAACCGTTTCAACTGCGCCAAATTCAGATCGAGGTTGTCAAATCGAGCGGGAAACGCGCCGTACTCCATCAACAGATGAAACGGAGCAATCGCGTTGTCGCGAGGCGGTGCTAGCAGCGCGTCGGCATCGTGGAAACCTGCGGCCACCAGCGGCATGTCCACCCGACGCCAGCGCCCGTTGCCGTCCAGTTCGACGAAGGCACGCGTGGCGTGCATCAGCACGCCGTCGGCGAGCGCCGCCACCACCTCCCTCTCCCCCGCCAAATGCAGCCGGAGCATATCTGGAGCGATGGAGAACTGGGCTGACGGTGCCGTGAGCTCAAGGGTGAAAGACAAAATCCCCGTGGTGTCGGACGGCAGTGTCGTTTGCATCGGCGCGACGGTTGACGTCGCGTAACGTACACCGGAGACGGTCAACGGCACCAACGTGACGTCGGCGGCGGTGCGGAACACCAGGCGCGAATTCGGTGCCACCAATTGTGTGCCGCGTGGAACTATCCTTGGCTCGGTCTGCTTGCTGGCTCGATCCACGCGGAATTGGGCCATCGCACAAGATGGAAACGGCCGCAGGAACGCTCCGTGGATTGTGTCGATCAACGCGTGAGTAAACTCCGGCACCTCATCTTCGAGTCGGATGTCGTGCCGAGCGCACATCAACGCGAACGATTGCAGCAGCCGTTCGACATGTGGGTCATCCGAGTGCTCACCGGACATCGCAAGACGAGCCGCGATTTTGGGGTAAAGCTCGGCGAATGCGCGCGTCGAGCGGCGCAGCAGACCCAACTCGCGCTCGAAATGCGGCAGGAGATCCTCGGGTTCGATGCCCATACGCTTTTCAGATGGTCACGCCGATCTGTCAATCGGTACCATGCTCATGGGTAGACGCGGCGATTCTAACCGGGCGTCGCGCACGCTTATCTCGAATTTATCGAGTCAGGAGCGAATCAATCATAGTGCTTGAAATACGCAAGCCATGAGGATGACCAATGTCATGAAGCGAGAGCCGCCACTATGGCCCTCGTGACAGCCCTCCGGGCTTCGGGAGGTTCGGTTTCCCATCGCCAAGCGAGCATAAGCGATGAGCACGCTCTCGAAACTTGTCGGCATCGTAGCAGAGCACCTTCAATCGTCGAGACCGCTTAACGATTGTTCATTGATTGCCAGCAATGCGCTCAATGTCGCTTGTTCACAGGCACCGATAGAGCGAACGGTTTCCACGTCGACGCAACGCCACGCCTCACTGAGCGTCGCGCCAAGCGATCGTTGCGCAGCGCACGTCCCGCCCCCTTTCCTCCACCGGCCGACGCTCTCCAGCCAACTTCTTGAGTACTCCAGGTATGCGCGGCCTCCCCCTGAAATGGTGGGCGCTTTCAGAACGAAGCTCGCTCGCCTGTACCGTACTCGATGCGGCTCTCGAGGCCATCGAGATCGTCCCTTTGTTGATGCCACATCTCCCGGCGCTATCAATTGCGCGTCCGAGCGGGTGATTCGGGATGACAAGCAAACGCTGGGTGACAAAACACGAAAAACTCTTTCCAGCCGGAAGCCACCACCCACCGCCTGGCGCCGCTCGATCGACGACTTCGCACCGTGGCTGTGCAACTCGGCCTCCAGCTATGTGACGGAGCAGTCGGTTTCGGTAGCCGACGGCGCAACGACGCGCTGCCGCTCTCTGCATCGATCCCGCCACCCGCGCACGGCCGCCCGCCCCCTCAACGCGACGTCCCTTCGTCGCGCCCGCCCCCCACCACCAGCACATCCGACAACTTCAACACCGGACAATGCGCCCCCGCCCCCGCAACGGCATCACGATACGTCTCCGTGACAGCCGCCGCGATCCCATGAGCCGCGTCGACGCCTTCCGCCATCGCCGAGTAGTACGACAGGTCCTTCAGCGCGTTCGCCATATGGAAGGGCAGCGCGGACGTGTCGCCGGTCTCCAGGAACGGACGCATCCGGTTCAGCGCGGCGCCGCCGCCCCCGCCGTTGGCGAGCACGTCGGCGAGTACTGCGACATCCACGCCCGAGCGTTTCGCGCACGCGACGGCTTCCGACAGCAGCGCGATGGTCCCGAGCGAAACATAGTTGTGCAGCAGCTTCATGCTGTGGCCGGCCCCGACATCGCCGACGTGCGTGATGTTTTCCGCGAAGCATGCGAGCACCGGCCTGATCTCGGCAAACAAC
The DNA here is from genome assembly GCF_902832955.1 of Burkholderia sp. BCC0044. Lineage (NCBI taxonomy): Bacteria > Pseudomonadati > Pseudomonadota > Betaproteobacteria > Burkholderiales > Burkholderiaceae > Burkholderia > Burkholderia sp. BCC0044. The sequence continues at coordinate 358,575 of NZ_CADFDO010000004.1, read as the reverse complement.
CCGGGTGCCGCACCGACCAGCAGGTTCAGCCGGCCCTCGTGCGCCTCCCTGGCGCCGCGCGTCATCGGCGCATCGACGAAGCGCCCGCCTGCCGCTTCGACGAGCCGCGCCATTCTGACGGTCGATTCGGGAACCGCGGTCGAACAATCGACGACGATCGCGTTGTCCTTCAAGTCGGCCAACACGCCGTCCTCACCGGTGAGCACCGCTTCCACTTCGGGCGAACCCGTCACGCAGAGGATGATGACGTCCGCTTGCGCGGCCAGTTCGCGCGCGGTCCGCACGGTCCGTACGCCGCCGCGCAGCAGTTCGTCGAGCGGCTGGTTGCCCGGATGCTCGACGACCGTGAGCGGATAACCGTGCTTCAGCACGTTGCGCGCAATACCATGCCCCATCAAACCTACGCCGATCAGGCCAATCTGCTGTTTCATGTCATTCCTGTCAAAAGATGGCGACGCGGCGCAGCGCCGCGGCGAAATGGATTGCCGTTACCGCTCGACCCGCCGCGCCGGCAGCAGCATCGTGAGGACGAAGCCCAGCAACAGGCACCCGACCATCACGAACAGCGGCGCGGCGAGACTACCCGACATCTGCTTCAGGTAGCCGACCGCATAGGGCCCGAAGAAGCCGCCGAGGTTCCCGAACGAGCTGATCACCGCGATGCCCATCGATACCGACGCGGTGCCGAGCGCCGCGGTCGGCATGCTCCAGAACAGCGGCGGAAACGAGATGAGCCCCGCGTTCGCGATGCAGAGGGCGAACATGCCGAGCCACAGCTGATCGTGCCAGACGACCGACAGCCCGAGCCCGGTCGCGCCCATCAGCAAAAGCGCGGCGACGTGCAGCCGCTGCCTGCCGCGCCGATCCGCGCTGCGTCCGAACAGGACCATCACGACCACGGCCACCGCATTCGGCAGCGCGGCGAGCAAGCCGATGACGAAATCGCTGCCGATGCCCATCTGCTTGATCATCGTCGGCGCCCAGAATGTATAGCCGTAAATCGCGAACACGTCGAGAAAGTAGATCACGCAGAACGCCCATACGAGCCAGTTGGAGAACAGGCCGCGGTGATGAACCGACTCGGTCGTCGCACGATCTTCCGCCAGCACGCGGGCGAGGATGGCGCGCTCCGCGGGCGAGAAGCGTTCACTGCGCGTGACGTCGTCGTCGAGGCCCTTCCATACATACAGCGCAGCCAGGAACGCCGGCAGCGACTCGAGGATGAAGATCCATTTCCAGCCCGGTATCTGCATCGCCCCGTCGAAATACTGAAGGATGAAACCGGTCAACGGCGATCCGATCAACCCGGCCAGCGCGAGCGCCGCGTAAAACATCGACAGGATCCGCGCGCGCCGCCGCCCCGGGAACGAACGGGCCATGTAGAGCACGATGGCCGGGATGAAGCCGGCCTCGGCGACGCCGAGCAGAAAACGCATCACGTAGAACTGCATCGGCGTGGACACGAACGCGGTCAATCCCGACACGACGCCCCACGACACGACGATCCGCGTGATCCAGCGGCGCGGCCCGACGCGCACCAGCAGCATGTTGCTCGGCACCTCGAAGATCACGTAACCGAGAAAGAAGATCCCTGCACCGAAGCCGAACACCGCATCGGAAAAGCCCAGGTGCTGGCTCATCTGCAGTTTGGCGAAGCTGACGTTCACGCGATCGATGTACGACGTGACGTACGCGAACATCAGGATGGGGAGGATCTGCACGGCGAGCCGACGAAAGATCCGGTCCTCCTGCGCGAGGTCGTGCGCCGATGCCGGGGCGGCGAGGTCGCCCGGGTTGCAGGTCGCGTCGATTTCCACGTTTGTCTCCGAAAGTTCATGGATGGCCCCGCGTGCGTGCTTGCGTCGTCACGCGTGCAGTCGCTGTCGAGATAGGTGTGTGCGACAGGGGACGGGTCGAATCTACCGGCTGCCCCGCCCACCCGATATGCGAAATCCTTCAAGCGGCACTTCGAATATCTCGAACGCACGCGCGGGCAGCCCTCGTACGGTGCAATGCACAAGCCACGGAAAACGGATTCCGGCCGCCGATCGCGCGCACGACACGGGCCATCGCGGCGTGACGGCGGCCGCGCGGTGTGCGGCGCACCATTCGCGGCCAGTCAGGGTTAGCACCACTTCGCCCGACACCATCGCGTGCAGCGATGGATGACATACTTGCCGCAGTTTCAATCGGAGCCTGCGCTTGTTCGATCTCACGTCCCTCGCCCTGTTCGTCCGTGCAGCCGAGCTGGGCAGCCTGTCGCGCGCCGCGCAACAGTCCCACATGTCGCTTTCCACCGCAAGCCGCCGGATCGCGCTGCTCGAGCATCACTTTCGCGTGGTGCTGCTGAACCGCACGGTGGCCGGCGTCGAACTCACGCCCGCCGGCGAAGCGCTGTTGCGCCACGCGACCGACCTGCTGCTGCGCACCGACGCGATCTACAGCGAACTGTCCGACTATACGAAAGGCGCAGTCGGCCGCGTCCGCGTGTTCGCGAACATCTCGGCGATCAGCCAGGATCTTCCCGATCAGTTGCGCACGTTTTCGCAACGCTATCGCGACATCAAGCTGCAGATCAGCGAGCTGAGAAGTTCCGACATCCTGCAGGCGCTGCGCGAAGGCCGCGCGGACGTCGGCATCGTCACGTCGCGCACCGCGCCCGAGGGCATCCACCTCGCCCCTTACTGCATGGACCGGGCCAGCGTGGTCGTCCCCGACGACTACCCGCTCACCGGCGATTCGATCGACTTCAGCGCGTTGCTCGACCACGATCTGGTCGCGCTCGACGACCGCTCGGAACTCACGCGTTCACTCGTCAGGGAAGCGGCGCTGCTCGGCAAGTCGGTCCGCTTCCGCGTGCAGGTGCAGAGCTTCGAAGCCATGTGCCGGCTGATCGCCGCGGGGCAAGGCATCGGCATCCTGCCCGAGCGCGCGGTCGCGCTGTTTCGCGAACCGATGCGCCTGCGCTTCATTCGCCTCAACGATCCGTGGGCCAACCGCGTCATGTCGGTCGGCATTCGCGCGGGTGCCGTGCCGCTGCCGACGCGCAAGCTGTTCGAGTTCCTCGCATCGTTCGCGCCGCCTTCGCTCGTCTCCGGTTCCGGTGAAGCCGGGCAATCGAACGACTGACTGCACCGCCGCGCGTCCGCGCGCGCCGGCGTGTTGCAGATTTTCGAAGGTCCCGTTCACGGATCCGCACTTCCTTCCGGCGCCTGCGACGCAGTAGATTCGACGGACAGATTCAATTGTCCGCCGGTTACCGCAACGGAAGAGACACGGGAGACATGCCGACGCGATCCGAGGTGATCGGATGCAGCGTCGCGTATCGAAGGCCGCCGCGCAGCAGTTCGATGCGGATCGGCTCGCGCACCCTCCCCGTGTCTGCCTCTCCCCGTGCGGGACGCCAGCTTCGTCGTCATGGAGGCTTCCCTCGATATGAAGAACCCGCACCGCATCGCGGTCATCGCCGGCGACGGCATCGGCAAGGAAGTGATGCCCGAAGGCCTGCGCGTGCTGCGCGCAGCCGCGGACCGCTTCGACATTCCGCTGGCGTTCGACGAATTCGGCGACTGGTGTACCGATCACTACGTTCGCCACGGCACGATGATGCCGGCCGACTGGGCGCGGCAGATCGGTGCGCACGACGCCATTTTCTTCGGAGCCGTCGGCGCGCCCGATATCGTGCCGGACCACGTCGCCGTGTGGGAATCGCTGATCAAGATCCGGCGCGAGTTCGATCAATACGTGAACCTGCGCCCGGTCCGCCTGATGCCGGGCGTGCCCGCGCCGCTCGCCGGACGCCTGCCGGGCGACATCGACTTCATCGTCGTGCGCGAGAACACGGAAGGCGAGTATTCGTCGGTGGGCGGCCGGATGTTTAGCGGGACCGACCGCGAAATCGCCGTGCAGCAGTCGGTTTTCTCGCGCGTCGGCGTCGACCGCGTGCTCAGGTTCGCATTCGAACTCGCCCGCTCGCGCCCGCGCAAGCAACTGACGGCGGCGACGAAATCCAACGGCATCTCGATCACCATGCCGTTCTGGGACGAGCGCGTCGCGGAGATCGCCCGAGCGTTCCCGGACATCGAAACGCGCAAATATCACATCGACATACTGTGCGCGCACTTCGTCCAGAATCCGGATCGCTTCGATGTCGTCGTCGCGTCGAACCTGTTCGGCGACATCCTGTCCGACCTCGGCCCCGCGTGCACCGGCACGATCGGCATCGCGCCGTCGGCGAACCTGAACCCGGAGCGGCGCTTCCCGTCGCTGTTCGAGCCGGTGCACGGCTCGGCACCCGATATCGCGGGCCGCGGCATCGCGAACCCGATCGGCCAGATCTGGTCGGCCGCGTTGCTGCTTCAGCACCTCGGTCGCGGCGAATCGCGCTACGAAGCCGCGGCCGCCGAAATCGTCGCGGCCATCGAGTCCGTTCTGGTCGCGGGCCCGCGCACCCGCGACATGGGCGGCACGGCCAGCACCGAAGAACTGGGCGCAGCGATTGCGCACACCATCGCGAATCCCGCATCGATCGAGGAATGACCCATGCAATTTGATCACTACATCGACAACGCCCGCGTCGCGCCGCATACCGGCGCGCGGATCGACGTCGTCGACCCGAGCACCGGCGAACCGTTCGCGACGATCGCGTGCGGCGATGCGACCGACGTGCAGCACGCCGTTTCCGCGGCCCGGCGCGCGATGGGCGACACGCTCGACGGCCCGTGGGCGAAGCTGTCGCCGGTCGAGCGCAGCAACTTGCTGTTCGCGTACGCCGCGGCCGTCACGCAGCATGCGGACGAACTCGCGCAGCTCGAAGCGCGCGACACGGGCAAGGCGCTGAACACCGCGCGTACCGACGCAGCGGTGCTCGCGCGCTACCTCCAGTACTACGCCGGATGCGTCGACAAGCTGCACGGCGACACGCTGCCCTACACCGCCGGGTTCACGGTATTGACGGTGCGCGAACCGATCGGCGTGACCGGCCACATCATTCCGTGGAATTACCCGATGCAGATCTACGGCCGCTCGGTCGGCGCGTCGCTCGCCGCCGGCAATGCGTGCGTGGTCAAGCCCGCGGAGGATGCGAGCCTGTCCATTCTGCGGCTCGCCGAGATCGCGGCCGAGGTCGGCTTTCCGGCCGGCACGGTCAACGTGGTCACGGGCTTGGGCGGCGAAGCCGGCACGGCCCTCTCGGCGCATCCCGGCATTCGTCACATCTCGTTTACCGGATCGACCGGAACGGGCGCGCTGGTCGGCCGCGCGGCGGCCGAGCGTCACTGCCCGGCGGTGCTCGAGCTGGGCGGCAAGTCGCCGCAATTGCTGTTCGACGATGCCGATCTCGACCAGGCGCTGCCCGTCATCGTCAACGCGATCGTGCAGAACGCGGGGCAGACCTGCTCGGCCGGCAGCCGCCTGCTCGTCCAGCGCACCGTCTACGAGCGCGTGCTCGATCGTCTCGCCCAGCAATTTGCGCGGCTGCGTTCGGGGCCGCCGTCGATGAATCTGGAGATGGGGCCGCTCGTCAACGCCAAGCAGCATGCACGGGTCCGCGCCATCGTCGAACGCGCGCAGGCCGACGGCATTCGCGTGGCGGCGCGCGGCACCATCGCGGCCGGCGCATCGGGCACAGGCTACTACCAGGAAGCGGTCCTGTTCCGCGACGTGCCGCCCGACAGCGAACTCGCGCAGGAAGAGGTGTTCGGGCCCGTGCTCGCGGCCATGCCGTTCGACGACGAAGACGCGGCGGTCGCACTCGCGAACGGCACGCAGTACGGCCTCGTCGCGGGTGTCTGGACCCGCGACGGCGCCCGCGCGCTGCGGCTCGCGCGCAAGCTGCAGGCCGGACAGGTCTTCATCAACAACTACGGCGCCGGCGGCGGCGTGGAACTGCCGTTCGGCGGCGTGAAGGCAAGCGGATACGGCCGCGAGAAAGGCTTCGAGGCATTGCTCGGCTTTACCGCGCTGAAGACCATCGCGATCAGGCACGATTGATCGCCACAACGATGCGACGGCCGTTCGGGCCGTCGCCGGAGAATCGCCATGTCTCGACTGACCATCGTGGGCGCCGGCCGGGTCGGCAAGACGCTCGGCAACCTGATCGTCGCGAACCGTGTGGTCGACGTGGGGCAAATCTACGACCGCGACATCGCGTGCGCGCGCACCGCCGTGGAATTCATCGGCGCCGGCCGACCGGTCGATGATCTCGATCGGGTCGAGCCTGCCGACATCTGGCTGCTGTCGGTACCGGACACCCGAATCAGCGAAGTCGCGGATCAGCTCGCACGCCGCTTCGAGCGCGATGCCCGAGCGATCGTCGTGCACTGCAGTGGCGCGTTGGGCGCGGAAGCGCTGGCGCCGTTGCGCGCGATCGGCTGGTCCGCGGCCAGTGCGCATCCGGTGCTGAGTTTTGCAGACCCCGGAACGGCCGTGTTCCAGTTCGAAGGCACGCCGGTCGGAATCGAGGGAGACCCGCAAGCCTGTCGCGTGTGGGGCGAGACGCTCGCGGCCATCGGTGCACGTTGCTTCGAAATCCTGATCGAACGGAAGACGCTCTACCACGGTGCTGCGGTGGTCGCGTCCAACTTTCTGCCCGTGCTCGCGTCGCTGTCGAGCGAACTATGGCGCAGCGCGGGGCTGCCCGAAGCGCTGATGCAGGACATGCTGCGCACGCTCATGCGCAACGCCACCGACAACCTGCTCGCGCTCGGCCCGCGCGACGCGCTCACGGGCCCGGCCGCGCGAGGCGATACGGAGGTCGTGAACGCCCACGTTCGCGCAATCGGCGCGTGGGATCCTGCTGCGCGCGACGCGTATGACGCGCTGTCCATACTCGCCGCGCGCCTCGCGAAAAACGGGAAGGTTCGCGCGTAAAGAGCCGGTCCCGCACATCGCGATTCGGCTGTCGCGGCCGTGGGCTTTCTCCGGCACCCATCATCTGCGCGGGGGCGGTGACGAGCGAGTCGTGCAAGCGCGCCACGCGCCGCCCACCGACTTCAATCAGGCCGTACGCGACACCAGTTCGCCCAGAACCGTGTCCAGCGCGACATGGCCGCGCAAGATTTCGTCAGGACCTCTTTCGAAATCGATCCAGCCTTCGTTGAAGCCGTCCAGCATGCGCATACGAGGAAGCGGATGCTTCATGCCCTGCGCGAGAAACAGCGCTTCCCACGTTCGCCTGTCGACGGCTTCCGCACGCACGTCCCGGCCCAACACGCGAGCGAAGGCCTGCGCGAGATCGTTGGGGCTCACCCGTTGCGGGCCCTCGAGCTCGACGACACGCACGCCGCGCCACGTCTGCTGGAGCAGTCCCGCCGCCACGCGGCCCACGTCCGCGGTGGCGACCATCGGCACGGGCTTGTCGAGCGGCTGCAGATAACTGGCGACGACGCCCTCGTCGCGCGCGGACGCGACATCCCACGCGGCGTTCTCCATGAACCAGCCGGGACGCAGGAACGTCACCGGCATCGGCATCTCGCGCAGCGCGTGCTCCATCAGCGTGCGTTGCGTGAGCAGATTGGACTCGTCGGCCTGCGCGCCGATCGTCGACAGGCAAACGACTCTTTCGGGGCGCGCCTTCAGCAGTGCCGCGGACACGGCCTCGATCACCTTCCGCGCTTCGGGAAAGCCGGGTTCCGGATCGAACTCCGAAGGCGGCAGGATGAACACGCCCGTCGCGCCGGCGAACGCGGCGGCGAGCGACGCAGGGTCTTCCATGAAGGCGGTCGCCATCTCGCACCCGCGCTCCGCCCATGCCCCTGCACGCGTCGTGTCGCGGACGACCGCGCGCACCGACCGACCCGAGGCCAGCAACTCGCGGGCCAGTGCGCCGCCGACCTGACCGGTAATTCCTGTGATTGCATACATTGCTCGTTCTCCATGTGTGAATACGTGGATCGCATTCTGGACAAACGCCGACCAAAACAAAACGACATGGATGGCATCAGATAAGTGACAACGCGTCACCAATTCGGCATGATCGACACCGACGCCCGGCGTGGCTACGCTATGCGGCGTCGGCGTGTCGGCCTTCAGTGGGTCGCGCGCGATCCGCCACCCGTATTCACTCGAACCACCATGAGATCCAGTAGCGAGAAACTGTCCGGCAGCATCAGCGTGTTCGCCGCCGTGGTCGATGCCGGGACGTTCTCGGCTGCCGCCGACGTCATCGGCATGACGCCGCCGGGTGTCAGTCGGGCGATTGCGCGGCTGGAAAGAAAGCTGAACATCCGGCTTTTCAACCGAACGACGCGATCGGTGTCGCTGACGGAAGAGGGTCGCCGCTTTTACGAGCAGGTCATGCCGCATCTCGCCGGGCTGGAGGAAGCCGCGGCGGCGGCCGCGGGCGGCGCCTCCGCGGTGCGCGGCAAGCTGCGAATCAACCTGGATCCGGTCGTCTACCGGGCCATTCTCGGGCCACGGCTCGATGCGTTCATGGACGCGCATCCCGAGCTCGAAATCGAGCTCATCGCGCGAGACAGCCTGGGCGACCTCGTCATGGACGGTTTCGACCTCGCCGTGCGATTCGGCGAGCCGCGCGCATCCAGCCTGATCGCGAGAAAGCTGCTCGATACCGGCGTCGTGACGGTCGCGGCGCCCTCGTACATCGCGCGCCGAGGACGGCCGGCAAAACCCGAGGACCTCGAAAGCCGCAACCATCGCTGCCTTGAATTCCGCAATCCGGAGACAGGCAGGCCGTTCGCGTGGGAATTCCATCGCCGGCGCAAACGCATCGTGGTCGACACCCAGGGACGCCTCACGGTCAACGATCCGGGCGCGCTGCTCAACGCATGCCTCGCCGGTTCCGGTATTGCGCAGATGCTGCTGCTCGGCGCCGAGCCGCTGATCGCCGACGGCCGGTTGATCAATCTCTTTCCCGAATGGGCCGACGAGCGGTATCCGTTATACGCGTACTACCCGTCCCGGCATCACGTGCCGGCCAAGACCCGCGCGTTCCTGGATTTCATGATCGAACTGGCGGGTATTCACGGGGGCGTCGGCGCGCGCTAGTGCCGTTGCGGCGGAGCCCACCGAACCTTGCTTCGGCATTCGCAGCGACGGTCCTCTTCGAGGCCGACGCTCTCGCCGTTGGCGAAGCCATGCCGATCCGTACCGGGGACGCGACCGATTCGCTACCGGTTGTCGGCACGCAATTCCCGCACGCCTCGGCCGAGCCTGCGACGCAACAAGGCCCGCAACGTCGCCGAATCCGCGTAGCCCACCTCGCTCGCGATCGTCTCCAGGTCGTACCCCATCGACACGAGGTTCTGCGCCCGTTCGATGCGGAGATCCTGGAAGAACGCCAAGGGCGACTTCCCGAGTACCGCCTCGGTACGGCGCTGCAACGTGCGCGGTCCGACGGCAAGTGCAGCTGCCGCCGTCTGAAGCGAGAAACCGAGGGAAAGATGCTCGCGGGCCCAGCGCTCGAATCGCGCGATCAATGGATCGGCGTGTGCGAGGTAATCCGGAATGATGTATTCGGCCTGCGACGAACGCTTGTCGATCAGCATGAAGCGGGCCACGAGCGTGGCCAGCTCGGGGCTGGCCTGACGCGGCAGGCGGCCAACTCACCTCTGGAGCAGCTGATGAACGACACTATTGTGCGACACCCTTCCCCCGCGCACCTCGACGCATCGTGGGCACGCGAATTTTCGGAAGCAATTGAAGTCCCTGCAAGCGCAAGAACCATCACGTTGAGTGGGGTAGGTGCACTGCCGTCGAATCTCGACGCAGCACCACACACGGTAAGCTATTTCGGAGATTTGCAAACGCAAACGAAAAGCGTGTTCGAGCAGATTCAGCGGACCCTCGAAGCCAAAGGGTATGCATTGGGCGATGTGACTGCCGTTCTTGCTCTTTTTGTTGCAAAGCCCGCGACGAACGGTGCGCCAGACTACAACGTCTTTTCGAACGTCTATTCCGACTATTTCGGCTCTGCGGCGCAACCGAACCTGCCCACCCGGACTCGTGCCCAGGTAGTGGGCCTTGTCGAGCCCGGCTGGCTTGTCGAAGTGACGGTGACGGCGGCGAGGGTGGTGAATGTCTGATCGCACCACCATCGAACGATCTTTTCACTCATTGCTTCCGCGACATTGCCGTCCATCCAGTCGCGGGAGTCGAAGGGCGGTTTCTGGCCGGATGCAGCCCGGCGCGTTCGGCCGTAGCCGACCGAAGCGTTCAGTCGGACCTCTCGGCAACTGCCGCTCGAACCGGGACCAGCGATCCGTCTGGTTCCGATCCACGGCGCATGCCGTAACGGCTAACGAATCCGATCGCGACGTATCATCGCCGACAGGATATATCCGGCAATGCGTGGGTTCCCCCTGATTCGCCGGGTGCAGCCGCCATACCCGAAAGCGGCCGCTCGTCACGTCGACTTCGCTCTTCGCACCCTTTACGAAGGACACTGGCCAAGGAGTTCGACCAGCCGTGTCTCGCATCCGGAAAACGCGTACCCGCGCCGCTGCGACACCATGAACGTGAGGGGGCGCATGTGCCATGCGCGCCGCTTCAGCTCGACAAGCGTTCCGTTCGCGAGGTCTGCGTCGACCATATAGCGCGGCATGTGCCCCCAGCACAGGCTCCCTTTGAGCAGGTCATGCTTCGCGCCGAGGTCATTCACCCACCACTGGCGTTCGCTGGCGACCCCTTGCTGGGTCTTTTCCGCATCGGGCTGATTGTCGGTGACGACGAGCTGGATGTGCCGGCCGAATTCCTCGCGCGGGATCGGCTTCTCGAGTGCGGCCAACGGATGCGCTGGCCCACATACGGTCACCATTTGTGCATCGAATAAATGATGCCGTTCGATCGTGCCCGGGCTCAGTTCGGGCACGTCCGTGATCGTCACCGCCAATGCGCACGTGCCCTGGAGAACCAGACGCTCGCCGCCCTGCATCGTCGTCATGCGCAGATTGATCGCAACCGTCGGAAACTCCGCCTGCAGCGTGCGCAGGCATTCGATCAGGTGCGTACGCGAAAAATAGGTGTCCACGGCGATCGACACCTGCGGGACGCCGGTTTCGGCAATCGCAACCGCACGCATCTTCATTTCCTCGGTGCGCGAGATCACCCCGCGCGCGTCGGGCAGCAGGCTGCGGCCCGCGGCGGTGAGCGTCGCCTTGCGCGTGTTGCGCTCGAACAGCACCACGTCGAAGGCGCTCTCGAGCGCGCTGATCGCGTGACTGATCGCCGATTGCGCACGCCTCAGCTCCCTCGCCGCGCCGGAAAAACTTCCCTGGTCACACACGGCGACGAACGCCCGAAGTTGATTGATGGTGACGTTGTCCAGCATATATCTATCTAAAAAGTAGATGGTACTTATAGATATTCAGTCAATTGGCTTCATGAATCAAGCGCGCCAGAATCGAGTTTGTCGCTTTTGTTTCGAAGGATGCATGCCATGAACAGACTGAACGGAAAGACCGCCGTGATCACCGGCGGCGCAACCGGCATCGGCCGCGCCGCGGCAAAGCGCTTCATCGAGGAAGGCGCTTTCGTGTTCCTCTTCGGCCGCCGGCAGGCGGCGCTCGACGCGGCAGTGGCCGATCTCGGGCCCCATGCCCGCGCGGTGAAGGGCTCGGTCTCCGATCCGGCCGACCTCGACCGGCTCTACGCGGCGGTGAAGGCCGAACGCGGAACCGTCGACATCGTCTTCGCCAATGCAGGGACCGGAAGCCCGCTTCCGCTCGGCCAGATTACCGCCGAGCACATCGACGACACGTTCGACACCAACGTGAAGGGGACGATCTTCACGGTCCAGAAGGCGCTGCCGCTGATGGGCGCGGGCGGGTCGATCATCCTGACCGGCTCGAGCGCCGGCACCACGGGCGCGCCCGGCTTCACGGCCTACAGCGCGAGCAAGGCCGCGGTGCGCAACCTCGCCCGGACCTGGGCGGAGGACCTGAAGGGCACCGGCATCCGGGTCAACGTGCTGTCGCCCGGCGCGACGGCGACCGAACTCGCCAAGGAAGCGCTGGGCGAAGAAGGCCAGAAGGCGTACGGCGCGCTGACGCCGCTCCAGCGGATGGCCGATCCGGCCGAGATCGGCGCGGTGGCCGCCTTTCTTGCGTCGTCGGACAGCAGCTTCATGACCGCCAGCGAGGTCGCCGTCGACGGCGGCCTGGCACAACTCTGAGGAGAAGCCCCCCATGACCCAATCGCTAAAAGGCAAGACCGCACTCGTTACCGGCGCATCACGCGGCATTGGCCGCGCGATCGCCGAACGTCTCGCGAAGGACGGCGCGACAGTCGCACTGACCTACAACGCCAGCAAATCGGGCGCGGACGAAGCAATCGCGGCCATCGAGAAAGCGGGCGGCACCGCGTTTGCGATCCATGCGGATCTCGTCGACCCGGCGAGCGTCCCGGCCTTGTTCGAAAGACTCGACGACGAACTCACCCAGCGGAACGGCAGCAAAACCCTCGACATTCTGGTCAACAACGCCGGCAATTCCGGCTGGCTCGGCTTCAGGGACACGACGCCGGAAAGTTGGGACACCCTGATGGCGGTCTACGCCCGCGCGCCCTTCTTCATCATTCAGGCCGCGCTGGATCGCCTCGCCGATGGCGCGCGCATCGTCAACATTTCTTCCGCTGCCGCCACGAAGCCCGTCACGGCCGCGCCCGTCTACTCGATGGCGAAAGCGGCGATCAACACGCTGACCCAGACGCTTGCCATCGAGCTGGGGCCGCGCGGCATCACCGCGAACGCGGTCGCGCCGGGCTTCACGCGAACGGATGCGAACGCCGCCTTTCGCGAGAATCCCGAACTGGTCAAGGCAGCCGAGGCGCAAATCGCGCTGGGCCGCTTTGGCGAGCCCTCGGAAATCGCGGCCGTCGTCGCGTTTCTGGCGTCCGATGACGGTCACTGGGTGACCGGCCAGACGATCGAGGCGAGCGGCGGTTACAAGCTCTGAGCACACCCGATAAACGAAGGAGAAACCCATGCGTTACGCCATCATCGGCTTCGGCAAGATCGGCCACGCGCTTGCCAACGCGTTCGCCCGCAACGGCATCGAAGCCGCCGTTGCAACCACGCGCGATCCGGCAAGCTTCGCGGCCGATGCGGCCGCGATCGGGCCGACGATCGTTCCCACCACCCTGGCGGAAGCCGTCAAGGCGGACATCATCTTTCTGGCGGTTCGTTTCGAGTCGCACCCGGCGGTCGCCAACGCGCTGGCCGACTGGAGCGGCAAGACCGTCATCGACGCGATGAACACGCAGGCCCCGCTCGACGAACTGGGCGGTCTCCCGTCGTCGGCCTTCGCCGCGAACGCGTTCACCGGCGCCAGGGTGGTGAAAGGCTTCAACCATCTGGGCGCTAGCGTTCTTGGCCAGGACCCGGCCGTCCGCGGCGGCAGAAGAGTCGTGTTTCTGGCGAGCGACGACGACGAGGCCGCAGCGGAAGTCGGTGCGCTTGCGGAAGCACTCGGCTTCGCGCCGATCCAGCTTGGGCGGCTGTCGGAAGGCGGATGGCTGGTGCACGCGCGCGGAAAAAACTGGGGACGCCTGATCTTCAAGGACCTGATCAAGTTTGACTGATCGAGATCGATGTCCCGGTATTTCGCCGAGTCGAATGGTCGGTGCCGAGTGCCGACCTACCCCGCGTGCAACACGGCGGGATCGATCTCGCGATCGGTCAGCCCGAATCGCGCCATGCGAGCGCGATGGTCCGGCGAGCCGAGATACGAGCGAAGTTGCCGATTGACCGCGTTGAGAAGATCCCCGTTTTCCCGGCTGAATGAAAATGCGCCCAGCGGAGGCATCCGCTGGCTGCCGTTGACATCCGACTCGTGCGCGACGGCCTCGATCATCGCGCTGCCTATCCGGCCCGCGACGATTCGATTGCCCAACGCGGTGCTCGCATAGGCGTCGATCACGCCGGAGAAAACGGCCGCGATCGCTTCGGCCTGCTGTTCGAAGGCGACGATTTGCCGCCGACGCACGCCCGCCGCCATCGCGGAATCATGCTGGACCTGTCCGGCGATGATGCCGAGGCGCGCATCGGGACGTTCGGCGATCGACGCATAACTCCTGAGCGCCTTCGGGTTTCCGGGCCGAACCAGAAAACCGTCCTCGATCCCCCACACCGGCACGCTGAACGCGACGGTATGGGCCCGCTGCGGTGTCACGAAGAGCGGCACGTTCATGTCCCAGTGACCGGCTGCAACGCCCGGCAGCAATTCGCTGAACGTCGTCGGGCAATACTCGATCCGGGTGACGCCTATCTGCCGGAGGATCGTCGCCGCGAGTTCGAGATCGGCGCCGGTCGCGGTGCCGTCCGCTTCGGTCCAGCCGAACGGCGGTTCCTCGATGTACGCAATGGATAACTTCATCGCTGTGTCTCGCAAGCCGAAGAGTCGATCAGGAATTCATCAGCTTACCGTGGGAAGTCGAGGTCCACTACGAGTGGAAAAAATTAATGCGGATGTAAGCCGGTTGACGACATTATTTTGGCGCGACCGTCGATGAAGTCGCCAACCTGGGCATCGGAGGCCACGCACGACATGCGTTGCGGAGCGACAGAATAAATTGGCTCCACGCTATTCGACGTTATCCGCCACGTCCGTCATCCGGATCATGTGCGGCTTGATGCCGTCGTCTTCGGCGGTCGCGGCCTCCTTCGGATGAATCAGCGCTTCGAGCCGCGCCTTCGTCGCGACGAACTCGGGCGTATTGACCTGCGAATAATCGCGCGGCCGCGGCACCGGCACCTCGATCAGCTCCTGCACCCCGCCCGGATTCGCCTTCAGCACCAGGATCCGGTCGGCCAGAAAAATTGCCTCGTCGAGGTCGTGCGTGATGAACAGGATCGTCACGTCGATGTTGCGCCAGATGTCGAGCAGGTGCGTCTGCATCCTCGCCCGCGTCTGCGCGTCGAGCGCGCCGAACGGTTCGTCCATCAGCAGGATGCGCGGACGGTTCGCGAGCGCGCGGGCAATCGCCACGCGCTGCTTCATGCCGCCCGACAGCTGATGCGGATACACGTCGGCGAAACGCGTGAGCCCGACGAGATCGAGCCACTGCAGCGCCTCGCGCTCGGCCACGCCGCTGCTGCTGCCGTTCATGCGCAGACCGAACATCACGTTCTTCTTCACCGTGAGCCATGGAAACAGCGTATAGCCCTGGAACACCATTCCGCGATCGGCGCCCGGCCCGTCGACCGGCTTGCCGTCCAGCAGCACGTCGCCGCTCGTCTGCGCGTCGAGCCCGGCGAGAATCCGGATCAACGTCGACTTGCCGCAGCCGGACGGGCCGATCACGCACACGAACTCGCGCCGGTGCGTGCGGAAGCTGATGTCGTCGAGCGCGACGCACTCGCCCTGCGGCGTCGTGAAACGCTTGCCGACGTGTCGCACGTCGAGTATCACGTCGCGGGCCTTCAGTCGCGCGAAGCGCTCGCGCACCGCGTCGGATTGGATCAGGTAATCGGGGACGGCTTGCGGGTTCTGCATGATGCCCTCTGCGGAAATCGGTCGATGGGGATGGGCGGGCGGCGCTCACGCTTTCAGCGTGCGGTCCCACGGAAAGAGCCGGCGGCCGAGCAGCGCGAGCACGATGTCGGTGCCCAGGCCGATGATCCCGATCATCAGGATCGCCGCATACACGTTGTCGAAATGCTGGTAGCGCGCCTGCTGGCTGATGTACCACGTGATGCCGGAACTCGTGCCGACCAGCTCGGCGACGATCAGGTAGGTCCACGCCCAGCCGAGCAGGATCCGCTGATCGCGATACAGGTCCGGCAGCACGCCCGGAATCACGACGTGCGTGAGCAGCTTCAGCTTCTTCGTGCCGAGCGTCATCGCGGCCTCGAACAGCCCGTATTCGAGCTTGCGCGTGGTGTTCGCGACGATCAGCACCTGCTGGAACAGCGTGCCGATCACGATGATCGCGATCTTCGGCGCGTCGTAGATGCCGAGAATCGCGACCATCAGCGCGCCGAACGCCGGCGCCGGCAGGTAGCGGAAGAACTCCAGGAACGGCTCCTGCAGCCGCGCGAGCGCACTGAAGGTGCCGCAGACGATGCCGAGCGGCACGCCGATCGCGGACGAAATCACGAAACCCCAGAAGATGATGCGGATGCTGTGCCACAGGCTTTCGTGCAGCCACACGCCGTCGCGCGACGCGGGCGGCGTCGTGAACGCCGTGTAGAACGCGCGCAATACCTGGTGCGGCGCCGGCAGGTAGACCGGATTCGCGCGCTCGCCCTCGGGCACCGCCGCGTGCGTCGCGCGCGCATGCGCGAGCTCGTCGTCGAACACGTCGCGGTCGATCTGCATGCCGGTCTGGAAATAGTCGACGCTGCCCGGATTCGTGATGCGCATCTGCGGATGCCAGACGAACGGAACATAGCTGATCAGGCACCAGACGGCGAACGGCAGCAGGAACGACGCCAGCCCGAGCGTCCATTTGCCGCGCGTCGTCAGCTCGCGGCGCACCGCGAGCCAGCCGGTCGTGTTGCGGGTCGTTGTCATCGGAATCTCCGTATCGTTTCGGGTGCCGGTCGCGCGCATGCCGCGGCATCGCGCGACCGGGCGTTCATTGCAGTGCGCCGCCGGCGGCCTGCGCGCGGTAAGCGCGCCAGCCGCCGAAGCGCGTGATGTCCTGCGCATCGTCGAGCGCCACGCTCTCGCACAGGAAGCCCTGCACGCGCGAACCGTCGGCGAGCGTCAGCGTGCCGATGCCGAGCGGCGCCGCGATGCCGGCGACGAAGCTGCCGTACGCGTCGACCGGCATCTCCCAGACCTCGACCGCGATCGGCGCGCCGCCATCCGGCACGCGCACGAGGCCCGGTTTCGCGACGCCGCCGCTTGCGTCGGCGGACAGTGCATAGAGGCGATAGGCCGGCGCGGTCGTGGTCGCGGTGACGAAGCGCGCGCCACGCTGCGTGAGCTGCCCGTTCAACGGTTCGCCGCGAAGATGCGCGCCGACGACGGCCACCCGCACGACACCCGCGGCGGCTGCCCGCGCCGCCAACGCGGCCGCGGGCGGCCGAACGTCGTCGATGGCGGCCGCGCCGTCGCCCCACGCGTGCGCGAGATCGAGCAGCCGCGCATCGTCGTGCGCGCGGCCGACGAACGTGATCCCGAACGGCAAGCCCGCATGCGGCCCGGTTGCGCACGTGCCCGCCGGCACCGCGATCGCCGACAGGTCGAGCAGGTTCACGAAGTTCGTGTAGTAGCCGAAGCGCGAATTGATCGCGATCGGATCGGCTTCGAGCGCGTCGACGGTCGCGGTCGTCGCCGAGGTCGGCATCACGATCGCGTCGAGGCTATCCCACGCGCGGGCCGCGTCGACGCGCAGCGCCGCAAGCCGGTCGAATGCGGCGAACGCGTCGGCGGCGCTGAAGCGCGACGCGCCGCCGACGATTTCGCGAATCACCGGATGCAGCGCATCGGGCTCGCGCGCGGCGAATGCGCCGATCGCGGCGAGCCGCTCGGCGACCCACGGGCCGTCGTACAACAACCGCGCGGCGGCCAGGAACGGTTCGAAGTCGATCTCGACGACCCGCGCGCCGGTCGCGCGCAGCCGTTCGAGCGCCGCACCCCACGCCGCGCGGTACGACTCGTCGCCGAAGAATTCGAGCTGATCGGCACGCGGCGTGCCAAAGCGCAATTGCGCGAACGGCCGCGCCGGGTCCGCGCGCAACCCGTCCGCACCCAACAGCGGCTGCCACGCGCGCCCGTACGGATCGCCGTCCGTCACGCCGTGCGCGGCGGCGAACACGGTGCGCGCGTCGTCCGCCGAGCGTGCAAACACCGACACGCAATCGAGCGACCGGCACGCCGGCACCACGCCGAGCGTGCTCAGCACGCCGCGCGTCGGCTTGAGCCCGACGAGCCCGTGGAAGGCGGCCGGCACGCGCCCGGAGCCCGCCGTGTCGGTGCCGAGCGAGAACGTCGCGACGCCGAGCGCGACGGCCACCGCCGATCCGGAACTCGACCCGCCCGACGCGTAGCGCGGGTCGAGCGCATTGCGGCACGCGCCGTAAGGCGAGCGCTGCCCCGAGAGCCCGGTCGCGAACTGGTCGAGATTGGTCTTGCCGACGGGAATCGCGCCGGCCGCGATCAGCCGCTCGACCACGGGCGCGCTGCGTGCCGGCGTGTACGCGTAGGCCGGGCAGCCGGCCGTCGTCGGTATGCCGGCGACGTCGATGTTGTCCTTGATCGCGAACGGCACGCCATACAGCGGCAACGACGCGATGTCGCGCCCGGCCAGCGCGTCGGCGTACGCCATCATCTCGTCGCGCGTCAGCGGCCGGATCCACGCATGGTGCGGGTCGCCCGCGTCGAAATGCGCGGCGATCGCATCGACGAGCGCATGCGGCGTCAGGCCGCCCGCCGCGTAGCGCGCGCGCAGTGCGGCAATCGAGTGAAGCCCGGGCAGGATCGAGCGTTCCGTCGTGCTCATGCGACCTCCTCGGCGGCGCCCGCCTTCATCACCATCAGCCGCTGGCCGGCCACCACCGCCGCGCCCGGCGCGCAATCGATCGTCTCGATCGTGCCGTCTTCCGTTGCCGTCACCGCCACCTCCATCTTCATCGATTCGACGATCGCGACGACCTGCCCTTCGGTCACGCGCTCGCCGGCTTCCACCAACACCTTCCATACGCTGCCCGACACGTCCGCGGCGATCGCGCGCTGCGTGTCGTCGAGCGCGCCCGCTACGCGGTCCGCCTGCGCGTCGCCCGGCTCTGTATCGCCGACGTATTCCGCATGGCCTGCCGCGCGCCAGCGCTCACGTTCCGCGTCGAATGCGGCCTGCTGCGTCGCCTTGAACGCGGCGATCGACTCCGCCTCGTCGTGCAGGAAGCGGTTGTAGGCGCGCAGATCGAACACGGATTCCTCGATCTTCAGCGTCGCGCGGCCCGCGATGAAATCCGCGCGCAACGCGGTCAGTTCGGCCTCGCTGACTTCGTAGAAACGGATCTCGTCGAAGAAGCGCAGCAGCCACGGCTTGCCGGCCTCGAATTCGCGCGTGGTGCGGTGGCGATTCCACATCTGCACGGTACGGCCGACGAACTGATAGCCGCCCGGCCCTTCCATCCCGTACACGCACAGATACGCGCCGCCGATGCCGACCGCGTTCTCCGGCGTCCAGGTGCGCGCGGGGTTGTATTTCGTCGTCACGAGCCGGTGCCGCGGATCGAGCGGCGTCGCGACGGGCGCACCGAGGTAGACGTCGCCGAGGCCCATCACCAGATAGCGCGCGTCGAACACGATGCGCTTCACGTCGTCGATGCTCGCCAGGCCGTTGATGCGCCGGATGAACTCGATATTGCTCGGGCACCACGGCGCATCGGGTCGCACCGACTGCATGTAGCGCTCGATCGCGACGCGCGTCGACGGGTCGTCCCACGACAGCGGCAGATGCACGATGCGGTTCGGCACGCGCAGGTCGGCCACGTCGGCGAGTTCGCGCTCGGCGGCCTGCAGATGCGCGAGCAGCGCGTCGAGCGGCAGCGTCCGTGCATCGAACTGCACCTGCAGCGAGCGGATGCCCGGCGTCAGGTCGAGCATGCCGGGCAGGCGATGCGCGTCGAGCCAGCCCATCAGCGCATGCACGCGAAAGCGCAGGTTCAGGTCGAGCACCAGCGGCCCGTATTCGACGAGCACGTTGCGGTCGCCCGAGCGCCGGTAGACGACGCCGATGCCGCCGCCGGCCGACGGGTCGCGATGCAGCACGCAATCGTCGGGGGCCGCAGCGGCAACGTCACGCGTCGCATCCACGATCGCAGCAGTCGATACCCCGGCCGACGCGCCCGCGCGCACGAACTGCACGGTATCGCCCGGCCGCAGCTGCCCGAGCTTCCACAGCTCGTCGCGCACGACCGTCACCGGACACACGAAGCCGCCGAGGCTCGGCCCGTCCGGGCCAAGAATCACCGGCATGTCGCCGGTGAAATCGACGGCGCCGATCGCATACGCGTTGTCGTGGATGTTGGACGGATGCAGCCCCGCCTCGCCGCCGTCCGCACGCGCCCATTGCGGCTTCGGGCCGATCAGCCGCACGCCGGTGCGGCTGGAGTTGTAATGGACGGTCCACTGCGTGCCGTACAGCATCGCGATGTCGTCCGGCGTGAAGAAATCCGGTGCGCCATGCGGACCGTCGAGCACGCCGAGCGTCCACGCATGCGTCAGCGCGGGAACGTCGGCGGCGGCCAGCGTCGCACCGGCGTCGCCGCGCCCGGCGTCCGCGTGCAGATGCAGCACGTCGCCCTTGCGCAGCGCGCGGCCCGCATGGCCGCCGAACTGGCCGAGCGTGAAGGTCGCCTTGCTGCCGAGATAGTCCGGCACCTGCAGCCCGCCCTTGACGGCGAGACACGCACGTACGCCCGCGCCCGTCACGCCGCCCAGCTTGAGCACCGCGCCCGCGCGTGCGCGCACGACCTGCCAGAACGGCACCGCTTCCCCGTCGAGCGTGGCCGCGAGCGGAGCGCCGCCGAGCACGAACAGCGTCGCGGTATTGAAGCGCAGCGTCGCGCCGACCATCGTGAATTCCAGCCCCGCCGCGTCGCGCGCGTTGCCGAGCAGCGCGTTAGCGAGGTCGAACGCGCGATCGTCCATCGGCCCCGACGGCGGCACGCCGACGCTCCAGTAGCCGACCCGCCCGGGCGCCTGCTGCACGGTGGTCTGCACGCCGCCGTCGAGCACGTCGATCGTGTGCGGCGCGAACGCGAAACGTGACAGGAATGCGGTCGTCGGCGCGCCGCGCGCGAACGTGTCGGAACCGACGACGGCACGCAGGTAGTCGAGGTTGGTCTCGATCCCGTACAGCCCGGTCTGGTCGAGCGCGGCGCGCAGCGCGGCCAGCGCGTCGCGCCGCGTGTCGCCGCGCACGATCAGCTTCGCGAGCAGCGGATCGTAATGCGCGCTGATCTCCGTGCCCGCGTCGATCCAGCCGTCGACCCGCACGTTGTCGGGAAACGCGACGTGCGTGAGCAGCCCGGCGCTCGGCTGGAACTGCTTGTTCGGATCCTCCGCATAGAGCCGCACCTGGATGCTTGCTCCACTCGACGCAACGGCGAGCGTGTCGAGCGGCGGCAGGTCGCCTTCGGCCTGCAGGATCATCCATTCCACGAGATCGATGCCCGTCACGGCTTCGGTCACGCAATGCTCGACCTGCAGCCGCGTGTTCACTTCGAGGAAATAGAACTGCCGCGTGCTCGCGTCGAACACGAATTCGACGGTACCGGCCGATGCGTAGCCCACCGCGCGCGCGAGCCGCACCGCGCTCGCGTGCAGCGCGTCGCGTTCGGCGTCGGACAGGTCGGGCGCGGGCGTTTCCTCGATCACCTTCTGGTTGCGGCGCTGCACCGAGCAATCGCGTTCGCCGAGCGCGATCGCGCCGCCGCGGCCGTCGCCGAAGATCTGCACCTCGATGTGTCGCGCGTGTTCGACGAACTTCTCGAGATAGACGCCCGCATGCGCGAAATTCGCGGCGCCGAGCCGCACGACGGATTCGAACGCCGCGCCGAGCTGCGCGGCATCGCGGCACAGCGACATGCCGATGCCGCCGCCGCCCGCGGTGCTTTTCAGCATCACCGGATAGCCGATCGCATCGGCTTCGGCGAGCGCCGTCGCGACGTCGTCGAGCAGCCCGGTGCCGGGCAGCAGCGCGACGCCGTGCGCGGCCGCGAGTTCACGCGCCGTGTGCTTGAGGCCGAACGCGCGCATGTGCTCGCCGCGCGGCCCGATGAAGCGCAGGCCCGCCGCTTCGCACGCATCGGCAAAGCCCGCGTGCTCGGACAGGAAGCCGTAGCCGGGATGCACGGCCTGCGCACCGGTCTCGCGCGCGGCGGCGAGGATCGCCGCGACGTTCAGATAGCTGTCTGCCGCCGGTGCGGGCCCGACCCGCACCGCTTCGTCGGCGAGCGCCACGTGGCGCGCGTCGCGATCGGCGTCCGAATAGATCGCGACCGATGCGATGCCGAGGCGCTTCAGCGTGCGGATCACGCGGCACGCAATTTCGCCGCGATTCGCGACGAGGACTTTGGCGAATCTCATTCCGCCTCCCAGACCATCAGGCGCACGGGCGTCGGGTTGTAGCCGTTGCACGGATTGTTGAGTTGCGGGCAGTTGGAGATCAGCACCGTGACGTCCATCTCCGCACGCATCTCGACGTACTTGCCGGGCGCGGAGATGCCGTCCTCGAACGTGAGCCCGCCGAGCGGCGTGACGGGCACGTTCATGAAGAAGTTGACGTTGCCGACCAGGTCGCGCTTGGTCAGCCGCGCGCCGGCGCCGCACGTGCAGTGCGCGATCGCGTTGAGGAAGCTGTCGCGGCAGTTGTGCATGTAACGCTTGTCGAGCGCATAGCGCACCGTGTTGCTCTCGGCCGCGCACGCGCCGCCGAGCGTGTCGTGACGGCCGCACGTGTCGGCGACGATCGTCGCCATCGGGTTGCCGCGGCTCGACACGAGCACGCTGCCCGCGCTCAGGTACAGGTTGCGCTGCGCGCGGATCGTGTCCTGCGCGCTGTAGCGTTCCTCGGGATCGTCGGTGCGGTAGAACAGCGTGTCGACGGCCTGGTTGCCTTCGAGGTCGAGAATGCGGAAGGTCTGCCCGCGCTTCAGGTCGTGCAGCCACGGGTCGCCGGCCTTCAGCGTGATGTCGTGGATCGCGTCGCGCGGGTCGAGTCGGCTTTCGATGATCGGCATGGTGTCGCTCCTCATGCGAACAGACGGTCGGTATTGGCGAAGCCGCGCGTGTTCTCCGCGCATGCGCGCCGGCACGGGTCGTCGTCGGGTGCGGCGCCGTCGGCCGGATATGCGCGGTACGCGATCAGCTTCACCGCTTTCGGCGCATAGTCCGGACGCGGATCGAGCGGATGCGGCGCGGTCGAGAACGCCGCGAGCGTATTCATCTCGAAGCGCAGGTCGAGCGCGCTGCCGGCCGGCGAATGGCTGGCGACGAAATCGAGCGCGCCGTCGTCGCGCGTGTCCAGCTTGCTGAAGAAGTTGACGTTCGCCGTGAGGTCGCGCGCCGACAGCCCGTATTTCGCGAGCTCGAGCACGAGGCTGTCGCGGCCGTTGCGGATCATCGCGTTGCGATCGGCCTGGTACGACGACGTGCCGTACTTGTGCGCGAACAGCCGCGCATCGCCGACGCCGCCGAGCGGGTCGTGCCAGCCGAGCGTGTCGGCCGTGATCGACGCGATCACGCGCCCCATGTCCGTATACAGCGCATGGCCGCGCGTCAGATGCGCGGTGTGCTGCGCCTTCAGCGTATCGGCCATGTTGTAGCGTTCGAGCAGGTCTTCCTGACGATGAAAGACGGCGGACAGGTTCGCGCCGCCGTCGACATCGACGATGCGCAGCGCGAGGCCGCGGCGCAGGATGCCGGACCAGTGGGTTCCGGCGGGAATCAGCGTTTCCCACGCGACGTGTGGCGGCGGGGCAAGGACGGCTTGGGGGCTCGGCGACATGGCGGCTCCGGGGTCGGTTGGACAAAAGGCGTGAGAGGGCGACCGAACGACATCGCGACCTCCCGGGCTTTTATCCCTCCGTGGAGCCTCGCCGTTTCCTCTCATCGAGGCGAAGGCAAGACCGGATTGCTCTCGGACCAGGCATCGCGCGGCGCACGCCGCACGACCGGAACCCTAGCGATCCTGAAGATGATGCAAATTGCTTCGCACCTCTCGGGCATCGAATAAGCGAGTTGCGTGCCAGCCGCCGTCCGATGACGGCCCGATGACCGCACGACGCGGCCCGGCGGCGCGATGTCGCGCGGCAAGCGAATGGCGGACGCGTTCGCTTGCCCTCGCGGCGGGCGCACGGCGCACCATGCGCACGCAACCGCGCACCGGCGCAGTGCGCGTCGCGCGCTCGCGTACCGTGCGATCCGCGATGGCATGGGCATTGCTGAACCCATGCATCGTCACCTCATCTCCTCTCCTTCATGAACAAGCTCGACCTGCTGCGACGCGTACTGCACGCGCTGTTCGCCGCCCGCTTCATCGAACTTCAGCGCCCCTCGCGCCGCCGTTGAATCGCGTTACCGCGCGCCGTTGGCACGCTTCTCGCTCGGCATGACGCCGAGAGGTGCGGCGGCGTCGCATCTTAGGGGTGCTAGGGTTCCGGTTCATTATCGAACGTCTGGTCCGAGAGCAGCCCGGCGCGGGTTCGTCCGGTCGCAAGACCGGATGCACGCGTGCTACACGGCGGGACAAAAGCCCGGGAGATTGGCGATGGCAACGGCCATCGCGCCTCTCCGTGGCCGCTCCGTCCGTTCCGCATCCGCAGGAACCGGTCACGCAGCCGGACCGTGTGCTCGCGCACGGTCCGTATCGACGATCCCGATCCCGGTCTCCTGGAGAACAACGATGACCCGTCCCGCCCCGGCGTTCCGCCGCCTGTCGTCCTTCCGTTTCATCCGTCATGCATTGGGCGCCGCCGCCGCGGCCGCCACGCTATGGGCGGCGCCTGCCGCGCACGCTGCCGCACCGCTGAAGATCGGCTACAGCGACTGGCCCGGCTGGGTCGCGTTCCAGGTCGCGCTCGACAAGGGCTGGTTCAAGGAAGCCGGCGTCGACGTCGATTTCGAATGGTTCGATTATTCGGCGTCGCTCGACGCGTTTTCCGCAGGCAAGCTGGATGCGGTCGCGGCGACCAACGGCGATGCGCTCGTGACGGGCGCATCCGGCGCGAAGAACGTGATGATCCTGCTGACCGACTACTCGGCCGGCAACGACATGATCGTCGCGAAGCCGCCGCTGCGCACCGTCGAGGCGCTGAAGGGCAAGAAGGTCGGCGTCGAGCTCGGACTCGTCGATCACCTGCTGCTCGAAACCGCGCTGCAGAAGCACGGGCTCAAGGACGGCGACGTCACGCTCGTGAATGCGAAAACCAACGAGCTGCCGCAGGTGCTCGGTTCGTCGGCCGACATCGCGGCGGTGGCCGCATGGCAACCGAATGCGGGCGAGGCGTTGAAGCGCGCGCCGGGCGCACGCGCGATCTTCACGTCGGCGGATGCGCCGGGGCTGATCTACGATGCGATCACGGTCGCGCCGGCGAGCCTCGCCGCGCGCCGGGCCGACTGGGCGAAGGTGGTTAAGGTCTGGTATCGCTGCGTCGCGTACATCAACGATCCGAAGACGCAGGCCGATGCGGTCAAGATCATGTCGGCGCGCGTCGGGCTCGCGCCGGCGCAATACCTGCCGCTGCTGAAGGGCACGCACCTGCTCGACGAAGCGGCCGCGAAGCGTGCGTTCCGCAAGGGCGACGGGCTCGATTCGATCTACGGCTCGACGCGCAACGCGAATGCATTCAATGTGCGTAACGCCGTGTACAAGCAGTCGCAGGACGTCGACGCGTATATCGATCCGCGGTTCATCGACGCGCATTGACGGCGGCATGCCCGCCGGCGCGGCGACGTGCCGCGTCGCGCCGGCGGGCAACGCTGGTCCGGTCGCACGCTCGCGACGGCGCCCGGTTGACTGCCGCGCCGGTTGCACGGGCGGTGCAATGCGAACCGGCCGCCCGGCACCCGCCGATCAACCGGCCGGTGCAGCGGCGAAATCGCCCGGCGGCAGCGGCCGGTTCGCGACGTCCCGTGCCTCCGCGCACGTCAGGCCGAGCGTCTGCAATACCACCGCCGCGGCGCGCTCGGGGAGCCGGCTGTCGCCCCCGGCCCGCTTCGTTGCCCGGCCCGCGACCGCGTCGGCCGCGTAGGCCTCGGCCGCGATCGCCGCGAGGATCGTGCCCGTCATCGCGAGCACGCTCATGAACGGATCGCCGACCGCGAAGCGGCGTGCCGCGATTCCGCGCTCGCTGTCCCGCCGCAAGCGCTGGCCCAGCCCGTGATCGAGCGCGCGCGACGAAAAACCCTCCCGCATCAGGAAACGCCCCCAGCGCCGCTCACGGCGCGCGCGCATCAGCATGTGGCGCACGCAGACGGACACGACCTCGGCAGGATCCGACAATCCGCTCGCCAGCCGGTCGAGCCCGTCCGCGAAATCGTCGAACACCCACTCCGTCAGCGCGGCGAAGATGCCTTCCTTCGAGTCGAAGTGGTAGTAAAACGAGCCGAACCCCACATCCGCGGCCTCGGTGATCTCGCTGATCGCCACGTTGTCCCTGCCCTTTTCCGCCATCAGGCCGAACGCCGCCTGCAGCAGGCGCATACGCGTCGCCTGCTTGCGCCGCGCGCCGCGCGGCTGACGCGGTTCCGCTTCGCCCGCCGATGTATGCGAGCGGCCGCGCCGGCCCGGTGTGTCGTCCGCGAGCGCGCCACTATTGTCTGAAAGATTCTTCTGCATGGCGAAATTCTAGATTACCTACTCATACTTGACAATATTATCAGTTATGAGTCTAATCTCGCAAATCGCAGAACCGGTTCCAGTCCGGATACCGAGTGCGACTCCCGCCGGCGAGCGGCGCAGACGTGCGGACCGCCGCGTCGGCTGTGGGCTGTCGGCTCACGCGGCCTGCGTCAGGCGCGAGCCGCGCGATGCCGGCGAGCCGAATCGGCTTCGCATTGAACATCGGAGTACTGATTGATCATCAGGCGCATGGGGGCGGAAACGCTCGCGCGCACCTGGATGAACCGGGGCGACCCGCCATGGTCGCCGAACACTTTTAAGTTGGCCCCTCACTTGTCCTGGAAACATCGTGAAATCACCCGGTCTTGACGCGCGGACTTCAACGCGCCCGTTCCTGACGCGCATCGCATCGCCGGTTCGGCGAGCCCCGATCGCGTTCGCGTGCTGTGCGATTCTGCTCACCGCCTGCCACTCGCACGACGCCGTTGCGCCCGAACCGCAACCGGTGGTCGCGCTGGCCGTTCATGCGGCCGACAGCGCGGCGCAGCGCGTGCTGCCCGCACAGGTTCAGGCGCGCTATTCGACGCCGCTGTCGTTTCGGGTCGGCGGCAAGATCGTCGAGCGACGCGTGCGGATCGGCGACACCGTCAAGGCCGGCCAGACCGTCGCGATGCTCGATCCGGCGGATCTGCGCAACACGCTGCTGAACGCGCGCGCCCAGCTCGATGCCGCCGAGCATCGCGTGGCCTATGCGAAGCAGCAGCTGGATCGCGACCGCGCCCAGGCTCAGGCCAACCTGATCGCCCCCGCGCAGCTCGAAACGACGCAGGACGCGTATGCATCGGCGGTCGCGCAACGCGATTCCGCGCTCGCGCAAATGGCGCTCGCGAGCGATCAGCTGCGCTACGCGACGCTCGTCGCGGATCACGACGGCGTCATCACGTCGGAGGATGCCGATACCGGGCAGAACGTGCAGGTCGGCCAGGCGGTGTTTCATCTGGACTGGAGCGGCGACCTCGACATCGTCTGCGACGTCGCGGAGCGCGACCTGCGCGATCTGTCGACAGGCCGCACCGCGCACGTCAGCCTGACGGCGCTGCCCGGCAAGGTGCTCGACGCACGCGTGCGCGAAGTCGCGGCGGCCGCCGATCCGCAGAGCCGCACCTGGCGCGTGAAGCTGACGCTGCTCGCGCCGGGGCCGGACGTGCGCGCGGGGATGACCGCCAGCATCGCGTTCGACGGCGCGGCCGACACCGCCGCGGACCACGCGGTCACGCTGCCGGCCACCGCGCTCTTTCATCGCGGCGACGCGCCGGCCGTGTGGGTCGTCCGCAAGGGCGGCGACACGCTGGAGCTGCGCCCGGTGACGATCGGACGTTACGACGAACGCACGATCACCGTCACGTCGGGTCTCGCGGACGACGAACGCGTCGTGATGCAAGGCGTTCACACGGTCAGCGCCGGCCAGCACGTGCGCGTCGTGCCGCCGCTGCATGCGGAGGACCTCTCGTCATGAATGCGCCAGAACACCGGCCGTCGACCGACGGCCACCCCGCACGAACCGATGCGACATCGCACGACGACGGCGGATTCAATCTCTCCGCCTGGGCGCTGAAACATCAGCAACTGGTGGTCTTCCTGATCGGCCTCGCGACGATCTTCGGCGTGATCGGCTATACGCGCCTCGCGCAATCGGAGGACCCGCCGTTCACGTTCCGCACCATGGTGATCCAGACTTACTGGCCGGGCGCCACGGCGCGCGAGGTGCAGGAGCAGGTCACCGACCGGATCGGCCGCCAGCTCCAGGCCGCGCCGTACGTCGACAACATCAAGAGCTATTCGCGGCCCGGCGAGTCGATGATCTTCTTCGCGATGAAGGATTCGGCGCCGGTCGACCAGGTGCCGGAAACCTGGTACCAGGTGCGCAAGAAGGTCGGCGATATCCGCGCGACCCTGCCGAAGGGAACCGTCGGCCCGTTCTTCAACGACGAATTCGGCGACGTCTATACCAACGTCTATGCGCTCGACGGCGACGGCTACTCGCCCGCGCAACTGCACGATTACGCGGACAAGCTGCGCACCGCGCTGCTGCGCGTGCCGGGTGTCGCGAAGGTCGACTACTTCGGCGACCCGGCCCAGCACGTGTTCGTCGAAATCTCGAACGCGCAGTTGACGCGGCTCGCGATCACGCCGCGGCAGCTCGCGCAGGCGATCGATGCGCAAAACGCGGTCGCGCCGGTCGGCACGATCACGACGGCGGACGATCGCGTGTTCGTGCGCCCGAGCGGCGCGTTCAAGGACCCGCAGGCGCTCGCCGACATGCTGATCGCGGTGAACGGCCGGACGTTCCGGCTCGGCGACGTCGCGAAGGTCACGCGCGGCTACGACGATCCGCCGGCCACGCAGATGCGTACGGCCGGCCCAGGCACGGCCGGTCACGCGGTGCTCGGCATCGGCGTCACGATGCAAAAAGGCGGCGACGTGATCGACCTCGGCAAGGCGCTCGACGCGAAGACCGCCGAGCTGCAGCGCGGCTTGCCGGCCGGCCTGAAGCTGGCGGCGGTATCCAGCATGCCGCACGCGGTGAAGCACTCGGTGGACGACTTCGTCGAAGCGGTCGGCGAAGCCGTCGCGATCGTGCTCGTCGTCAGCCTCGTGTCGCTCGGCCTGCGCACCGGCATGGTCGTCGTCATCACGATTCCGATCGTGCTCGCCGTGACGGCACTGTGCATGCACGCGTTCGGCATCGGCCTCGACAAGGTGTCGCTCGGCACGCTGGTGCTCGCGCTCGGGCTGCTGGTGGACGATGCGATCATCGCCGTCGAGATGATGGCGGTGAAGCTCGAGCAGGGATGGAGCCGGACCCGCGCCGCGGCATTCGCGTACACGAGCACCGCGTTCCCGATGCTGACGGGCACGCTCGTCACGGTATCGGGCTTCCTGCCGATCGCGCTCGCGAAATCGAGCACCGGCGAATACACGCGATCGATCTTCGAGGTATCGGCGATCGCGCTGATCGTGTCGTGGTTCGCGGCGGTCGTGCTGGTGCCGCTGCTCGGCTACCACATGCTGCCCGAGCACGCGCATCGCGACGGTCACGCGCATGGCGACGAGGTGTACGACACCGGCTTCTACCGCCGGCTGTCCGGATGGATCTCGGCGTGCATCGAGCGCCGCTGGGTGGTGCTCGGCGTCACCGCCGCGCTGTTCGCGATCGCGATGGCCGCGTTCACGCGCGTGCCGCAGCAGTTCTTCCCGAATTCGGAGCGGCCCGAACTGCTCGTCGACATGCGCTTGCCGGAAGGCGCGTCGTTCGATGCGACGCTGCGTGAAGCAAAGCGGCTCGAAAAGGCGCTCGACGGCCGGCCTGAAATCGACCATGTCGTCGACTTCGTCGGCACCGGTGCGCCGCGTTTCTATCTGCCGCTCGATCAACAGCTCCAGCAGCCGAACTTCGCGCAATTCGTGATCACGGCCAAGGACGTCGAGACGCGCGACCGGCTGTCGCGCTGGCTCGAAGCGACGCTCGCCAGCCGCTTCCCGACCGTGCGCACGCGCGTCGCGCGGCTCGAGAACGGGCCGCCCGTCGGCTTCCCGATCAAGTTCCGGGTGAGCGGCGACGACATCGCCACCGTGCGCGGCATCGCCGAGAAAGTGGCGGACAAGGTCCGCGCCGACACCCGCACGCGCAACGTGCAATTCGACTGGGACGAACCGGCCGAGCGGTCGGTCTCGTTCGAGATCGACCAGCTCAAGGCACGCCAGCTCGGCGTGACGTCGGAAGACGTGTCGAGCTTTCTCGCGATGACGCTGTCCGGCTACACCGTCACGCAGTATCGCGAGCGCGACAAGCTCATCGACGTCGACCTGCGGGCGCCGAAGCGGGAACGCGTCGATCCGTCGAAACTCGCCGGCCTGGCGATCCCGACGGCGCACGGCCCGGTGCCGCTCGGCGCGATCGGCCACGTGCGCGACACGCTCGAATACGGCGTGATCTGGGAACGCGACCGTCAGCCGACCGTCACCGTGCAGGCCGACGTGCGCGGCGAAGCGCCGAGCATCGGCGTGACGCGCGACCTCGACGCCGCGCTCGCGACGGTGCGCGCGACGCTGCCGGCCGGTTACCGGATCGAGATCGGCGGCGCGGCCGAGGAAAGCATGAAGGGCCAGACGTCGATCAATGCGCAGATGCCGCTGATGATCGTCGTGGTGCTGACGCTGCTGATGATCCAGCTCAAGCGCTTCTCGCGCACCTTCATCGTCGTGCTGACGGCGCCGCTCGGGCTGATCGGCGTGGTCGCCGCGCTGCTGCTGTTCGGCAAGCCGTTCGGCTTCGTCGCGCTGCTCGGCGTGATCGCGATGTTCGGGATCATCATGCGCAACTCCGTGATCCTGGTCGACCAGATCGACCAGGACATCGCGGCCGGGCAGCCGCGCTTCGCCGCGATCGTCGGCGCGACCGTGCGCCGCTTCCGGCCGATCATGCTGACCGCTGCCGCCGCCGTGTTCGCGCTGATTCCGCTGCTGCGTTCCGGCTTCTTCGGTCCGATGGCGACCGCGCTGATGGGCGGCATCACCGTCGCGACGGTCCTGACCATCTTCTTCCTGCCGGCCCTGTATGCGGCGTGCTTCAAGGTGCGCCGCGACGAGAGCGAGCCGCGCGCGATGAACGTCGCGTCCTCGGAGACCTCCTGATGAAATTCCCTATTCTCACATCGGTGCTCGCCGTGAGCGCCGCGCTGGGCACGAGCGGCTGCGCAATGGCGCCGAGCGGCACGCCGCCTGCGATGCCGTCGCCGGCACACTACGGCGCCGCGCCGCAAGTGCAGCAGACCGTGGCCGCGCGAGGCGTCGCGCAACAGTTCGACGTCGGCGCCGCGCCCGTTCCGCAATGGTG
Organism: Burkholderia sp. BCC0044; assembly: GCF_902832955.1. NCBI lineage: Bacteria > Pseudomonadati > Pseudomonadota > Betaproteobacteria > Burkholderiales > Burkholderiaceae > Burkholderia > Burkholderia sp. BCC0044. Next base: position 327,422 of record NZ_CADFDO010000004.1, on the reverse strand, counting down.
GCGCCTGTATCGCTCCAGCGCGCTCGACGCACTGGTCGACGAAGGCCTGCGCGCGAATCCGACGCTGGCCGCGACGGAGAAAACGCTCGCCGCCGCGCTGCAGGAACTGCGTGCGCAGATCGGTGCATCGACGCTGCCGTCGCTCGATGCGAACGCGCAGGTTGCCCGCACCCGCACGCCGGACATCTCCGGCGCCGGCACGCAAAACCTGCGCTACAACATATTCGTCGGACAGCTGCAGGCGCATTACACGTTCGACCTGTTCGGCGCCACGCGTTATGCGAACGCGGCGAGCGCCGCGCGCGTCGACGTGCGCGGTTGCGAACTCGAAGCGGCTAGGCGCGCGCTGGCGGCCAACATCGTCGGCACCGCGATCAATGCGGCCGCGCTCGACCGCCAGATCCTACTGACGGAGCGTCTGATTGCCGTCGCCGAGGCCTCCGCGCTCGAAGACCAGCAACGTTACGCGCTCGGTGCGGTGACCCACGTGCAGGCGCTGACGTCGACGCAAGACGCCGCGTCGCTTGCCGCGTCGCTGCCGCCGCTGCGCCAGCAACGCGCGAGCGCCGTTCACGCGCTCGCGATCCTGCTCGGCCGCACGCCCGACGCGCCGCCGCCGATCCCGGCTTTCGCCGCGCTGTCGCTGCCGGAACACGTGCCCGTGGCCGTGCCGTCCGACCTGCTGAAGGCGCGCCCCGACATCCGCGCGGCCGAAGCCGCCGTGCGGGCGGCGGCGGCGGATGTCGGCGAAGCGACCGCGCAATTGTTCCCGAGCCTGTCGCTCACCGCGACGATGGGGCGCGGCGGCTTCAACTGGCCCGCGCTGCTGTCGGGCGCGGGCGGGCTGTGGGCGGTCGGCGCCGGGCTGTCGCAGCCGCTCTTCCACGGCGGCGCGCTGCTGGCTCACCGACGCGCCACGCGCGACTCGTACGACGCGGCGGTGCTGCAATACCAGGCAGCGGTGCTGTCCGCGTTCGGCGACGTCGCCGATTCGCTGGCGGCGCTGGACAACGACGCGCAAGCGCTGGCCGCGAACGAACGCGCGGCACGCGCGGCGGGCGCGGCTTTCGACGAAACGGTGCAACGCCGCACGCTGGGCGCCGTGCCGATGTCCGCGCAACAGGCGAGCGAGCAGCGCTATCTGGGCGCGGAACTGGATGCGGTACGTGCCGCGAGCCGCCGGATGACGGATACGGCCGCGCTGCTGCAGGCGATGGGCGAACTGCCGCCCGACACCCGCGAGACGGTCGCCGCCCGGCAATAGCCGATGCGTGCGCGGACGCCCGGTCGCGTGCCTGCCGGCCGCGCCGGGCGAATTCCGCGTTTCGAATTCCAGGTGCCGAAGCCCGATGTGCGACGTGTCACGCGCGCCGCACCGCCCGCCGGATGCCGCGCGGGTAGGCTCGACCATGCGGCCACGCGTCGCACTGCGAGGCGCGGCACGCCGGACGTGCCGGACGTGCTAGAAGATTGAACGAGTGCCGCGGCGACGCGGCGGGCCGGATCGGGCGGCCGCCCGGCCACATCACCGCGGCACGTCGGCCGGCTCGACGACCGGCAGCGGCCGGCTTGCGATCTTCTCGGCTTCCGCGCGCTTGAGCCCGAGCGTCTGCAGCAGCGCGGCCGCCGTGCGTTCCGGAAAGTGCTCGCCGCTGAAGCCGAGGTGCGCGAGCACGTCGGCAGCCGGCGCACCGGGCGCGACGAAATTGAGTTCCGCGGAGATCGCGGTGAGCACCGTGCCGCCGACGGACAGGAAACCGATGAAGGGATCGGCCACCGCGAAGCGCTGCGCGGCGATGCCGCGCTCCATGTCGCGCAACAGCCGCTGGCCGAGGCCGAGCGTCAGCACGCGCGCCGAAAACCCCTCGCGGATCAGGAAATGGCCCCACACCGGTTCGCGCCGCGCCCGCATCAGCGTGTGCCGCACCGACACCGCAACGATCTCGGCCGGATCGGACAAGCCGCTCGCCAGGCGATCCAGCGAATCGGCGAACTCCTCGAATACGGTCTCCACGAGCGTCTCGTAGATCGCTTCCTTCGATTCGAAGTGGTTGTAGAACGACCCGAAGCCGACGTCCGCGGCCTCGGTGATCTCGTTGATGGCGACGCCTTCCATGCCTTTCTCGGCCATTAGCTTCAGCGCCGCCTCGAGCAGGCGGCCACGGGTTTCGCGCTTGCGCCGCGCGCCGCGCGGTTCGCGCTCTTCGGCGACCGGCGCGGCAACGTCGGCGGTAACGGCAGGCTCGGCCGCCGCACGTTTCGGTGCGCGGCGTTTCGGAGGATTCGACATGACTGATCCGGTTCTGATATCCGTCGAAGTATAGATTCAAATGTCTACATTGACAAAGTTATCATCTATGACTTTAATGTCACAAAACTCATCCCATCACGCGCCGCGGCTGTGATCCACAGACGAATGGAGACGAGGCGGAGCATCTGAAGCGACGGGCGCACGCACCGCAGGCGACGCGCTGCCCTCCGACGCGCGGGCTGCCGCTCTTTCACGTGAATGCGGCGCTGCTCGACGTGCCCGTCGGCGACCATGCGATCGGCTCGCTCGAGTACGGGCCGTGCGGCGCGGCGCCGATGCCGGTCGAGGTATTCCGCGGTGCAGCTCGCCGCTGCGATCGGCCGCCCCGACGCACACGCGGGCGAACTGCCGGTGGCCCACGTGCAGCTCAAACCCGGCGCGCAGGCAACGGAACACGAGCTGGAAGCGTTCGCGCGGCAACAAATCGCCGAGCGCGCCGCGCAGCCGAGGCAGGTTCGCATCGTCGACGCGATTCCGCTCACCGGTGTCGGCAAGATCTTCAAGCCCGAGTACCACCATTCCCACCGCCTGGACGACGCAGCATGAAACCCGCCCGCCTTACCCGCATACAGCGCCAGCTCGACACGCGTGAGCGCCTCGTCGCCGCCGCGCGGGACTGCTTCATCGCGAGAGGCTTCGCCGATACGACGGTCGAGCATATCGCCGAGCGCGCGGGCTACACGCGCGGCGCGTTCTATGCGAACTTCAGGCACAAGCGCGAACTGCTGGTCGAAATTCTGCGCCATGACCGCCCGCAGTTGCTGGCCAGGATGCGTGGGAGCGCGCATGCGCATTGGAGCTGCCGCACTGCCGACGACGCCGTGGACATCGCCGCCGAATGGGAATGTTTCCCGCTGTGGGTCGAGGTACACCTGTACGCGCTGCGCGATGCCGCGTTACGCCAGATCGTCGAGCGGCTGCACGCCGAGCCGGTGCCGCAGGCAACGGCAAGCGGCGCGGCGGATCGCGCAGAGATCCCGGAGCGCATGCCGTCGTCGGCCGAATGGGGGGCGCTGCTCGGCGTCGCGTTGTTGCGTAATGGTGCGCGGAAGGCACCGCGCGACGAACCGGCGTAGGGTGCGGCGACGGGCGCGCCGTCGAGGGGCTGCCCGAGGACTGGCCGGCCGCGCAGCGTGTGCTCATCACACCAGCGGTGGCCTCGTCGCCGTCAATGCTTCTGCTACTTGCCACAGGCGAATTGAATCCGCGCTCCTGGCGGAGCGGGGCTGTTTGGCAACGTGCGAGTTCCCGACGAGCAGAAAGCGGGGGCCGTAGAATGCGCCCTGGGTCGCAGTGGGATCGACTGCCGCGTGCAAGAGCGAGTCCGTGGCCCATTCCACGTCCATGGACGGTACAAGTCGGAACGATAGCCGCTTGCGGGTTGAATCAGTACCCATATTCGGACCGCTCGTCTGAAGATTGGTGCGTGTATGGCCTGGATGGGCACTCGTACTGAGCAGGGGCCAGCCACGCTCGCGCGCAATTTCTGCCAATCGATTCGCCAACAGCAGGCAGGCTAGCTTGGACTGCGCGTACGCGGTCATGGGCTTGTACGACGTTTCGCCTTGAAGGTCGTCGAAATTGATTTTGGCACCCATTGCGGCGCTGCTTGTCATCGTGGCGACGCGAGGAGACTTCGCTTCAAGCAGAAGCGGCAACAGCAGATTGGTCAGTGCGAAGTGACCCAGGAAATTGGTCGCAAACTGTAGCTCGAATCCGTCGGAGCTCAGTACACGCGTCGGCGGCATCATGATCCCTGCGTTGTTGACGAGCACGTCGAGAGGGCGTCCCTCCTCGAGCAACTGGCGACCAAAATTCTCCACGCTCGCGAGGCTGGAGAGATCCAACGTGCGGACGTCAATCGATGCGCCTGGAAACTCCTTGCGTATATCCCGGCGGGCGGCATCGCCTTTCGACTCGCTGCGTACCGCCATGATGACGTCGGCACCAGCCGCCGCCAATCGTCTAGTCGCCTCCTTGCCGGTGCCGCTATTGGCTCCGGTAACGACAATACGGCGCCCCCGCTGATCAAGAGGTTTGTACATTCGCGTTTCTCCTATGATTTCATTCGATAAAGCGGGGCTCGGACGCGGACACTGGCAGGCATTCAGCTTCAGCCGACAAGGCACATGCAGATGAGAAATGGGTCTGGTATTGGCCGGTCCGGGTGGACCCGCAGGGATTACTTTGGTGAAGTACACCGCATAGTGTAGTTTTCTTGGCGAAAAGTAAACTCACCGGTGTAAATTTTCGGCTGCTTAGGCAGCCCATCCCGACGTGCCTTACCGACCGCAAGTGGCCGATTCTGTCGAAAGACTCGCTTTGCGCGCCGCTGTGGTGGGAGTTTGGGTGGCGCGTCTTCTTTGTCGAAACCAGCAACGCCGGCGTCAGCGCAAGGGGGCGAGCCCCCGATGCCCAATGAGCGAATAGCATCTCGACTTTCTTGCGCTCCCGGCGTGAGCGCGTATACGCCGGCGCTTTCGCAATAGCTCAAGCCTCATCCCGTGCTGCCTCATGAACACTGCGTGCCATTTTGCGCATCGGTGTGTTGGGGCAACACCGTTGTTTCATCGCGCATGCGGCGCAGTCGACTTGATCGATAGATGATCGTATCGGCCTTTGTAATACGGGATCGCGGTTCTTTGAATTGTCTGCGGTCACTACGCAGGGCGTGCCCTGCTGGGCAGCGATACTCGTTAGCCTCTACTCGATTCACTGGAGGTCGCTATTGGGAAGCGTCCCATCGGTGCGCGGCGGGCGCTGCCAAACAGGCACTGCGGATCGATGCGTTTCTCCTGAACCATCCAGCCAAGCATTGCGCCGGATCAGTTAGCGAGATTCGCTTCGACGGTATCGAAGACTCCGCGTCCTCGGAAGGCGTCGGGTTTTCCTCTTCCAGCGCCGTCAAATATTCTTGTACCGTGCGACTGGGTCCATCGCGCTGACGCCAATCGATCACGTCCGTGCCCGACACTCCACGCGCACGATTTGCGTCCGATTTGACCACACTTGCATCTACCGCGAAGCCCCCTTCACCCGCCTCTCGGCAACCGCACCGCGAACACGGTTTCCGTCTGATCGGACCGCGCGTCGATCCGGCCGCTATGCGCCTTGGCGATTTCATTGGCGATGAACAGGCCGAGCCCCAGACCGGCATCGCCACCCGTCCTTCTCTGCCCCTCGTCTCCGCGCTCGAGCGGATCGAAAATGCGGTCGAGCGTGCGCGGATCGATCGCCGGCCCGCTGTTGCCGACCTCGATGAGCACTTCGGCGCCGCTCGTCGCGGCCGCCACCCGCACCGGCGTATCGCGCGCGCCGTACTTGATGGCGTTGTCCACCAGGTTGCTCAGCAACTGCTGCATTCGCCGGTCGTCCCAATCACCTCGAAGATCCCCGCGCAGATCGACGGTAATTTCGCGATCCGGATGAACGGCCCGCAACTCGTCCACCACGTTGACGAGTACGTGCGCGAGATCGACATTGCGGGGAACGACGTTGATGCCCAGCCCGAGCTGGGTTCGATTGAAATCGCAGAGATCGTCGAGAAGGCCCTGCATGCGGCCGCCGCTTCGGATCAGCCGCGCGGCGGCCTCCGACACTTCCTCACCCGCATTGAGCGCGGCGAGGTACGACGCCGTAAGCTGGATCGTCTGCAGCGGCGTGCGCATGTCGTGACTCAGCATGCCGAGAAGCAGGTTGCGAGCCTGTTCGACCTGTTCGGTAAAAAAAGCGACGGATTCCGCCAGCGCTTGGTCGATCGCTTCGTTGAAGCGAATCATGTCGTCCATATCAGGCAGGCCCGGCCGACACGCGTCGATCCACAGGCGCAGCACACTGGCACGCAGCGCCCGATACTCGGCTGCCAACTGGTTGATGTTGAAGCCCCGCCGGGCGCGCAGAACGGCGTGCGTCTCGGCGGCCGTCTCGGCGGCGTTCACCGGCTCGGGTGCGCGCCCCAGCGATTTTTCGTGTTGCGCTTCCCGCGTTTGCGGGGTCGCGATGTCCTTGGCGACGGCGTTCAGGATCTCGCGCGCGTGGTCGCGTAGCCCGAGCGAGTTCATGTGTCTCGCGGCCGGTAACAGCGTGGCAGCGAATGCTTCCCACTGCACCAGGATCGGTTCCATGTTCCGTACGATGAAATCAGCAAGACGCATGTCGCCCCTCACAACGGAATGAACGGTGGACGCTTCTGTCGAACCGCAAGATATCACGTGAATAAGGGCGATACCCCGCGATTCGATCGTCGCCGTCGTCATTGCCCGCTGCGCGGGCGATGAACGCCCAGCGGCCAGGCCCTCGCGTACCGAGCGATTCCGGATGCGCGATTGTCTGTTCAAGGGCCGAAGCGAACGTCGATTCGCACGCCCGTCACGCCGGGCGGCTAGCATCGCCGATAATCGATCCGCGTCATCCCGTTCTGCCGGACGCCGCCTTCCGATTGCCGCGGCGCGGCACCGGCAGCACGAACCTTGCTCCGCCCCCGTTCGACTTCCATCCGACGGCGGAGTCGGCCGCCTCTTCCCGCCACGGCCGGCCGCCGGCACGAAACTGCACATGCCCAGGAAAAAATCCAGCCTCTGGTTACGGCCTCTCGAACTGTTCTCCATCGCGGCCGGCGCACGTCCGAAGAAGCGGGCCGGCAAGCCGCGGCCGGCCGCCAAAAAGGCCGCCGCCAAGGTCACTCAACGGCCCGCCAAACCGGCGGCTTCCACCCCCGCCCGCGCCGCCAAACAGACGGGCGCCACACGCACGGCGCGCACCCCGTCGGCCCGGCCGCCCGGCACCTGGCTCCGCTCGTTTCATTCCGCCGGCCCGAGCGCCGGCCGGCTCGTGAACCATCTTGCGTATGCGCTGTATCTTCCCGCCGCACCGGCCCAGACAGCGGGCATGCCGGCCGTCGTCATGCTGCACGGCTGCAAGCAGACCGCCGAATCGTTCGCCGCGGGCACGCGCATCTGCCGTCTCGCGGAGCGGTCCGGGTTCGCCGTGCTGTTTCCCGAGCAAGCCAAGACGACCCATGCGCACCGCTGCTGGCACTGGCATGGCGATGCGACCCAATCCGAAGCCGCGGCCGTCGCGTCGCTGGTCGACGCCATCGTGAAGCGCCACGGCTTCGATCGCGACCGGATCTACGTGGCCGGCATGTCGGCCGGCGCCGGGCTCGCCGCGGCGCTGGCGATCCGGTATCCCGACCGCTTCGCGGCCGTCGGCCTGCACTCCGGCCCGGCCATCGCGCCGCCGTCATCGACGATGGCCGCGATGAGCCTGATGCGGCGCGGCATCCGCGACGATCCGATCGATGCGCTCGACGCATGCGCCGACGTCGCGTCCTATCCCGGCATGCCGGCCCTCGTCGTGCACGGCGCGCTCGATACGGTCGTGACCGACCGGAACGCGACGCAGCTCGGCATCGCGTTCGCGCGGCTCAACCGGCTCGTCGACGAACACGGTGCGATCCGCGTCGGCGAGCAACGCAGCTACGCGCAGGACGATGCGGACTACATCGATTATCTGAAGGGGGGACGGCTGGTCGTCAGGGTGTGCATCGTCCGGCGGCTGCCGCATGCATGGAGCGGCGGCGATCCGGGCGAGCCGTTCCATTCCGCCACCGGGCCGGACGCGACCGCGATGTTCTGGCATTTCTTTCGTCGTCAACGTCGCAAGCGATAGGCGTGACGCACGACGCTCGCACCCGCCGATCGCGAGCGAGCCGTCATGACGTCATGACGTCAAACCCGTTGCTCCAGCGCCGCCGCGTTCGCACGGTCCCCGGCACGCCGAATCGGCAACCGTATCCGGAAGGTCGTGCCGCGCCCCGGCTCGCTGGTCACGTCGATGGTGCCGCGATGACGCTCGACGATGCCGTGCGATACCGACAGCCCGAGCCCCGTGCCCTGCCCGACCGGTTTCGTCGTGAAGAACGGATCGAAGATGCGCCGGACGACGTCGGGCGTCATGCCGGCGCCGGTATCGCTGATCGCGATCGTCACCTGGTCGCCGTCGCTCGACGTGCGGATCGTGATCACGCCGCGCTCGGGAATCGCCTGCGCCGCGTTGACAAGCAGGTTCATGAAGACCTGGTTCAACTGCGACGGCAGGCATTCGACGTGCGGGACATCGCCGTAATCGCGCACGACGTCGGCCTTGTACTTGAGTTCGTTGTGGACGACGTTGAGCGTGCTCTCGAGGCCCGCATGCAGATCGACCACGCTCCATTCGTCGCTGGCCGGGCGCGAGAAATCGCGCAGGTCCTGCACGATGCGCCGCACGCGCAGCGCGCCGTCGATCGACTCGTCGATCAGCATCGCGATCTCGTCGCGGACGTAGTCGAGATCCGCCGCACGGTGCACGGCCGTCAACGCATCGCGGGTGGCCGGATCGAGCCGCGGCAGCGCGGCTTCATGCGCCGCGACCACGTCGAGCAGGCTGCGCACCCACGTCTTCAACGTATTGAGGTTCGCGCTGACGAAACCGATCGGATTGTTGATCTCGTGCGCGACGCCGGCCGCGAGCTGGCCGATCGACGCGAGCTTTTCCGACTGCAGCAATTGCTCGTGCGTTTCCTCGAGCGCGTGCAGCAGGCGCCGCTGTTCGTCCTTCTCCTGTTCGAGCAGCGCGTGCGCGGCCTTGCGTTCGTCGATCTCGGTCGCCATGTTCTCGCGCGTGCGTTGCAGCATCTGCGTCGTCTGCTCGTAGCTGTGCAGCGCGCGTTCGAGTTCACTGGTTCTCAGCCGCACGAGCCGTTCGAGCGTGTCGGTCATCCCGCGCAGGAAAGTGGTGCGCGCATCGAAACGGCACACCAGCAGCGTGACCACCAGCGTCGCCATCGTGAACAACGCGACGGTCGTCGCGAGCCACGGCGCGTCGACGTCGTTCGCGGCGCCGCACCGCGCATCCGGCGCAAAATGCGCGGCCGCCATCGCCGTGTAGTGCATGCCGGTAATCGCGATGCCCATGATGACGGCCGCGCCGATGCGTTGCGCGGTCGCGTAGCGTGCCTGCTGCATGCGCAACGCCTGGGCGATCCACAGCGCGGCCGTCGACGCGATCACCGCGATGCCGATCGACGCGGCGAACAGCGCGGCATCGTAGCGAATGCCGGGCTGCATGTGCATTGCGGCCATCCCCATGTAATGCATGCCGGCGATCCCGCCGCCCATCAGCACGCCGCCCGCGCACAGCCGCCACCACGCCAGCCGGGCGCGCGTGACGACGTTCAGCGCGAAATACGATACGAGCACCGCGATCGCGAGCGAGATGGCGGTTTCCTGCCACGCATAGCCGAGCGGCACCGGCAATGAAAACGCGAGCATGCCGACGAAATGCATCGACCAGATTCCGGTGCCCATCGCCGCCGCGCCGCCGCCGAGCCATGCACGCTTCAGTTTCGGATTGTCGAGCAGCGAAATGAATGCGGCGAGGTCGAGCGTCGTATAGGAGGCCAGCGTCGCGATCGCGAGCGACAGCAGAACGAGCGGAAGGTTGTAGATGCCATGCATGATCGGACGCCCGCAGCGGGTTGGATGCATCGCCGCGGTGCGGGCGGTCGCGCGCACCGCGGCCATCAGGCCGACGTGTCGACGCGTCGACGTCAGGCCGGCGGCGCACCTGCGTTGGCGGCCTGCCCTTGCCCGGCCGGACGGGCCAGCACGAGAATGTCGAACGGCGTGCCCTCGCGCGTCTCGAAGCGGCGCACGAGCTCGATCTGGTGCGCTGACATCACGCTGCCCTTCGTCATCAACAACACGCCGCGATGCGTGCGCAGATCGTCGGCGAGTTGCATGCCTTCGCGCAATTGAGCCGACCGGATTTCCGCGACGGACGCCGCGATCCCGAGACTCGCCGGATCCCGCATCAATTCGATGAAGCGCGCGACCAGTTGCGGGTCGTAACGTACGCCTGCTTGCGAGTGCAACACGTCGATTGCCTGCTCGATCGAATGCGGCGCCCCGATTTCGCCGTGGCGCAGCCCTTCGAAATCGCGCGCGATCGCGACGATCCGCGACCCGACCGGGATCGCGTCGCCGACCAGCCCATCCGGCGTGCCGCGGCCGTTGAAGCGCTCGTACTGGTGCAGCACGATCGATGCGACCTTGTGCAACTGGGCGACCGGCGTCAGCACCATCTGCGCACGCAGCGGATGCTCCTGGAACACGCGGTGCTCGTCCGTCGTCATCCGCGCGAGCGGCTTGTGCAGCAATTCGTCCGGCAGCGACAGCTTGCCGATGCCGTGCAACAGCCCCGCGAAATAGACGTCCTGCGCATGCAGTTCGCTCATCCCCGACGCGAGCGCGAGCCGCCGCGCGATCTCGCCGACCCGCATCGCATGCCCGCTCGCGGCGCCGCAGCGCAGCTCGATCATGCTCGCGCACACCTGAACCATCGCCGTGAAACTGCTTTTCAAATCGCTCTGCGCCGCTTCGAGAAACATCACCGTCTGGCCGAGCTCCTCGGTGCGCGCGCGAACCTGCGTTTCGAGGTCGGTATTGAAACGGCGCAGCGCATCGTTCTGCGCCTCCGTCAGCGCCGCCAGCCGGGCCGCTTCGCGACGCAGACGGCGCTGCTCCAGCGCCTGCTCGATGGTCAGCAGCAGGTCGTGATCGTCCCACGGCTTGTTCAGGTAGCGATACACGCCGCCTTCGTTGACGGCCTGCATGATCGACGCGATCTCCGCATAGCCGGTCAACAAAATGCGCATCGTGTCCGGGTACAGCCCCCGCGCGCGCGCCAGGAATTCCGCGCCGCTCATGTGCGGCATCCGCATGTCGGACACGATCAGGTCGATGTCGGTCGACGCCAGGATCTCGAGCGCGGCCTCGCCGCTGTCGGCGGTCACGATGTCGTAGCCGGCGGGCCGGAACACGCGGCGCAGCGCGGACAGCACGTTCGGTTCGTCGTCGACCAGCAAGATCGACGGTATGCGGGCCGCGTCGCCGGATGCCGCTGCGCTGCCGGACGTTTCGGGCGGCACGGCATTCACGTCGTTTGTTGCAGATGTCGTCATAATCGGCCTCGTATTAATTATTTACGCCCTCTCTGCAACATCGGCCGGTTCCGCGTTTTCCACATTGGTGGAAACGCTAACGCGTGTGCGTCGATTTCAACCGGAATGCATCACGCGCATGCTACGTCGTCGCCGCGCCCGGTTCGCGCCGGTAGTAGATGTCCCATTCCGCTTCGTCGGTTCGCACGAAGCCGTGCCGTTCGTAGAAGCGGTTCGAGTCGCTGCCGCGCAACGCGCCGACGCGCACGGGCATCCGGTGTGCGTCGGCTTCGGCCAGGATCTCGCGCAGCACGGCCGCGCCGATGCCCTTGCCCTGATGCGCGGGCACGATGTACAGGTGGTCGAGCAGCCAGTGATCCGCCATCGGACGAAGCGTGTAGAAGCCCGCCCGCGAATCGCCGGCTTCGATGAAGCGGCATAGCGCCGGGTCGAACGACGCGAGAAACCGGTCGCGTGCACGTTGCGGATCGAAACGGCCGATGCGTTCGAGGCTGTCGCGCATCGCGGCGATGCGGATCGCGACGAGGGTTTCGACGTCGGCGTGCGTGACGGGGAGGAAGGTCAGGGTCGTTGTCATGGGCTGGCGGGATGCGTGGGAAGCAAGCGCTCGGCTCGGTGGCGCGGGGCCACCGCGCATCGAGGACGAGGGAGATCCTCCGGCGCCTCGATGCGTTGCGCTCGCGTGAACTGACGCCGGACATCTTGGCTCGACGCAGACTTCGACGCGGCCCGCCTTTCCTCGATCGGCGAGCGCGAAGCAAGCGAGCCGATGCGATCGGCTCGAGGAATAAAAAGCGCTGGCCAGTGAACTGGCCAGCAAAAAGGTCCTGGCGATCCGAGGTTGATGTGTGCCAGAACCACATGCATTGGACGGCGTACGCGGACAAACGGGCGGGCATGTCAAACGACCGGCCCAAAAACCGGGACTCCCCGGCTCGAACCCGCGCAACAATCTGTGATCGCAGTTTAGGCTGAGCTAACGGATGCGATCAGGTCTGCACCGGCGTCCGTCAACCGGAACGCACGGTCGGGCTTCGGTACTTCCCAGGTTGCGATCATCGCGTCAGTCGGCAGATAGTCGGGATCGGCCGACGCGACCCCGGCCCACAGTCCTTGAGACACCTGTCTGCCATGGAGATAAAAGTGCAGCTCCCGGCCAGCGCGCTCGCCCGTACACCGGATTCTCTCCACCGATCGGCCCAGCCCTCTGATCTGTGCGACCTGATTGCGATCCAGCTCGAACATCGCACTCACTACCCCGTCGCAATCGACCATGCCGATCATGTTGCTGTCATCTGTGAACGTCCACGACGGATGCGGCGTGCCCAGGCGCAGCATGAAAAAATCCGCGGATTCCGAACCAACCATCATGTTTCTCCTGCAACGATATGCCGTTCTACTCACTGCAACCTGATCAAGACGCTCGCTCATCCGATCCCGTCTCCTCGCCGTGCGCGGATGATCGAGTGGACGCACGCGAGCGCCATGCAGCGGGCACGCGCAACACCGAAACGCGCCGCGCCCGTCGCTCGCGGAGCATCTACACGCTTGCCTGAGGCGTCGCGGTTTCCGCGGCCGTACTCTCCGAACCGGACAGCCTCACCGCAACCGCGGCGGCCGCCGTGCTTCCGTAGACGTTGAGGGCGGTTCTCCCCATGTCGAAAAAGGCGTCGACGCCCAACAGCAGCAGCACCGCATCGGCCGGCAACCCGATCGACGTGAGAACGATGGTGATCGCGACGATCGCGCCGGACGGCACATTGGCGGCGCCGTCGATGGTGATGATCGTCAGGATCAGGATCGTAATCACCACCGGCCAGGACCAGGCGAGGTGATACGCGTCGGCCAGATAACCGACCGCCAGGGCCGTATAGAGGACCGCGCCGTCGCGATTGAAAATATAGGCGAGCGGCAAGATCGTGGACGCGACGCCGTACGGCACGCCCAATTCGACCAGCTTCTTCAGGTGCAGCGGATAGGTAATTTCGGACGAACGCGTCGTGAAACCCAGGATCAGCGGCTCCTTCACCTTCCTGAGCACGGCGAGAGGCGACTGACCGGCGACGCGAATGACGATGGTGAGGACGACCGCCAGAACCGCCATGCCGAGATAGGCCACGCCCAGCAGCTCGATGAGCGAGTGCGCGCCCGCAAAGCCCTTGGCTGCCAACAGCTGCGCGATCGCGGCGAAGATCGCGAGCGGCGACCATGCGATCACCCACTGGATCATCTTGAACAGCCCCGACAGCAGCGCCTCGAAAACGGCAATCGCCGGCTCGGCGCGCTCCGGCGCAGCCGACAATGCCGCGCCGAAAATGACGCCGAAAACGAGCACCGGCAGAGAGTTCCCCGCGGCAAGCGCGGCGACGATGTTGGCGGGAATCAAATCGACGAGGAATTTCGTCCAGTCGATACTGGATGCGAGCGCGGCGGGCATCGAGCCGGAGTGAACCACGCTCGCCCCGAGACCCGGTCGAAATACGAAGTTGAGCAGCAGGCCGAACGATGCAGCGAGGCCGGTCATCAAAATGAAGAAGCCGATACTCGACAGGGCAACCTTGCCGAGCCGCTCGCGAAGCCGGCCCGCACGAAAGACGCCGACCGTGACCGACAGGAAGATCAGCGGCATGACGACCATCTTGATCGCGTGGCCGAACATCGTGCTGAGAAAGCCCAGCTTCGCGGCAAAGCCCGGCGCAAATACGCCGCAAGCGGCGCCGAGGACAAGGCCGCCAAGCATTTGCATCGGAAGGGAAAGCCCGTTATTTTTCGTGTTCATGCCGTGCCTTTAGCAGTTTGATCCGTGCCGGCGTGCCGTCAACGATGTGATTCCACATATGCTGACGCGCAAGCTCGCCGTCGTTCGCTTCGATTGCGTGAAAGATGTGCAGGTGCTCGATCGTGCCGCGCCGTACGGTTTCCGCGTCGCCACGCGGGAGTTCGTTCAGGGCCAGGGTCTGGGCTCGCAATAGACCATACGCCGATGAGATTCGTACGTTCCGTGCGGCAGCAAACAACTCTTGATGAAACACCCAGCCGATACGTTGCTCGAGCATGATGTCCGCCACGTCTCGATCAACCAGTTCCCGCATTTTTGCTGCCGCGTCGCGAAGGCCGGCCGTGACGCCCGATTTCGCGGCAAGAAACGCCGCGGTACTCTCCAGGGCCAGCCGCATTTCAAAAATTTCACGGAGATCGCTGGTCGTCGGCGACGCGACATAGGTGCCACTCTTTTCAATCACGACGACGAGCCCTTCGGACTCGAGCAAATGCAATGCGCTGCGCACCGGCATCTGGCCGAAACCCAGTTCGTCCGACAGGCCTCGGTGAGATACTTTCTGCCCAGGCGCAAGACGGCCGTCAAAGATCCTCGATCGGATCTCGTCGTAGGCCAGTTCTGCATCTGTCGATACTTTCAACGTCATCTGTGATCGCAGTTAGCGTATGATTCAAAAAAAGAAACAGGTAGGAAATTACCCTTACTGGCCATGCCCGGCAACTGCTAATTTTGCGAGTGGGTATGCCGAAAGAGAATTGGAAGAAAATCCGCGTCACGAAAAGAGCCGATAATTATATGACTTCACCAGATGTGCGCTTTACCATCTGTGCCGTTCACGCGGAAGAAACCTATCCCCTCAGAGCCTCGATCCTGATGGCGGGAGATGAAGAGGGAAGCGCGCTACCCGGAGACCACGCCCCCACGACGATGCACTTTGCCGTTCGCGACGACGACACGATCGTTGCCGTGGCATCGGTGTGCAAAGAAGCACAATCCGGCGTTTCGAACGGAAATGCGTGGCGCCTTCGCGGCATGGCCGTCCATCCGTCGGTACGCGGCCTGGGGTTCGGGCGCCTGCTCGTCAATCTGTCCATTCGCCATGTCCGCGAACAGCGCGGCACCCTGCTCTGGTGCACGGCGCGCGAATCGGCCTACCCATTCTATGAAGCGCTCGGCTTCGATCGCGATCCGAAACCGATTTCAATGCATGGCCGCGACGACATGAAGTTCTATCTGATGCAGCGCCAGATCGAATACTGAGTTTCGTCTGCGACTGATGTTCGATCGTAATCGGGGGCCGATGTCAGGCGTTGACTGCCGGCCCGGAAATACCGTGACATCCGGAAAGCCCGCTTGCGGCTAATACGACAGCCATTCAACAATCGCCTTCTCCGTTTCGATTATTGCAATCAACGAACAAATGGAACGGTTATAAAGGGCGAACCTCGGCGGCCGATTTTGGCCGGCGCTGGGTAATCAACGCGACGCGTCAACCGTCGTCTTCGTCTCAGTTCTTATAAGGGAAATCCCGTAGCCGCCCGGCCGTCAGACGAGATTAACTTATATCAAACAAATTTTGACGGGAATTTATGTTCCTGATATGGTTTTTACGCTTGCAAAGTGCGGCCAGGCTGTATTGGCACACGTCGCCGGCGTCTGAACCGGACGCTTGGTGAGTCCGCAAGGATGGCCGAAGCGACAACGGAGCAAGGCAAATTGTAAGGACCACGAAGTGAGCGAATGCGACATGCCGATTGGGCGAACATGACGCCGGCCGTCGCGACCGAGACGACGCGCGGGCCGTGCGCCGCCACCTGCATTCGAATACGACACAAGCCGTTCCAACCATCCCCGAAACCACTCCTGACAGTGAAATGCAGATGAACAACAAAAAAATCAACATCAGCGTTATCGCTGTTGCCGCCTTCGCAGCATCGTCGGCAGCAATGGCACAGTCGTCGGTCACCCTGTATGGCATGCTCGATGCGGGCATCGGCTATACGTCGAACATCAACGGCCACAGCAGGTACGGCCTCGATGGCGGCGCTTCAGGTTCGAACAAGTGGGGCCTCAGGGGGCAGGAGGATCTCGGTGGCGGCCTTCAGGCGATCTTCAAGATCGAGAACGGTTTCAGCATCGGGACGGGCGGCATCGGCGGCCAGGGGCCGATCGGTAACACGCGTTCGCTGTTCAACCGCCAGGCTTACGTGGGTCTCGCGTCCAATCAGTACGGCGCGTTGCGCATGGGGCGCCAGCTCGACGCCGTGACGGAAATGGTTCAGGTCCTGACGGGTGACGCCATTTCGGCGTCGACCTTCTCGACGCCGGGCGACGTCGACAACAACGACAACACGACGAACCAGAACAACGCGGTGAAGTACATTTCGCCGATCATCCACGGCTTCCAGGCTGAAGCCGCGTACTCGTTCGGCGGCGTGGCCGGTGCAACGGGTTCGGGGCAATCGTGGTCGGCGGCCGCGACCTACGCGCAAGGCGGCCTGACGGTCGCCGGCGGCTACTTTCGTGCGGCCAACCAGGGCGAGAACGGCTGGGTGAACGCCACCGCCCAACCGAGTTTCGGCGGCGCGCTGGGCTATCCGAGTTCGGGCTACAACGGCGGCAATGCGTTCAAGAGCGCGGGCATCGCGCAAGTCGCCGCGCAATACGAGGTGGGTCCGTACACGGCCGGCCTGCGCTATTCGAACGCGCAGTACAAGGGCAACGACGGCCAGCCGTCGATCCACTTCAACGTGCTGGGCGCGCTGCTGCAGTACCGCGTCACGCCGGCGCTGTCGTTGGCCACGGGTTACACGTATGTGTACGGTTCCGCCGCCACGCCCACGCAAGCCGCCGAAGGTCGCACGATGGCCTCGATCAACCAGGTGTCGCTGGGTGCGACCTACTCGCTGTCGAAGAGTACCGCGCTCTACGCGATGGGCGCCTACGTGCACGCCAAGGGCGCGCAGGCTTCGGCTGCCGACTTCGGCAACACCTCGTCGGGCGGCAACCAGGTTCAGGTCAACATCGGCATGTTCCACGGCTTCTGATCGCCGCTCGCAATGCCGGAGGAGTGGCGGCACGACTCCGGCGTCGTACCGCCCGCTCCGACCGGCGAGCCTAGCCGCCCTCCTGGCTCGCCATGCCTTCCATCCACGCTTCGAACGCGGACACGGCCGCATCGTCGGCGCGATCGGCGTTCGTCACCAGCATGTAGTCGTCGGCACGCCATACAGGCGATGCAATCGGACACACGAGGCGCCCTTCGGCAAGATCGCGCCCGATCAGCGGCAGCGATGCCAGCGCCACGCCGAGACCCTCGATCGCCGCGCCGAGCTGAAGATTCACGTGATCGAATTCGACATGGCGCGCGGCCCGCAGATCGGACGCCCCCGCTTCCTTCAACCAGTGCGACCACGCGGAGCGCGTCGTGGCCGAATGCAGCAGCGTGTGATGACGCAGGTCGGTCACGCTCTGGATCGGATGCTGGCGCAGCAATGCGGGATTGCAGGCCGGCACGCGCGGGTCGGGCATCAACGGGCGCGACACGACGCCCGCGCCTTGCTCGGGACCGGAACGAACACCGATATCGAAAGCGTCGGCGACGTAGCGCAGCTTGCGCGAGGTCGTCGACACCCTGACGTCGATGTCGGGATACCGCGAATGGAAATCGGCGAGCCGCGGCAGCAGCCAGCACAGCGCAAAACTCATCGGCACGTTCACCCGCACGACGCCCGATATCCGGTGCGCGAACGGGTTGTGGCGCAGCCGCACCACCGCGGTGCCGAGGCGCTCGAACGCGTGGCTGACGTCGTTCAGCAACGCGGCCCCTTCGTCGGTCAGCACCACGCCACGGGGACGGCGATCGAACAACGGCAGGCCGAACCAGTCTTCCAGCAACCTGATCTGTTTTCCGACGGCCCAGTGGGTGACGTGCAGTTCCGCCGCGGCACCGGCGAAGCTGCCGTACCGCGCGACCGCATCGAAAGCGCGCAGCGCATTGAGCGGGGGCAACTCGTCCCGGGGCTTCGCAGCATCTCGGCTTTCGTTCATGACGTGACTTTTTCTCTCTGTTGACGGGATTTTAGCTCAATTGAAATGGCGGGCATCCCGGTCATAAAATTTGCCCATCGAGCCTGAAAACCGCACCGCGAGCGACTTCCACCCACCGCTCGTACGGAGAGAATGACAATGCGCTTGCCCGTTTTTTCCCCTCCCGTCGCGCAGGAGACTGCGCCATCGCGGCCACGCGTGCTGTGGCTATCCTGCATCGCGCACGCGCTGCACGATGGCTATACCGACATGATCTACGCGCTGCTTCCCGTGTGGCAGTCGGAATTCGGGCTCGACTTTGCGGCCCTGGCTATCCTGCGCGGCGTCTATGCCGGCACGATGGCGACGCTGCAGTTGTCCGCCGGGCGTCTCGCACAACGTCTGGGCAGCCGCGCAACGCTTGCGATCGGTACACTGCTCGCCGCGCTCGGCTACGCGATCGCGGGCATGTCGGGTGGGCTGCTCGGGTTGGGCGTCGCGCTGGCGATCTCGGGCGGCGGATCCAGCACGCAGCATCCGATCGCGTCGGGCGCCGTCTCCCGCGTCTATGGTCGCGACGCGAGAGGCCCGCTGAGCATCTACAACTTTTCCGGCGACCTCGGGAAATCCGCGCTGCCGGCCGCCATTTCGCTGCTCGTGACCATGATGCCGTGGCGGCATGCGCTGTCGGTCGTCGCCGCACTGGGTTGCGTCGTCGCCGCCGTCATCGCGCTCTGGTTTCCCGTCGTGCCGCGCGGCGCCGCGAAGACGACCGCGAAAGAGCAAGCGTCCGCGCAACGCAGTGGCACGCACAGAAGCGGATTCTCCGCGCTGTTTTCCATCGGCGTGCTCGATACGGCCGTACGCATGGGACTGCTTACCTTTCTGCCTTTCCTGCTGAAGGCGAAGGGCGTCTCGCCGCAACTGCTGGGAACGGCCCTGGCACTCGTTTTCATCGGCGGCGCGGCCGGCAAGTTCATGTGCGGCTGGCTCGGCGCGCGCATGGGGACGGTGCGGACGGTGCTGCTCACGGAGGGCGGTACGGCTGCGTGCATCGTCGCGGTGATATATCTGCCGTTGGCGCTTACCATGGTGCTGCTGCCGATTCTGGGCATGATGCTCAACGGCACGTCGTCGGTGCTGTACGGAACCGTCCCGGAGATGTCCGCGCCCGAGCGCACCGAGCGCGCATTCGCGATTTTCTATACCGGGACGATCGCGTCGGGCGCGATATCGCCCGTTCTCTACGGCTTCCTGGGCGACAGGATCGGTGTGCACGGCGCCACGTATGCGACCGCGTTGACCGCGCTGGCGATTTTTCCGCTCGCGCTTGCACTGCGCCCGCATCTGGCAGATGACTCGACAGGACGAACACCATGACGAAATCCGACTACCCGAGCGTTGCCCTCGTCGGTCCGGGCGCAATCGGAACGACCGTCGCCGCGGCCCTTCACGAAGCCGGCCGCACGCCGGTGCTCTGCGGCCGCTCGGCGCACGAGCAGTTGACGCTGCGCTTCGATGGCGGCGAGATCGTCGTGCCGGGGCCCGTGCTGACCGATCCGCGAGCGGTCGAGGAAACGGTCGATCTCGTGTTCGTCGCGGTCAAGGCCACACAGATCGCGAGCGCCGCACCGTGGGTCTCCGCGCTATGCGATGCGCATACCGTCGTCTGCGTGCTGCAAAACGGCGTCGAGCAGAAAGCCGCCTTCGCCCCGTATGCGGCCGGCGCCGCGATCGTGCCGTCGGTCGTCTGGTTTCCCGCGCAACGCGAATCGGACACGTCGGTGTGGCTGCGAAGCACGCCTCGGCTCACGCTGCCCGATACGCCGGCGAGCAACGTGGTGGTCTCGGCGTTGCGCGGCACGCGATGCTCGCCCGAGGTGGCGGAGGATTTCATCTCGCTCGCGTGGCGAAAGCTGTTGCAGAACGCGGTGGCGGGACTCATGGTGCTGACCGGTCGCCGCGCCGGCATGTTCGTGCGTAGCGACATCACCGAACTGTCGCTCGCCTACTTGAACGAATGTCTCGCGGTCGCGCGGGCGGAGGGCGCGCAGCTCGGCGATGAAGTGCCGCGGGAGATCGTCGATGGATTCCACGGCTTTCCGCCCGATCTGGGGACGTCGATTCTTGCCGACCGGCAAGGCAACCGCCCGCTCGAATGGGACTGCCGGAATGGCGTCGTGCAGCGATACGGACGAACGCACGGCATTCCGACGCCGATCAGCGATCTGGTCGTGCCGCTTCTCGCGGCGGCGAGCGACGGGCCGGGTTAATAGAGGAATGCTTTATTCCGCCTGACCAGTGTGAATCCGCGCCTAGACGACTCCGGTGAGCAATGCCACGGCTGCCTGTCCGCTCGCTGATTCCGGCTCGCTGCGATGGAGATTACGCCGTGTTCTGCCGAGCTACCGCAAGCAGGGTTTGATATTCGTCAGCGCGCGGGCAACATACTCGTCCTTCTCCCCGACCGGCGCGACGTAGTGCAGCGCGCTGCGCACGATCCTGTCTCCAGTCAGTCGACGCATCTTGCCAGATTGCCGTCACGAACGGCTCTGCTCCGCCGACGACTCAGTGTCATGGCCGGCAAGCCGCCTGCCCTTCTCGCCGTTACATGCGCACGCAACCATCGTCGGCTCTACCGGCGTCACTCCAATCATGCAGCCGTACCTGCTGGCATAAAACGTTCATATAGAACCCCGCGCCAACAGCGCCGCCGCTAAACGTATGACAAAAGAGCTTGCTCCCGCTCGGCACGAAGCAATCGCCTCCACCACCCGCCCTGCGCGCTCCGAAAGGACATCAATCCCGGTAAGGATTTACCGATCGAACAAAAAGTTACCGTTCGTTTCAAAGATGTCCAAATAGTAGGCCGAAGCGTCGCTATTCTTCCGTCACCCACAATAACGATCCCACTGGGGGTGACATATGAACAACATCATCAAGAGCGCCCTTTGCGCCGCCTTCGTACCGTTCGTCCTCGCCGGATGCGGCGGCGGCGACGACGGTGGCGGCACCCAGACCGGTACGCTGCACGTCGCGATGACGGATGCGCCATCGTGCGGCTTCGACCACGTGTACATCACCGTTTCGCAAGTCCGCGTCAACGCGAACGCGAACGCCGCCGACAACGACGCCGGCTGGTCGACCGTCTCCCTCGCGACGCCGCAGAAGATCGACCTGCTGTCGCTGACCAACGGCGTGCTCGCCGATCTCGGCCAGACCGCGCTGCCCGCCGGCCAGTATCAGCAAGTCCGGCTGGTGCTCGCGCAGAATCAAGGCAACACCCTCGCGAACTCGGTCGTCCCGACCGGCGGCGCGGAACAGGCGCTCGCCACGCCGAGCGCGACGCAAAGCGGCTACAAGATCATCCAGCCGTTCACGGTCCAGCCCAACACGCTCGTCGATCTCGTGCTCGACTTCAACGCATGCAAGTCGATCGTCCAGCGCGGCAACGGCTCGTATGCGCTGAAACCCGTCGTCACCGCGGTCCCGACCGTCGTGAGCGGCGCGATCTCCGGTTACGTCGCCTCGGCCGAAGCCGGCGCGACCGTCTATGCGGAACAAGGCGGCAAGGTCGTCCGCGGCACGGTGGCCGACAGCTCCGGCAAGTTCGTGCTGTCGCCGCTGATCCAGAGCTCGACGCAGGGCAACTACGACGTCGTGATCGTGCAGAACAACTTCGCGTCGGGCATCGTCCGCGCGGTGCCGGTGGTCGTGAACACGACCACGGCAGTGTCGGCGTCGACCGCACCGATCACGCTGCCGGCCTCCACGATGAGCACCGTCAGCGGTACGGTGACGGCAAGCGCGAACGCCTTCGTGCGCGCGCTGCAGACGATCGATGCGAACGCCTACGAGATCACGGCGATCAACGCGAACATGGACACCGGCGCCTATGCGCTGTCCGTGCCCGCCGCGGCGCCGATCGTCGGCACCTACTCGGGTTCGCTGCCGGTTTCGCTGGCCGCGGCGCCGGCCGCCGCCGGGCAATATACGATCGAGGCCGACGCGGCATCGGGGGCGACCCAATCGGCAAACGTCAACGCAACGACCAGTCAGTCCAACGTCAACTTCAGTTTCTGACGCGCTGACGGCATCATCGAAAGGGCCGCACGGCCCTTTCCCACCAACGGGAGAACGAAGTGAAAAAACGGGTTATCGCATTGCTCGCAGCGGCGAGCCTGGTCGGCGCGCTCAGCGGGTGCGTCGCCTATGTTCCTGGCCCACCGGTCGTGGTCGCGCCGCAAGGCGGGCCGGGGAATGGATTCTGTCCGCCCGGACAGGCCAAGAAAGGCAACTGTTGACGAAATGCCCGCGCATCGCGGGCATTTTTTTCATCCGTCGAACGCGCCAGACGGTTCAACGACCTTCCCGCTCTCCGCGTCGTCACTCCGCCATCTTCGGCGGCCACGCATGGCCTTCCGCCTGACAGTTCCGGCACCACGCATACAGCGCGTCGTACATCACCAGACCATGCTCGAGCATGGCGTGATCGTCGGCAAACATGTCCGACAGGCCGAGCGAAATCGCATAAAGCCCGCTCGACTGCGGCGTCAGGTCGAGCCGCGACGTATCCGCGCCGCGAATGATCCGGGCCATGTGCTGCAGCGCCCGATCGTCGGCCAGACCATACTTGTCGAGAAACGCGTCGAAGCTGCATTGCTCGCCGACGTGCGTCAATTCCACCCCCGGAACGTCGTACGGGATCGCCCCGGTCTCGTCGGCGATTCGCAGCACGTCGTCCGGCGGGACGTACAGAAATTCGGGCGTCTCGTCGATAAAACGGGCAATGAGCCAGGGACACGCCACCCGGTCGATTTTCGGACGTTGTCGCGTTATCCATTGCATGGCGGCCTCCACGATCAGTGATGCAACAGCGGGTACACGATCAGGCCGATCACGGCGGCCCCGCCCACGACCACCGGCTCCGACAGCTTCTTGAACCTGACCAGCAGCACGATCGCCGCGAGCGCCATCAACGCGGTGGGCACATCGACGATCGAACGTCGAGCCAGCACGATCACCGACCCGGTGATCGCGCCGACGGCCGCGGCCGTCACGCCGTCGACGAATGCCAGGATCGCCGGCAGCCGGCCGTACTTCTTGAAATACGGGGCCGGCAACACCGTGAACAGATAGCACGGCAGGAACGTGCCGGCTGCCGCCACGCATGCGCCGGGCAGCCCCGCCACCAGGTAGCCGATGAAGCCGACCGTGATGACGACCGGGCCCGGCGTGATCATCGCGACGGCCACGGCGTCGACGAATTGCTTCTCGTTGAGCCAATGGTGCTCGGTGACCACGCCGCCATAGAGGAACGGCACGATCGCGAGCCCCGAGCCGAACACGAACGCGCCGGCTTTCGCAAAGAAAACGCCGAGTTGCGCGAGCTGCGGCCAGTCGACGATACCGAGCCACGCGCCGGTGGCGGAGACGGGCAACGCCACGGCCGCATTGACGCGCCGCTCGCGTAACCACCTGGGCGGCGAGCGCGTGAACCAGACGAGCAGGCCGGCCGCGAGAAACAGCCACGCCACTTCCGATTCGGTGATCACCGTCACGGTAACCAGCGTCAGATAGACCGCCCACAGCAGCTTGTCGTGACCGATGCTTTTCGCGGTCAGCTTGCGCGCGCTGATCGCGATGATGCCGATCACCGCCGCGCCGACGCCGTAGAACACCGACTGCATCCACGTCAGGCCGCCGAATCGCGTGTACGCGTAGCCGAGCACCACCACCATCAGAAACGACGGCAGCACGAACGCGATCCCGACCAGCGTGGCGCCGACGATGCGGTAATGCACGTAGCCGAGATAGATCGCCAGTTGCGCGGCGAGCGGGCCCGGCGCGAGCTGCGCGAGCGCCAGGCCTTCCTTGTAGTCCGCGTCCGCGATCCATCGGCGCGTATCCACGAGATCCCGATGCATGTAGCCGGCGAGCGCAACCGGCCCGCCGAAGCCCGTCGCGCCGAGCCGCGCGAAGTACAGGATCAGTTGCCACAGCGTATAGGCCGGGCGGTCGCGATGTGTATTCATGTCGAGGCGGGCAGAAAGGTCAGGGTTTGCGATTGCCGCGGAAATGCACGTACAACGAATCGAGTACCGCGCCGATCTCCATCAGCAATGCATCGTCATCGGCAAGACGCTTGCGGGCGCCCGCGAGAATGGCCTCGAATCCGCCGGCTTCCGGCACGGTGGCGCCGCCCACGTCCAGCGCATGCACCATGGCCCCCAACCGGACGAGTCCGTCGTTGTCGTCGAGTCCAAAGCTCGCGACCAGCACCTCGAACGACACGCGATCGCCCACGTGCGTGAACGGCGCGCCGTCGAAATCGAAGCCGAGTGCATCGGCCGGACAATCGGCGAGGTTCTCCAGCCACACGAAGCGCGCATGCGGATCGATGAAACGCCGAATCAGCCACGCGCTGGCGACGCGATCCACCCACAGGTGACGGCGCGTCGCCCACAACCGGCCCTGGTACTGCGCAGGGTCGCGGCGTGGAATGCCGCGCTGGGCAGCCTGCGGCTCGCCGGGGGAGCGCAACGCTTCGATCGCGGCGGTGAAATCCCGCCATTGCGCATCCGCGCGCAGCGAGGTTTCGCCGGGAAAGAAATCGATGCCTCGAATGGCCTCGTACGTGCGGGCGTGGCGACGTTGCAGGCGATTGAGATCGGCTGCCGCCAGATCGGGCAGCGTCTTGCGGGCCTCCGACAGCTCGGCGAGCCAGTCCGCGTAATCGCCCGTGCGGTCGAACAGCGACTTGTACGCGCTTTCGTCCGCGGGATCGTCCGCCCGGACGTCCAGCAGCCATGCGTGCCCTTCGCCGTTCCGCGCGTCGTCGGCCAGCTCGCGCAACTGCGCCGCCTGTTCGGCATGCGCCGGCAACAGGTAGGCACCGTCCCGCAGCGCGCCGCAGCCGAGCGCCTTGACGGTACGCCAGATGCGCATGCGGGCAGTCGCGCCGGAGGTCGGCAGACTGACGATCAACAGCAGCCAGGAAGTCGGGACGGGATTCATGACGGCAGCATAATGGGCCGTCACGAGCACTGCAATTCAGTAGATATCGCTACAACGTTTCGGTAGCGGGCAGTTCCGCTCGGTGCTCGGCCGGTGGCGCAGGAAGGCAAAATAATGGCCGTCGACAACGCCCGCGCCATCCGGCTCGACATCTCGACGAAATGGACAGAACGTCCGGTATCACGTGAATGCCGAAGTCGCGCGCGACGACATCCGAACGTGCGCGTCACGCCTTCATCGGGCGCGCCCCACCGAAACCCGGTACGCGCTCAACCCCGCACGACATCGTTACGATATCCTGCGAATCGAGCGGTTCAACGCATAAACTGAAAGCACGCCACGGCGAACGCCGGTCGCTTCATCGCACGCTTTCGCCGACACCGTTCCGCATGCCGCTGGACGGCAAACGCAGTCCCACCCACGAAACCGCTCCAATGACAATCGATCCCGGCTCCATTCCTTACTATCTCGTCCTTCGGGCCGGCAGGCCACCCTATGTGTTGAATTCGGATCGGCAAGTGCTCCGCCGCGAGGCGAGTCCGCTATTGCTGGCGTTCGCGCGCACGCGCGGCGCGATCGCGCATGTCGACGACAGCGCGTGGAACGTCTTCTCCGACAGCGAGGGGCTCACGGTCGTCGAACGTCGCGAGACCGGGTTCTTTTCGCTGGTCGCGGGCAACGAGACCGAACGTCAGTTGCATTTGCTGACGACGCTCTGACGTCGTCCCAGGAACCACGCATCGCACGGCGCGACGTCCATGCCGGCACGTGATCGGCCGCCGCCGCGTGCTTGCGCCCACCCGGAATAAATCGACCGCTCGGCAAACGATGCGCGTATGATGAGTCCATCCGCGCGATCAGCCGTCCTTTGACCGTTCGCCCCTCCACCCGCCCGCTTGCTGCATCGCCCCTCCTTCGCGCTGCAACGTTGTCCCCTTCACCCACCGGCCCGCCCTGCAACGGGAACACTGGCCGGATGTGTTCGCCCATGCGACTCGTCGTGGCCGAACGCCAGGAGTTCGTCATGAGCATGCACGTCTATCGTGGATTCGAGATTTATCCACTGATTTACCCTCACGTGTCGGCGCCGCACGGCTGCCCGCACAACTACGACGCCGGGTTCGACGCGGCAGTCAAGATTTGCCTGCGCGGCACCAACGATACGCTGACGCAGAGCCAGACTTTCAGATTGCGCGACACGTCCCCGTTCGACAACGCCGGTGACGCCCGTCGTGCGTCGGTGCGCTATGCCGAGAACATCATCGACGACAATCGCGGCACACAGGGGTTCTTTTCCAGCGCGGGCTGATGTGCGCTCGTCGACGCAACGCAATTTTTCGGTATTTTGGAGGGCGAAATGATCATCGACGAACTGCTCGGCCTGATCAGACGACATGAAGTCACCCGGCTCGACACCGTCGTGCCCGCCGGAATCGCCGATTCGGCAATGTGCCATCAGCCGGAGTTGCACATGTTCATGGCGGTACGTGCGCTATCGATCGGAGCAGGCTATTCGGAATTCGAATCCGACGGGATAGCGAGCGCCGTCATGACACGGCTCGGCTAGCTTTCCGTTCCAACCTTTCCCGACAGGATCTACATGACGACAATCACGCTGAAGCTGAACGAACCGATCGATGTCGCGCTGCGGCGATTCCGGCGCGACATCGAGAAAACCGGGCTGATTCGCGAGTTGCGCGCTCGCACCGGTTATGAGAAGCCCACGACCGAGCGCAAGCGGAAGAAAGCCAGCGCCGTCGCCCGACAGCGCTTGCAGGCGAAGCGCCTGTTGCCGCCCCGGAAAATGTACTAGGAGCCCACCGTGTACAACATCCCGGCCGAGGCGCCGCCGTTCTTCCCGCTGACGAAATGCGAAGTCGATTTCGATCAGCGGAACGACATGGTGACATTGTTGCCGAGCTTCTA
Organism: Burkholderia sp. BCC0044; assembly: GCF_902832955.1. Taxonomy (NCBI): domain Bacteria; kingdom Pseudomonadati; phylum Pseudomonadota; class Betaproteobacteria; order Burkholderiales; family Burkholderiaceae; genus Burkholderia; species Burkholderia sp. BCC0044. The sequence goes on along the minus strand of NZ_CADFDO010000004.1, from coordinate 300,356 downwards.
TGCGTTCGGGTGCGAGTACACCAGCCGCGGGTTTCTGATCGCGCGCAGCGATGCGTTCAAGCTGATTGCCGCGCTCGAGAAGGCGCTCAGCGTTCAGGGGTGAGCCGACACCGACGCGATCGCACGTAGCGCCAACCGCGACACGGCCATACCCGACGTCCCGGTGATAAGCTCGGCATCGACGCGCCGTCGCGCCTCCCGTCACCCGACCGACCCACCGCCTCCCGCGAGTCCGCCCATGCCCATCGCTCCTGCTGTCGTCTCCGCCTTCACGCCCACCGGCAAGCTCCGCGCATCGATCAACCTCGGCAACCCGATCCTCGCGAACCGCGACCCGGCAACGGGCGAACCGTTCGGCGTATCGATCGACCTCGCCCGTGCATTCGCCGAGCGCCTGTCGGCCGACCTGGAACTCGTGGTGTTCGACGCCGCCGGCAAATCGGTGCAGGCGCTGACCGACGAGCGCGCCGATTTCGGCTTCTTCGCGGTCGATCCGCTGCGCGGCGAAACGGTCGCGTTCACCGCGCCGTACGTGCTGATCGAAGGCTTCTATCTCGTGCCCGACGCATCGCCGATCCGCACCAACGCGGACGTCGACCAGCCGCACAACCGCGTGACCGTCGGCAAGGGCAGCGCGTACGACCTGTTCCTCACCCGCGAACTGAAGGCCGCGCAGATCGTGCGCGCGCCGACGTCGCAGGCCGTCGTGCCGACGTTCGTCGAGCAGCAACTGGAAGTGGCGGCCGGCGTGAAGCAGCAGCTCGAAGCCGACGCCGCGAAAACGCCCGGCCTGCGCCTGCTCGACGAGCGCTTCATGGTGATCCGGCAGGCGATGGGCGTGCCGAAGAGCCGCGGCGACGCGGCCGCCGCGGCACTGAGCGCCTTCGTCGAGGAAATGAAGGCGTCGGGCTTCGTCGCCGATTCGCTGCGCCGGCACGGCATCACGGGTGCATCGGTCGCGCCGGCAGGCTGATCGGCAAGCGCGCGCCGCCGCGGCTGCGCATCAGACCCGGCGACGCGGGACGTGCGCCACCCCACCCCCGCGGTACTCGAATAGCGGCAGGTCACGCATCCGGCGAACCGTCGTCTCGGGGATTTGATTTGCCGGCCGCGTTCATCGAGCGGATCGTCATCCTGACGACTTGAGCGACGCTGCGCGCGGCAGCGCGAGCGCGTCGTCGAGTGGCCCGAACGAACGGATCGGCCCGTCGCCATCGAGCGCGCGCATGTGATCGTCGAGCGGCGGACCGCGGCGATGATCGAACGTCTGTCGTCGCATGACAAACCGTTACCCTTGTGCGAAAATCCGCCGGCATTGGGGTCTACCCATTGTCACTGCAGCAGCGGACCGTCTCGTCGAATCGGCAGAATTTGCTCGCCGAATGACCGAAGAGAAAACCGATATTCGCTGCGCGTAAAAACGACCGCTCCGCGCGGTCGACCCAAGCACGATCGAAACCCCTGCAGCCTGACGAGAGCATGGCAACCATGAGCATCCCGATGCTGAGAGCCCGGCAGAACGCCCTTAAACATGCTCACTGTTTACCTCAATTAGCACTTCCACGCGCGCCCTGCTCCAGTGTCGTTCGACATCGGGTCCCGAACGCGAAGGCTCACCTCAGATGGCCATGACTGCGTAGCGCGGCCGCCGCGCGCGCTTGCTGCCAGCCGTGCGCGCGTCGAGTCCCGCGGTTCGATGTTGACTCCTGGGGAGCGCAGCACGCATGGCGCTCCCGTTCCTCCGCCGTGCCCGACTCGTGCCGCCGTCGTGTCCATCGGCCTGTCGGCGGCACGCGCGCCATCCGCGCGCCCCGCGAGGATCCGTTCGCGCATCGCCGTCGCGCAAGCCGCGCGCGGCCGCGCCCGAAGACGAAGTGACGACGTGGGCGGGGTCGCCCACATGCTGATGACAAGGATGACGCCCCGATGCGTGTGCTGATAGTCGAAGATGATCCCGTCCATGCGAAAGCCGCCGCGCGCGTCGTGGCGCCGCTCGGACACGAAGTGGTTGAAGTGCGTGACGGCGAGTCGGCGCAGCGGCTGTTGCGCGCGGAGCCGTTCGACCTGGTGATCCTGGACTGGCTGCTGCCCGCGATGAGCGGCTTCGAAGTGCTGTACTGGATTCGCCGCACGCTCGGCACGTCGCCGGTCGTGCTGTTCGTGACGAGCAAGACGCTCGAGGACGACATCGTGCTGGCGATGGACGCCGGCGCCGACGACTACATCGCGAAGCCGTTCCGCGTCGCCGAACTCGCGAGCCGGGTGAACGCGCTGCTGAAGCGCTCGGCGCGCGAGACCGACCGCCTCGGCCTGATCCGCGCGGGCGACTACGTGCTGAATCCGCGCGAGCGCACGATCCTGTTGCGCGGCGAGCCGATCAGGCTCACCCCGAAGGAATTCGACCTCGCGGAACTCTTCTTCGGCAACCTCGGCAAGCTGCTGTCGCGCAAGCTGGTGTGCATGAGCACGTGGGGGCGCGAGCTCGATCCGGAGTCCCGCACGCTCGATACCCACATCTACCGGATACGGCAAAAGCTCGCGCTCGGGCCGGAGAACGGCTTGCGCCTGAGTTCCGTCTACACGCACGGCTATCGCCTCGAAGCCGTGCCGTCGGGCCGCGATCACGCGAGCGCGTCGGCGCACCACCGTCCGCTCGTGCAGCCTGCGTCGCCGCCGCCGCTCGCGGCCGCAGGGCTCGAGTGTGAATGAGGCCACCGTCGACGCCTGCGTTCGAACGATGAGTCACGTCCGATGCTGACCGACGACGCGCGTATTCCCGACGGCTTCATCCGCGAATGCATCGTGATGGGTGCGTTCGTGCTGCTGCTGTGCGTGGCGCTGACGACGTCCGGCGTGCTGCGTCGCGCCGACCTGTTCTTCTTCGACGTCGTGCAGCCGCTGCTGCAGCGGCCGTCGCCGCAGAAGATCGTGCTGATCGCGATCGACGGCGCGAGCGCGAAGGCGCTCGGCGGCTGGCCGGTCAAGCGCGCCGATTATGCGACGCTGATCGACCGGCTGACCGCGGCCGGCGCGGCCGCCATCGGGCTCGACGTCGCGATCACGCATCCGGGCAGAATCCTGCCTGCCGGTGACGCGTGGCTGGCGAGCGCGATCGAGCGCAACGGCCGCGTGGTGCTGCCGGTCGTGGTGGCCGACGACGACGGGGACGGGTTGCCGAACGTGGTGCCGCCGCTCGAGCCGATCGCGCGCGGCGCATTCGCGATCGCCCAGGTCAACGCCGCGCCGAACGCGGACGGTGTGTCACGCAGCTTCTATCTGCGCGAGGGGCCGCCGACCATCGACTACGAGCACATGAGCGCATCGCTGCTCCGGGCGAGCGGCGTGCCGTTCGACGAGTGCGACGAGCCGCCGGCACGTCATGCGATTCGCTGGACCAGCGCATGCCGCCGCTACGTGCCGGTCGGTTCCGCCCCGTCGTATCGCACGGTCTCCTTCGTCGACGCGCTCGAAGGCCGCGTCGATCCCGGCTTGTTCAAGAACGCGATCGTACTCGTCGGCCCGACCGCGAGCACCGCGGACACGCAGTTCGTCACGCCGGGCCGCGAGCCGCCGTCGCGCGCGGGCGTCGAGTTCGTCGCGCAAGCCACTTACGCACTCGCCAGCGGGTCGCTCGTGCGCAGCGCATCGTGGACCGCCCAGCTGCTGTTCAGCCTGTCCGTGCTGCCGTGGCTTTGTGCCGCACTGTGCGCGCTCGGCCCGCGCGCCGCGCTGCTCGCGTCCACGGCCATCGCGCTCGCGGCATGCGCCACGTCGCTGCTGGTGCTCCAGACCGCGCAACTGTTCTGCTTTCCGGCCACCGCGGTGACCGCGTGCGTGCTGGCGTACGCGCTCAGCGCGTGGCGGCGGCAGGAAACGTTGCTGCGCTATCTGACCCGTGAAGCCGAGCGCGCGATCGCAGACCCGTACCTGCCGGGCGACACGCCCGCTCACACGAACGCGATCGATCCGTTCCGCCGGCGGGTGATCGTGATGACCGCGATGATCGCGCGACTGCGGCGCTCCGCGCACCTGATTTCCGAATGGATCAACAGCCTGCCGGAAGCCACGCTGCTCGCGTCCGCCTCGGGTGCCGTGATGCTCGCGAACCGTCTGGCGCTCGACCTGTACGGGACCGATGCGGCGCAGCGCGGTTCGCGGCCGCCGGCCGCCGGCCGCCATGCGGCCCACGTGCTGCGCGACATGACCGCCTCGAACGACGCGGCCCGATACGTGCAGCGCGCGCTGCGTACGCTGGCCGAGCGCAACGGCGGCGCGAACGCACGCGAACCGTCCGCGCCGATGGACGGCCTCGAGATCGTCGACGCGAGGCAGCGCTCGCTGCTGGTGAAATGCGCGATCGTGCCCGCGCACGAAGCGAGCGACGCGATGCTGATCTTTCACGTCGCCGACGTCACGCCGATGCGCGCGGCCGAACGCCAGCGCGATACCGCGCTGCGCTTCCTGTCGCATGACATGCGTTCGCCGCAGGCCGCGATACTCGCGCTGATCGAGCAGCGCCGGGAAGCGCCGGCCGAGTTGCCCGAAGCGCAGTTCACCGATCTCGTCGGTCATTACGCGCGCAAGACGCTCACGCTCGCCGACCAGTTCCTGCTGCTCGCACGCGCGCAGGCCCGCTCGCCGAAAGCGACGGAGGTCGATCTCGCGCCGCTGCTCGGCGACGCGGCCGACGACCTGTGGGCGCATGCGAGCGCGAAGCGGATCAGGATCCGGTTGATCGCGGAACCGGGGATGCTCGTCGTCGCCGATGCGCTGCTGCTGCGTCGCGCATTCGCGAACCTGATCGACAATGCGATCCGGTTCAGCCCGGACGGTGCAACCGTGACCGTCACTGCCGGCGAAAGCGACGCACGCTGGCGCGTGTCGGTCGCCGATACCGGGGTCGGCATCCCGGAACATCAATTGCCGAACCTGTTCACCGAGTTTTTCCGCCTCGACACGAGCGGCGCGACCGCCGGGCATGGCCTCGGGCTCGCGTTCGTCAAGCAGGTGGTCGACGCGCTGGGCGGAGAAATTCACGTCGACAGCGCCGTCGGACACGGGTCCGTGTTCACGCTGCTGCTGCCTCGACACACCGCGCCGCGCGATCGTTGAAATCCGGCGCACGGCGCCGCGAACCGCGCGCACCGCAATACTTCCCGATTCCGTCGCCGGCTCGAAAGCGCCTCCGCAAGGTCGCCGCGCTACGCCGCAGAATTTCCATTTCATCGATTTAAAAGACTTACGGTTTTTTGCGTATGCAGACGGTTATCAAAATGCGCACCAAAGCGCATTAATTTTGTTGCGAAAAACCATCGAAACCGGCCGAAAACCATAGCTCGACCACCTGTCGACATGTCGCCAAGCCGCGTCTACCGGGCGCGCGTGCACGCCCGTTTTCTTTGTTCACATTTCGCTCACAATTATTCAGATTTACTCCCTCTCGCCCCGGAATACCTTTCCCTTATTCTACGGATCAGCGGGTTCTTGCCCGTTTCGATTAATCGAATTTGCCCTTGGAAAAGGCATAAAAATTGGCTCGGCTTAATTGATTATTTTCGCCCGCCGAACGAAATCGATTGATCGAAATCGTCTTATCGCAAGACTCGTTTCCCGATAAATACAGTTTTCATACGGCTCGACAGGCATTCCGCACACCCCGGTATTCCGGGTTGGCCCGGTGCGTGAATGGCGCGCGCCGCTTACCGGCAGAAATCCATGAATAGAACTTACCGCACTGTGTGGAACGCGGCACGCGGCGCAATCGTCGCGGTGTCCGAACTCGATCGGGCGAACGGCAAGGGGAAAGCCGGAACCGGAGCCGACGCGCGCGGCACCGGCACGTCGGTCGCGCTGAAGTCGCTGACGCTTGCCGTGCTCGGCAGCGTGGCGATGTGGTCGGGCGGCGCGGCGGCGCAGGTGGCCGTTTCCGGGACGAATTGCGCCGGTACGGCGACCGCGAACACGAACAACGGCATTGCGATCGGCTGTAACGCGAACGCCGCGACGACCAGCGGGGGAATCGCGATCGGCGCGAACGTCACGGCGAGCGGCGTCAACGGCACGGCCGTCGGGATCTTTTCGCAGGCGACGGCGCAGGGCGCATCGGCGTTCGGTACGTCGGCGTCCGCGGGCGGTGTCAATTCGGCCGCGATCGGCCCCGGGGCAAAGGCGTCGGCCGCGGGTGCGGCCGGTCTCGGACCATTCGCGAACGCGAGCGGCGGCGCGAGCCTCGCGGCAGGGAACGCATCCTTTTCGTCCGGCAGTGCGTCGGTCGCTCTGGGTAGTGCAGCGAGCGCGACCGGCGACGTGTCGGTCGCGCTGGGCAACCAGACCACCGCCGCCGCACAAGGCGCCGTCGTGATCGGCAATCAGGCCGCGGCGACGACGGCGGCGGCGGCCGGCGTCGCGGTCGGCAGCGGCGCGCTGGTCAGCGGCACGTCGAGCATCGCGATGGGGGTAAATAGCGGCGCGAGCGGCGCGACGTCGATCGCGATCGGCTGGGGCGGCACGGCCGGTGTGCCCGGCTCGGGTACCCAGTCGCTCGGCACGAGCTCGATCGCGATGGGCTCGAACACGAAGGCTGGCGCCGATCGGGCGATGGCATTTGGCTTGAACGCCAATGCGTCGGGCGTCGGGTCGATCGCAACGGGCGTGCAGTCGACCGCGACGCAGCAGTTCGCGGTCGCGCTCGGCAATCTCGCGCTCGGCAGCGGCGTATCCGCGACCGCACTGGGCGCTGGCGCGACGGCGTCGGCCACGAATGCGACGGCGGTCGGCATCAACAGCGTCGCGGCGGCGACGTCCACCATCGCGATCGGCGATTCCAACTCGGTCGCCGCAGCCGCGGGTGCGGGCTCGATCGCCGGCGGCAACAACTCGAAGGTGCTGGGCGGCATCGGCGCCGTCGCGCTCGGCTTCGGCCAGACGGTGAGCGGCAACGGCGCGGTCGCGATCGGCGATCCGAGCACCGCGATCGGCACCGGCGCGGTCACGATGGGGTCGAACAACACCGCGAACGGCGACGGCGCGGTGGCGATCGGCAATACCAACAACGCGCAGGGCACGGGTTCGCTCGCGCTCGGCAATACGTCGACGGCGGCGGCGGCAGGGGCCGTCGCGTTCGGCGCATCGGCCGTGGCCAACAACGCAAACGATGTCGCGCTCGGCTCCGGGTCGGTGACGGCCGCACCGAACCCGACGGCCAGCGCGGTCATCGGCGGCGTCACGTACAACTTCAACGGCATCAACCCGACCAGCGTCGTCAGCGTCGGCAACGCGGGCACCGAGCGCCAGATCACCAACGTCGCGGCCGGGCGGATCAGTTCGGCGAGCACGGACGCGATCAACGGCTCGCAGCTCGCCGCGACGAATACGGCGCTCGATTCGCTGTCGACGTCGACCGCGTCGAGCATCACGTCGTTGTCGACGGGCGTTTCGTCGTTGTCCACCTCGACGTCGACCGGAATCAGTTCGTTGTCCACCGGCCTCAGTTCGACCAACAGTGCGGTGACGTCGCTGTCCACGTCCACGTCGACCGGCATCGGCTCGCTGTCCACCGGCCTGAGTTCCACCAACAGCACGATCACGTCGCTGTCCACGTCCACGTCGACCGGTATCGGCTCGTTGTCCACCGGCCTCAGTTCGACCAATAGCTCGGTGACGTCGCTGTCCACGTCGACGTCCACGGTCGTCGGCTCGCTGTCCACCGGCCTGAGTTCCACCAACAGCACGGTCACGTCGCTGTCCACGTCGACGTCGACCGCCGTCGGCTCGTTGTCGACCGGCCTGAGTTCGACCACCAGCTCGATCACGTCACTGTCCACGTCGACCTCGACGATCGTCGGCTCGCTGTCCACCGGCCTGAGTTCCACCAACAGCACGATCACGTCGCTGTCCACGTCGACCTCGACGATCGTCGGCTCGCTGTCCACCGGCCTGAGTTCCACCAACAGCACGATCACGTCGCTGTCCACGTCGACCTCGACGATCGTCGGCTCGCTGTCCACCGGCATCGGGTCGCTGTCGACCGGTATCGGCTCGCTGTCGACGGGGCTGAGCACGACGAACAGCAACGTGACGTCGCTGTCGACCGCCACGTCCACCAGCATCGGTTCGTTGTCGACCGGTTTGAGTTCGACCAACAGCTCGATCACGTCGCTGTCGACCGGCCTGTCGAGCACGGACAGCAACCTGACCTCGCTGTCGACCGCCACGTCGACGGGCATGGGTTCGCTGTCGACCGGCCTCAGCTCGATCGCGAGCAACAACACGAACCTCGGCAACAGCACGGCCGGCGCGATCGGCGGCGGCGCCACCTACGATCCGACCACCGGCACGATCTCGTCACCGTCGTACGTGACGTACAACAGCGACGGCTCGACGACGATCAACAACAACGTCGGTTCGGCGATCGACAACATCAACGCGAACGGCATCAAGTACTTCCACGCGAATTCGACCGCGCCGGACAGCCAGGCGCTCGGGCTGGACAGCGTCGCGATCGGCCCGAACGCGATCTCGCGTGTGGACGGCAGCATCGCGCTCGGCTCGGGTTCGGTGGCCGATCGCGCGACGGTGCCGGCGTCGGGGATCATCCGCAACGGCAGTGCGTCGATTCCGTTCGACACGACCGACCAGACGTTGCTCGGCGCGGTATCGGTGGGCGATGCGACGAACAAGACGTACCGCCAGATCACCAACGTCGCGGACGGCACCGGGCAACAGGATGCGGTGACGGTGCGCCAGCTCACCGGCGCGCTGCAGTCGTTCGCGGTCACGGGCCAGAAGTACTTCCACGCGAATTCGACGGCGGCGGATTCGCTCGCGGCCGGCGCGGAATCGGTCGCGGTCGGGCCGACGACGGTCGTCAACGGCGACAACGGCGTGGGCATCGGCAACGGCGCGATCGTCGATCAGACCGCGCCGGGCGGCGTGGCGATCGGCCAGGCGGCGAGTTCCGCACAGGCCGACGCGATCGCACTGGGTAGCGGCGCGACGGCGACCGGCGCGCAGTCCGTCGCGCAAGGTGCGAATGCAGTGGCGGTCAGCGTGGGCAGCGTCGCGCTCGGCTCGGGTGCGCGCAGCACGGCGACCGATGCACTCGCGCTCGGCGCCGGTGCATCGGCCACGTTCGCGAACAGCGTCGCGCTGGGCGCCGGTTCGCTGACCACGGTCGGCGCACTGACGAACTACGTTGCATACGGCCTGAGCAGCCCGCAATCGTCGGCCGGCGAAATCAACATCGGCAATCGCCAGATCACCGGCCTTGCCGCCGGCAAGAACGGCACCGACGCGGTGAACGTGTCGCAACTCGATTCGGTCGCGAACCAGTTGACGACGCTGATCGACCAGCGCACGACCAACCTCGGCGGGTCGTACACGTCGAATCCGTCCGGCGGCAACGTGCCGCCGGGCGCGAGCGGTTCGAATTCGTCGGCGGGCGGCTCGGGTTCGGTCGCGTCCGGCTCGAACAGCACGGCGGTCGGCAACGGCTCGACGGCGGCCGGCAACGGCTCGACGGCGATCGGCGTCGGCTCGACCGCGGCGGGCAACAATTCGACCGCGATCGGCACGGGCAGCAACGACGGCGGCCGCTCGAACGTGGTCGCGGTCGGCTCGGCGGATTCCGCGCGGCAGGTCGTGAACGTCGCGGCCGGCACGCAGGGTACCGATGCGGTGAACGTGAACCAGCTCAACGCAAGCGTAGGCACCGCGGTGTCGCAGGCGAACAGCTACACGGACGGCCAGGTCGCGGGCCTGCGCAACAGCCTCGACAGCTATCGCCGCGACGCGGACGGCGGCACCGCGACGGCGATGGCCGTCGCCGGTCTGCCGCAACCGTCCGGCCCCGGCAAGAGCATGGTCGCGATCGCGGGCAGCGTGTACCGTGGCCAGTCGGGCCAGGCGCTCGGCATCTCGACCATTTCCGAGAACAACCACTGGATCTACAAGGCGGCCGTGTCGACCAACACGCGCGGCACGTACGGCGCCGTGGTCGGCGCCGGCTATCAGTGGTAGGCGTACGAGACGATGCGAAACTTGAAACGGAACGACAAGCGAACCATGAAAACTCAACAGGCTGGGCTGCTCGCGGCGTGCGTCGCGACGGCGGTCGCAATGACGGGATGCGCGGTGCCCCACACGCCGCCCCGGTTTCCGGACGCCGCGTCCGCGTCGCCCGCGGGCGGCACGTTCGTGAACGTCGCGAACCTGCGCAACGTGAGCACGGGCCTCAACAAGGACCAGCTCTACGATCTCATCGGGCCGCCGCAGTTTCACGAGTGGTTCGTGGGCAGCCATGTGTGGAACTACCTGTTCGACTTCCGCCGCGGCGACACGGTGGTGTCCTGCCAGTACCAGGTGCAGTTCGACGGGAACATGCGCGTGAGCGCGACGTACTGGCGCGATCCGCAGTGCGCGGACTTCGTACGCGACACTGCGCCGGCGGCGGCCGTCGCCGCCAAGCCCGCGCCGCTCGAACAGTTCACGATCGAAGGCGAGGCGCTGTTTCCGTTCGCGAAGTCGAGCGTCGACTCGATGCTGCCGGGAGGCCGCGCCGAGCTGGACGCCGCGATCGCGAAGATCCGCGCCGAAGCCGGCATGACGACCATCGACGTGGTCGGCCACACCGATCGCATCGGCTCGGACGACAGCAACCGTGCGCTGTCGCTCGCGCGAGCGGAGACCGTGAAACGCTATCTGGTGACGCACGGCATCGACGCCGCACGCATTCGGGCCGACGGTGTCGGATCGTCGCAACCGGTGTCGCGTTGTCCGCCCGGTGAAACGCCCGCCGTCATCGCGTGCCTGCAGAAAGACCGGCGCGTGACCATTACCGTGTACGGGCAGCGCTGAGTTTGCGCTTCAGGGGGCCGCCGTTGCGCCGAATGTGCGATGCGGCGTTGCCGATGGTCCTCTGACGTATCGGGCTGCGAATCATGCGCGCCCGCCCCTGACCGACGCGGCGGGCACAACGATCCGCTCGGCGCGTAACGATACGGGTCGATCCATCCTCTTCCCGTCGCCGCAGCGTGTTGCGCGGCCGGTGTGACGACGCCGGATGCGACACGGCCCGGATGATCCGGGCCGTGTCGTCGATCAGCGCCGCACCGCAAGCGCTTCGGTGATCGCGAGGAATCGCGCGATGTCGTCCGGCGCATGACAATGGAGCGGCGAGATCCGCACCGCGCCGGCGAGCCCGAACGATTTCAGCATCCGGCCCGAGTACAGGCTCGACGCAACACGCTCATAGACGATCACACCGCGCTTCTCGTATTCCCGCACCGCCTGCGTCGGTTCGAGATGCGCGAAGCCGATCCCGACGATCAGGTCGCGCTGCGTCAGGTCGTCGTGATCCCAGTAGACGTCGACGCCGTCGTTCGCGCGCAAGCCGTCGAGCAACGCGGCGAGCAGCGCGCGTTCATGCAGTTCGATCCGGTGCATGCCCTCGACGAACAGCGTGCGCCGGTCGTCCGAATCGATGAAATACCGGCCGATCCACGCCACGTAATCGACGATCGCCGACACGACCGCGAACTGCGCGGGCGCCGGGCTGCCGAGTTCCCACACGCCGTTCTCCTTCGCGGCGAGCCGGTGATGCGGCAATGCGGCCGCACGCTCCGACAACCACGACATGCCCGAGCCGCGGCATCCGAAAAACTTGTACGGCGCGAAGTTGATCCCGTCGACCGGCGTGCGCTGCAGGTCGATGATCCCGTGCGGCGCATGCTGGACCGCGTCGACGACGATGAACAGATCGGGTTTCTTCTCGCGCGCCCGCGCGACGATCGCGTCGATGTCGAATTTCGCGCCGGAGATGTTCGACGCGGCCATCACGCTGAGCAGCGCGGTGTCCGCGTCGACCAGCGACACGATCGCGTCGACGTCCACGCCGCCGGTCCCCGGATTGCTCGGCGCGATGCGCAGCGTCTTGCCGGTCCGTTCCGCGTAAACCGTCATCGCGTCGTAGGACGACGGATGCTCGAGCACGGTCGTCACCGCGTTGGTGCCCGGCACGTTCTCCATGATCGCGCGCACCATGTCGAACATCGCGCCCGACGCGGTCAGCGACGCATACACGGTGCCGCCCTGCGCGTTCAGGATCGTGCGCACGTCGTCCTCGCCGCGCGACTGGATCGCCTGCAGATCGAGCGCGCGCGCATGGATGCGCTCCGGGCAATCGGGCAGCGCATCGACCCGCGCGTACGCGTCGATTGCCGCCTTCAACCGGAACGAGCCGCCCGCGTTGTCGAAGAACAGCCGCTCGCGGCCGTCGACGTCGCGATCGACGCGATGAAAGCGCGACTTGATCTGCTGCATCAACGCGTCGGGAAAAAGTGCGCCACGGGGACTGCTCATCTTCGATGCTCCTGTTTGCTTCGGAATGTTGTGCGATGCATGCATGGCGGCGTTCAGCCGCGCAGCGATTCGACGTACGCGCGGCCCTTTTCCGCGTCGTACCGGCCTTCCCATTTCGCGATGACGAGCGGCGCGAGCGCGTTGCCGACGACGTTCAGCGCGGTGCGGCCCATGTCCATGATCCGGTCGACGCCGGCAATGAATGCGAGCCCTTCGAGCGGCAGCCCGGCGCTCGCGAGCGTCGCGAGCATGATCACGAACATGAAGCCCGGCACGCCGGCCGCGCCCTTCGACGTGACGACCATCGTCAGCGTCAGCAGCACCTGCTGCTGCCAGCCGAGGTGCACGCCATAGAGCTGCGCGACGAACAGCGTGCCGATGCCGAGATAGATCGACGCGCCGTCGAGGTTGAACGTGTAGCCGGTCGGCACCACGAACGTCGTGATGCTCTTCGGCACGCCGTAGTCCTCCATCTTCTTCATCAGTTGCGGCAGCACGGTCGCCGAGCTGCAGGTCGAGAACGCGATGATCAGCTCGTCCTTGATCACGCGCAACAGCGTCAGGATGCGGAACCCGAACAGCCGCGCGGTCACGCCGAGCACGGCGATCGCGAACAGCAGGATCGCGAAGTAAGTGACGGCGACGAGTTTCAGCAGCGGCAGCAGCGAGCCGAAGCCGAAGCTGGAAACGGTCACCGCGATCAGCGCGCACACGCCGACCGGCGCATAGCGCATCACCATGTTCGTCACCTTGAACATCGCATCGGCGATGCCCTTGAGCATCGCGAGCACCGGTTTGCGATGTTCTTCCGGCACCGACTGCAGCCCGAGCCCGAACAGCAGCGAGAAAAAGATCACCGGCAGCAGGTCGCCCTTCGCCATCGACGCGACGATGTTGTCCGGGATGATGCCGAGCACCAGCGCCATCAGCCCGTGGTGCGCCTGCTGCACCTGTTGCGTAGTCTGCTGGTAACGCGAAATGTCGGTGTGCCCGAGTTGCGACATGTCGGTGCCGACGCCCGGCTGCAGCACGTTGCCGATCACGAGCCCGAGCACGATCGCGATCGTCGTGATCACCTCGAAATAGAGCAGCGTCTTGATGCCGAGGCGGCCGAGCGACTTGCCGTCGCCCACGCCGGCGATGCCGATCACCATGCTCGTGAACACGATCGGCACGACGATCATCCGCACCAGCTTGATGAAGATGTCGCCGGCCGGCTGCAGCAACCCGGACACGGCCGTGTCGCGCAATTGCGGAAACCGGTTCAGCACGAGCCCGGTCGCGATGCCGATGACGATGCCGATGACGATCTGCCATGCGAGCCCGACGCGCGGCTTGCGGGCCGCGCCGGCGACGGGCGGGGAATCGATGACGGTGTCCATGCAATCTCCAGGAAATGGGGGTTCGATTGAACGCTGGGTGCGATGCGGCGCGTTTTCTGATGAACGCACTCGCCAGGCGACGCAACGGGAGCACCTTAAACAGCCTAAATATGTAAAAAAAGCGATTTTTTGACATGAGAACATATCGCTTTTTTTCATTTATCGAGTGACCCGCGATGCTGACGTTCAAGCAGATGGAAGCGCTGTACTGGATCGTGCAGCTCGGCTCGTTCGACGCGGCCGCGACGCGCCTGAACACGACGCAGTCGGCCGTCTCGAAGCGGATCCAGGAGCTCGAACGCGCGTTCGACCTGACCGTGTTCGATCGCGCGCATCGCAGCGCGCGGCTCACCGACAAGGGCGCCGAACTGTTCGACCATGCGAAGACATTGCTCGAACAGCGCGACCGCGTGGTCGAGCGGATGAGTTCGAAGGAAGCGCTGGTGCGGCATGTCCGGATCGGCGTGACCGAACTGACCGCGCTGACGTGGCTGCCGCGCCTGATCGCGGCGATCCAGGCCGCGTATCCGCGCGTGCACGTGGAAGCCGAGGTCGACCTGACCGCGACGCTGCGCGACCGGCTCGCGGCCGGCACGATCGACCTGATCGTGGTCCCGCAGATTCACGCGACGGATTCGTTCACGGCGACGGTGGTCGGCGAGGTCGACAACGCATGGATGTGCGCGGCCGGATTCATCCCGAAGTCCCGGGCCGCCCTGTCGTTGACGGACCTCGCGCGGTTTCCGCTGATCCTGCAGGGCAACCTGTCGGGCACCGGGCACCTGTACACGCGCTTTCTGCAGGAACACGGCGTCGCGACTCAGCGCGTGCTGTCGAGCAACAGCCTGCTCGCGCAGATCGGCCTGACGCTGTCGGGGCTGGGCGTCAGCTATCTGCCGAAGGCGTGCGTCGCGCACCTCGTCGCTTGCGACGCGCTGGAGATCGTGCGCACGCAACCGGCGCTGCCGCCGGTTCGCTACGTCGCGCTGCATCGCGCCGAACGCGCGCAGTCGCTGACCGCCGAAATCGTCCGGCTCGCGGCGCAGGCGTGCGATTTCAGCACGAGCCTGCTCGATCCAAGGGCGCATGACTAGAGCCTGTTGACCCGTAGGTGGCGGCATCCCGGCAGCGCAACATCGTCGGGGGTGCGGGACGTGGGCGAACGGCGCGGCGCCGGTCACCGCCGTCCGGCGGCCGCCCAACACGCGAGGTGCTGCGTCGCACCAATCCGTACGCCGGTTGCACCGCCGCGCACGCACGAAGCACCACCGGCGCTAGCGCAAACCCGAACCCGGTTGCACTGTTCAGCGCGATTCTGGTCCTGTATCGTCCTTCCATCCCCGATTGCGAAACCGGTGCATGGGAGGCTTACGATGCGAAAAAAGAATGCTGCGGCCGTCTGGATCCTGGTCGCGATGGCGGCAGGCATCGCGATCGGCTACATGGTCTTCATGAGCTTTCCGGACAAGAAGGCCGCCGCCGAAGTCGCCGGATACATCTCGCTCGTCTCCGACGTGTTCCTGCGCCTGATCAAGATGGTGATCGGGCCGCTCGTGTTCTCCACGCTGGTCGTCGGCATCGCGCACATGGGCGACGCGGCCTCGGTCGGACGCGTGTTCGCGAAATCGATCACCTGGTTCATCACCGCGTCGCTGGTGTCGCTGCTGCTGGGGCTGCTGATGGCGAACCTGCTGCGGCCCGGCGACAATCTCGGCCTGCCGCTGCCGGACATCGGCGCATCGGCGAACCTCGCGACGTCCAAGTTCACGCTGAAGGATTTCGTCGGCCACATGGTGCCGAGGTCGTTCGCCGAGGCAATGGCGAACAACGAGATCCTGCAGATCGTCGTGTTCTCGATGTTCTTCGGCGTCGCGCTGGCGGCGCTCGGCGAGCGCGGCAAGATCCTCATCGCCGCGATCGACCAGTTGTCGCACGTGATGCTCAAGATCACCGGCTACGTGATGAAGCTCGCGCCGCTCGCGGTGATGGCCGCGATGGCCGCCACCGTCGCGGTCAACGGGCTGTCGGTGCTGCTGAAGTTCGCGGTGTTCATGGGCGACTTCTATGTCAGCCTGTTCCTGCTCTGGGGATTGCTCGTGTGTGCCGGGCTGGTGTTCCTTGGGCCGCGCGTGTTCAAGCTGCTGGTGCTGATCAAGGAAGCGTTCATGCTGTCGTTCGCGACCGCGAGTTCGGAGGCCGCGTATCCGAAGATCCTCGACGCGCTCGACCGCTTCGGCGTGAAGCGCAAGATCTCGAGCTTCGTGATGCCGATGGGCTATTCGTTCAACCTCGACGGCTCGATGATGTACTGCACGTTCGCGTCGCTATTCATCGCGCAGGCGTACAACATGCACCTGTCGCTCGGCACGCAGATCACGATGCTGCTCGTGCTGATGCTCACGTCGAAGGGGATGGCCGGCGTGCCGCGTGCGTCGCTCGTCGTGATCGCGGCCACGCTGCACCAGTTCGGGCTGCCGGAAGCCGGGCTGCTGCTGATTCTCGGCGTCGACACGTTCCTCGACATGGGCCGCTCGGCCACCAACGCGGTGGGCAACTCGATCGCGAGCGCGGTGGTCGCGAAATGGGAAGGCCAGCTCCTGTCGGAAGCGGAAGCCGAAGCCAACGCGGCGCGCATCGAAGCGGAACAGGAAGCGACGATCGCACATCCGACCGAAGTCTGACGGAGGCCCGGCGATGAAGATGCAGCGATTCTGGCGTGCGCTCGCGCTCGCGGGCCTGCTTGCGACGGGCGCGTCCGCGCGCGCGGACGATGCGCCGTCGACGCCGCCGCGCGTCGAGCCGTTCGCGCCGGCCCAACTGACCGGCACGCTCGCGAAGGTGCGCGGCAGCGGCACGATCGCGCTCGGCTATCGCGACGCGTCGATCCCGTTCTCGTACCTGAACGCGCGCAACCAGCCGATCGGCTATTCGATCGAGCTGTGCAAGGCGCTCGTGTCGTCGATCGAGGACGCGATCAACAAGAGCCTGACGATCCGCTGGGTGCCGGTCACGTCCGACAACCGCATCGACGCGGTGGTCAGCGGCAAGGTCGATCTGGAATGCGGCTCCACGACGAGCAACCTCGAGCGCCAGAAACGCGTGGCGTTCTCGCCGATCTTCTTCGTGGCCGGCACGAAGGTGATGGTGAAACGCGGCGCGCCGATCCGCTCGTTCCGCGATCTCGCGGGCAAGAAAGTCGCGGTGACGGCCGGCACGACCAACGAGAAGGCGCTGCGCGACCTGAACGACCGGTTCAGGCTCGGGATCCAGCTCCAGGTGGTGCCGGACCATGCGCAGGGCTTCGCGCTCGTCGCGAACGGCAGCGCCGACGCGTTCGCGACGGACGACGTGCTGCTGTACGGCCTGATCGCCGAGAATGCGAGCAAGGGCGGCCAGTACGACGTGGTGGGCGATTTTCTGTCCTACGACCCGTACGGCATCATGTTCCGCAAGGACGATCCGCAGCTCGCGCAGGTGGTGAAAACCACGTTCCAGGAATTGGCCGCCGACGGCGAGATCGCGCGTCAATACAAGCGCTGGTTCCTGCGCCCGCTTCCGTCGGGTTTGAGTCTGAACCTGCCGATGAGCCCGCAACTGGAGACCATCATCGAGACGATCGGCGTCAACGGGAATTGAGCGGGAATCGAGCGGGAATCGAGCGCGTCGACTTCGTCGACATGCAGGACGAGACAGGAACGGCCCCGATGCCTCGTCAGGCACCGGGGCCGCTCGCCGGATGCGACGCGTTCAGCCGACCCGCGCCGCGCCCTGCTGCTCCGTTTCCGCGCCTTCGCTGGCCGTTCGCGCCAGCACCGGCTTCAGCGCCTGCCCGGTATGGCTCGCCTTCACCTGTGCGAGCCCTTCCGGCGGCGCCGCCGCGACGATCGTGCCGCCACCCACGCCGCCTTCCGGGCCGAGATCGATGATCCAGTCGGCTTCCGCGATCACGTCGAGGTCGTGCTCGATCACGACGACGCTATGCCCCGCATCCACTAACCGGTGCAGCACGCGAATCAGCTTCGCGACGTCCGCCATGTGCAGGCCGACCGTCGGTTCGTCGAGCACGTACAACGTGTGCGGCGCCTTCTGGCCGCGCCGCGTGATGTCGTCGCGCACCTTGGTCAGCTCGGTGACGAGCTTGATGCGCTGCGCCTCGCCGCCGGACAGCGTCGGCGACGGCTGGCCGAGCGTCAGATAGCCGAGCCCGACGTCCTTCATCAGTTGCAACGGATGCGCGATGTTCGAGATCGGCGCGAAGAATTCCACCGCCTCGTCGATCTCCATCGTCAGCACGTCGCCGATGTTCCGGCCGCGCCACGTGACGGCAAGCGTTTCCGGATTGAAGCGCTGCCCGTGGCACACGTCGCACGGCACCTTCACGTCGGGCAGGAAGCTCATGCCGATCGTGCGCACGCCCTGCCCTTCGCAGGCCGGGCAGCGCCCGTCGCCGGTATTGAACGAGAAACGCGACGCCGTATAGCCGCGCGCACGCGCTTCGAGCGTATCGGCGAACAGCTTGCGGATCGTGTCCCACACGCCGATATAGGTGGCCGGGCACGAACGCGGCGTCTTGCCGATCGGCGTCTGGTCGACTTCGAGCACACGATCGATCTGCTCCCAGCCGCTCAGCGACTCGCAGCCCTGCCACGCATGCGTGACGTTCAGCGACGGCCGCGGCGCAGTGCGCGCGAGCACGCTCGAACGGCGATGGGCGGCCGGCGCGTCCTGCTGCGCGGCCTTGCGCGCGCGCCGCGTGGCCGGCGACGACAGCACCGAGCGGCCGACCGCGTCGAGCAGGTTCGTCATCAGCACGTCGCGCGCGAGCGTCGACTTGCCCGAACCGCTGACGCCCGTCACCGCGACGAGCCGCGCGAGCGGAATGCCGACCGTGACGTCGCGCAGGTTGTGCAGCCGGGCGCCATGCACGGTCAGCCACGCTTCCGGCACGGCCGCACCGCCCTTCTTGCCCGGCAGGCTCACCGTGCGGCGCGGTTGCAGCGGGTGCGTCATCGGCTGCGCGAGCAGGCGCCCCGTCACCGAATCGGCCTGGGCGGCCAGATCGGCGACCGCGCCCTGCGCGACCAGCGTGCCGCCGCGCTTGCCGGCGCCCGGGCCGACGTCGATGATGTGATCCGCGCGGCGGATCGTGTCCTCGTCATGCTCGACGACGACCAGCGTATTGCCCTTGTCGCCGAGCTTGCGCAAGGCGTCGAGCAGGATCTGGTTGTCGCGCGGATGCAGGCCGATCGTCGGCTCGTCGAGCACGTAGCACACGCCCTGCAGGTTGCTGCCGAGCTGCGCGGCGAGCCGGATGCGCTGCGCTTCGCCGCCCGACAGGCTCGGCGCCGCGCGGTCGAGGCTCAGGTAGCCGAGCCCGACTTCCTCGAGGAACGCGAGGCGGCTGCCGATCTCGCTGACGATGTCGCGCGCGATCTGCGCGTCGCGCCCGGTGAGTTCCAGCGCGTCGATCCAGCGGCGCGTGTCCGACACCGTCCACTGCGCGACCTCGACGATCGGATGCGCGTCGAACGTGACCGCACGCGCGGACGGGTTCAGCCGCGTGCCGTGGCAATCCGGGCACGGCTCGTTGCCGACGCCTTCCGGCTCCTGCTCGTCCGACGGCAGCGTCTGTTCGCGGCCGCGATCGTCGCCGGCGAGCACCGTGTCGTCGTACGCGGCGCGCTGCTCGCGCGTGAGCGTGACGCCGGTGCCGACGCAGGTCGTGCACCAGCCGTGCTTGCTGTTGTACGAGAACATCCGCGGGTCGAGTTCCGGATAGCTCGTGCCGCACACCGGGCACGCGCGCTTGACCGACAGCACCTTGACCGCGCCGACCCGCGCGGTCGAATGATCGTTCTGCATCGCGTGGTGCAGCCCGTCGAGCGGCGCGAGCAGGTGCATCACGCCCTTGCCGAGCTCGAGCGTCTCGTCGAGCCTGCGCCGCAATTCGGCTTCGTTGTCCGGCGACACGACGATATCGGCCACCGGCAATTCGATCGTGTGCTCGCGGAAGCGGTCGAGCTTCGGCCACGGGTCGACCGTGACGAACTCGCCGTCGACGCGCAGATGCGTGCTGCCGCGCGCCTTCGCCCACTTCGCGAGATCCGTGTACACGCCCTTGCGGTTGACGACGAGCGGCGCGAGCAGCCCGACGTGTTCGCCGCGATGGTCGCGCAGCAGTTGCGCAGCGATCGATTCGACGGATTGCGACGTGACCGGCGTGCCGTCGTGGATGCAGTGCTGCAGGCCGAGCTTCACATACAGCAGCCGCAGGAAGTGCCACACCTCGGACGTGGTCGCGACCGTGCTCTTGCGGCCGCCGCGCGACAGCCGCTGCTCGATCGCGACGGTCGGCGGAATGCCGTACACCGCGTCGACCTCGGGGCGGCCGGCCGGCTGCACGATCGAGCGCGCATAGGCGTTCAGCGATTCGAGGTAGCGGCGCTGGCCTTCGTGGAACAGGATGTCGAACGCGAGCGTCGACTTGCCGGAACCCGACACGCCGGTGATCACGTTGAACTTGCCGTGCGGGATGTCGACGTCGAGCGCCTTCAGGTTGTGCTCGCGCGCGTTGACGATCCGCACGACGTCCTCGCCTTCGATCGCACGGCGCGCGCGCGCCGCGTTCAGCACGGCCTGCAGCGGCACGCCTTCGTCGGCGCGCGCCGCTTCGCCGTCCATCGCGCGGTCGTACTGCAGCAGCGCCACGCCGGTATGCGATTCGGCGCAGGCCTTCACGTCGTCGGGCGTGCCCGCGCACAGCACGAGGCCGCCGCCGTCGCCGCCTTCCGGGCCGAGATCGATCAGCCAGTCGGCCGCGCGGATCACGTCGAGGTTGTGCTCGATCACGATCAGCGAATGGCCGGCCGCGAGCAGCTTGCCGAACGCCTGCATCAGCTTCGCGATGTCGTCGAAGTGCAACCCGGTGGTCGGCTCGTCGAACATGAACAGCTTCGCGCGGGCGATGCGCGCCTCCTCCGTCGCGACCCGGCGCCCGTTCGCCGCCGCCGCCGATTCGGCGAGGAAGCCCGCGAGCTTCAGGCGCTGCGCTTCGCCGCCCGACAGCGTCGGCACCGGCTGGCCGAGCTTCACGTATTCGAGGCCGACGTCGACGATCGGCTGCAGCACGCGCAGCACCTCGGCATCGGTCGCGAAGAACGCGGCCGCTTCACTGACGGTCAGGTCGAGCACGTCGGCGATGTTCAGTGCGCGGCCGTCGCGCTCGATGCGCACTTCGAGAATCTCGGCGCGGTAGCGGCTGCCGTCGCAATCCGGGCAACGCAGGTAGACGTCGCTCAGGAACTGCATTTCGATGTGTTCGAAGCCCGAGCCGCCGCAGGTCGGGCAACGGCCGTCGCCCGAGTTGAAGCTGAACGTGCCCGCGCCGTAGCCGCGCTGCAGCGCGAGCGGCGCCTTCGCGAACAGCTTGCGGATTTCGTCGAACGCGCCGACGTAGCTGGCCGGGTTCGAGCGCGTGGTCTTGCCGATCGGCGACTGGTCGACGAACACGACGTCGCCGACCTGGTCGGCGCCCGTGAGATTGCGGAACGCGCCCGGCGATTCGGTCGCCTTGCCGTGGTGCCGCGCCATCGCCGGATACAGCACGTCCTGCAACAGCGTGGATTTGCCGGAGCCGGACACGCCCGTCACGCACACGAGCCGCTGCAGCGGAATCTCGACCGTGACGTCACGCAGGTTGTGCTCGGTCGCGCCTTCGAGCACGATGCGCGGCGTGTTCGCGTCGACCGGGCGGCGCGCCCAGTTCGACGCATGCGCGACCTGCTTGCGCCCGCCGAGATATTCGCCCGTCAGCGTGTGCGCGGAACGGATGTCGCCCGGCGTGCCGTCGTACACGATCGTGCCGCCGCGCTCGCCCGGGCCGGGCCCCATGTCGATCAATCGATCGGCCGCGAGCATCACCGACGGATCGTGCTCGACGACGACCAGCGTATTGCCCGCGTCGCGCAGCCGCTGCATCGCCTCGACGATCCGCGTGAGATCGCGCGGATGCAGCCCGATGCTCGGCTCGTCGAGCACGAACAGCGTTTTCGTCAGCGACGTGCCGAGCGCCGTCGTCAGGTTGATCCGCTGCACCTCGCCGCCCGACAGCGTGCGGCTCTGGCGGTCGAGCGTCAGGTAGCCGAGCCCGACGTCGCACAGGTATTTCAGGCGCGTGCGCACTTCGGCGAGCAGCAGCTTCAATGCATCGTCGAGCAGCGCGCTCGGCAGCACGATGTCGTCGAAGAAGCGCCGGATGCGCTCGATCGGCAGCAGCATCAGGTCGTGCACGGTCAGGCCCGGCA
Source organism: Burkholderia sp. BCC0044 (assembly GCF_902832955.1). NCBI lineage: Bacteria > Pseudomonadati > Pseudomonadota > Betaproteobacteria > Burkholderiales > Burkholderiaceae > Burkholderia > Burkholderia sp. BCC0044. The sequence continues at coordinate 278,314 of NZ_CADFDO010000004.1, read as the reverse complement.
GCGCTTCGAGCTGCGCGCGGCTCCAGTCGACGCCGCGCGGCATGAAACGATCGGCCGGCGCGAGCACGCCGTCGGCGTTCTCCTTCGAGCCGAGCCGCCATTGCAGCGATTCCGTCTTCAGGCGCGCGCCGCCGCACACGTCGCACGGCGTGTAGCTGCGGTATTTCGACAGCAGCACGCGAATGTGCATCTTGTACGCCTTCGATTCGAGATAGCCGAAGAAGCGCTTCACGCCGTACCACTGGCTTTGCCATTTGCCGTTCCAGTCCGGCGAACCGTTGACGACCCAGTCGCGCTCGGCGTCCGTCAGTTCCGACCACGCCACGTCGCGCCGGATGCCGGCCTTCGCCGCGTAGCGCATCAGGTCGTCCTGGCACTCTTTCCATGCGGGCGTCTGCATCGGCTTGATCGCGCCGCCGCGCAGCGTCTTGCGCGCGTCGGGAATCACCAGGCCGAGATCGACGCCGATCACGCGGCCGAAGCCGCGGCAGGTTTCGCACGCGCCGTACGCCGAGTTGAACGAGAACAGCGCCGCTTGCGGCTCCGCGTAGCGCAGGTCGCTGTCGGGATCGTGCAGCCCGGTGGAGAAGCGCCAGATCAACGGCTCGGCCGTTGCGTTTTCCGCTTCCGGCGCGAGCACGTACACGTTCACGCGACCGCCGCCGCGCTTCAGCGACGCCTCGATCGCCTCGACCACCCGCACCTTGTCGGCCTGCTGCACGCGAAAGCGGTCGGCCACCACATCGAGCATCTTGCGCGGCCCGGTGGGCGACGCGACTTCGCGCTGCGCCTGCACGCGCGTGTACCCGCTCGCCGACAACCACTGCGCGATTTCCTCGTCGGACACCGCTTCCGGCAATTCGACCGGGAACGTGATGACGACGCGCGGATCGTCGGCGCGCGTGCGCTCGACCAGCTCCGCGTAGATCGTCTCGGGCGTGTCGTGCCGCACCTGCCGCGCGGTCTTGCGGTCGAACAGTTCGGCCGCGCGCGCGTACAGCAGCTTCAGGTGGTCGTTCAGCTCGGTCATCGTGCCGACCGTCGAGCGCGAGCTGCGCACCGGGTTGGTCTGGTCGATCGCGATCGCGGGCGGCACGCCGTCGACGCGCTCGACCTGCGGGCGATCCATCCGGTCGAGGAACTGGCGTGCGTATGCACTGAAGGTTTCGACGTAGCGCCGCTGGCCTTCCGCGTACAGCGTGTCGAACACGAGACTCGATTTGCCGGAGCCCGACGGGCCGGTCACGACCGTCATTTCGCCGGTGCGCAGGTCGAGATCGAGATTCTTGAGGTTGTGCTGACGTGCTCCGCGAATGCGGATCAGATTGCTGGATGACAATTTGCCTGCCCGTCTGAATGAGTTAGCCGGAATTCGCGGTGCCGGAACGCTGCGGCGGATGCCCGCAGGCGCGGCGCACGGGCCGCAAGGGTTGGACCTGTGCGGCTCGAGTTCGACGGTTACTATACTGTATATTCATACAGTTTTCCATGACGACCCTGCGGGCCTCATGGGCAGGCGGCCGGGGAATCCATTCGGCATCGGCCGTCCGGAAAGCGCGCGCCTGCGAGGCGGGGCAAAGCTAGCCGCGCTTGCGCAGCGGGTCCAGCAAGCCTCTCAGGCCGTTGTGATCGATTTCGTGCATCAGTGCGAGCTGCCGGCCGAGCTCGCCGCGCGGAAACCCTTCACGGGCCATCCAGTTGAGGTAGTTGCCCGGCAGGTCGGCAAGGAGTCGGTCCTTGTATTTACCGAAGGGCATGGTGACGGTCACGAGGCATTCGAGGTCGGGGGAGCGCATGCGGATATTGTGCACGGCTTTCCGCTTCCGGCCTGCTAGACTGAAATTTCCCCCTGCAAACCATGGAGGGAATCATGATGTCCACCTACGTCGTGAAGACCGGCGAGCAGTTCCTCTGCACCGCCGAAGACGGCGATATCGGCATGGCGCCGGCCATCGAGGATGCCGCGTCCTTCGGTTCGTATGACGAAGCGGAAAAAACCGCGAGCGCGCATGCCGACCCCGGGTACGAGATCCTGGCCGTCTGCATGATCAGGCACTGAGCGCCGATCCACGGCCCGGTGCGGATGGCGATCCGCGTGGCCGGCGCAAGTCGCCGTGCGGCGGCGGCGTCCATGCGAAGGATCCCGCATGCGCACGCCGCGACGGGCCTTTCCCGCCGCCGTCGTGTGCGTCGAGCATCATTGCCGCAAGCGAGCCGTCCGGCCTCGACGGCCGCGCTTGCGGCAACCTTGGTCGCAACGTCCTACTTCTGCAGCGAGATTTCCACGCGACGATTGCGCGCGCGCCCTTCGGCGGTGTCGTTCGACGCCGCCGGATTGGCTTCCCCGTGACCGGCCGCGGCAAACGAATCCGCTTTCAGCCCGCGCTCGCGCAAATACCCGGCGACCGCATCCGCGCGACGCTTCGACAGCGCCTGATTGTGCGCATCCGACCCGGTCGCGTCGGTATAGCCGTCCACTTCGACGCGCGCGAAATGCCGGTCGCCCTGCTGGTTCAGCAGCGTGTCGAGCGCGGCGGTGGCCGTGGGCGTCAGCACGGCCGAGTCGGTCGCGAAATACGCGTCGCCGGTCAGGCTCACCTTCTCGACCGGCGCGGGCGCCGGCGCAACGGCCGCGGCGGCCGGCGCGGGCGCCGCACCGCACTGGAACACGATCGAATGCGGATCGGCGCCGTCGCGGTACGGCGTGGTGGTATCGACCAGGCGCACGGGCTCGCTGCCGCACATGCGTGTCGCGACCTTCATGCAGGTCTTCGCCGTCGACAGGATGCCGTGGCAGTCGACCTGGAACGTCCGGACGCCGTTTCGCGACTGCAGTTCGTACGCGTTGTACGTCGGCCCCGACGCACTCGAACAGGCCGCGAGGGAAACGACGGACGCCAGCAGGGCAAGATGGATGTTTTTCACTTGATGACTCCGAGAATGCGATGAGCACGGCGCGTGCGGCGCGATGTCGCGACGCCCTCGCGCACGTTGGCGTTCGGCGCGGTCCGCCCCGGCCACGCGGGCCGGAACGAACCGCTGCGCGCGATCACTTCCACTGATACAGCATGCCCGCGCCGACGACGCGCTGGCTGCCGGCGAAACCGCCGTTCAGCGTCGCCTTCAGGTTCTCCGTGACGCGCGCCTGCACGCCGACCGCCATGGCCTTCTGGCCCTGGAACGTCGCCGTGCCGACCCCCATCGCGAAGTTCGAATCGCGGTCCATGTGCGGGATCGACGCCATCGCGGCGGTCGCGGCGATCCCCTCGCGGGCCATCGAATCGGTCTGCTGGATCTGCTGCTGCATCTGCGTGAGCTGGTTGTTGACCGTGTTCAGCGATTGCGTGAACTGGTTCGATACCGCATTCAGCTGGTTCACGTTCACCGCGTCGGTGCCCTGCGTGCCGGCCGCGACGTTCACGACCTGCCGCGCCGAATCCGCCGAGCCGACCGCGACCACGTTCGAGCGGCCGCCGTCGTTGCTGCCCGCGCCGATCGCCGTCGAGTTGTTGCCCGCCGCCGTCGCGCCCACGCCGATCGCGGACGAGCCGTTGCCCGACGCGAGCGCATTGTTGCCGACCGCCGTGCTGTTCGAGCCCGATGCGACCGCCCCCGAACCGCCCGCCGACGAATTCGGGCCGGTCGAGCCCGGCGGCACGTTGGTGCCGGTCGGATTCGTCGTGTACTGCCCGCCGAGATTGGCCGTGCGCTGGTCGATCAACGTCGTCAACTGGTTCGCGACCGAATCGAGTTGCGACACGTTCACCGCGTCGGTGCCGCTCTTGCCGGCGGCGAGGCCCGTGATCTGGCGATTGCCGATGTTGATTTCGCCAGCCGACGATTGCGGGCTGCTCAGCCCGTACGCGACGTAGTTCGTCAGCGCACCGACCGTGGTCAGCGAACCGGCCCCGAGCGCGATGCTGTTCGCGAACGTGGCGGACGCACCGGCGCCGAGCGCGAGCGCATCGGTCGCCGTGCTGCGCGCACCCGAGCCGAGCGCGACGCTGCCCACGCTGACCGCTACCGCATTCGCACCTTGCGCGACGGACTGCGCGCCGGTCGCCGTCGCGCCGCTACCCAGCGCGATTGCGTCAGCCTGCGCGGAACTCGCCGCCTGGCCGATCGCGATCCCGCCCGGCGCGGTCTGATCGACGATCGCGCCGTTGCCGATGCCCACGCCGTTGTCGCCGTTGACGACCGTCGTCGGCCCGACCGCGACCGATTCCGCGCCGACCGCGAGCGAATCCGCCGCCGTCGAATTCGCGTGGAAATACTTCTGGCCCGTGACCGCGAACGACTGCAGCGCGCCGGTCAGCTGCCGCACCGTCACCGCATCCTGCTGGCCGGTGCCATCGGCGACGTTCGTGATCTGGCGGTACGTCTTGTTCGTCGCATCGCCCACCGATACCGCGCCGAGCAGCGTCTGGTCCGTCGTGTTGAACGGGATCGACGCGGTGCCATTGCGGATGATCCCCGAGGACGGCACCACGGCGCGATCGGCCACCGAACCCGAGCCGAGCGCGATGCTGCCGTCGACCTTCGAGATCGCGTTCGGGCCGATCGCGACGCTGTCCAGCCCGAGTGCCTGGCTGTCCGGCGCGGTCGAATTCGCGTGGAAGTACTTGATGCCGTTCGCGTTGATGTTGTCGATCGCCGAGCCGACGTTGTTGTTGATCGTCGTCGAGCCGTCGCTGTTGTACGTCACGTACGACGGCGCCGAGATCGTGCCGGTGGTCGGATCGTAGGTGGCCCCGCCGCCGATCGCGCCGGCCGTGCTGTTGCCGAGGTTCGTGTTGTTGTTCGCGATCGAGCTCAGGCCCGTCGACAGCGAGCTGATCCCGGTCGACGTGGCGGTCGACAGCGAGGTCAAATTGCTGTTCGTCGAACTCAGGCCGGTGGACAGCGAACCGATACCGGTCGACGTCGACGTGGACAGCGACGTGATCGTGCTGTTGGTCGAACTCAAGCCGGTGGACAGCGAGCCGACGACGGTCGACGTCGACGTCGACAACGACGTCAGGTTGCTGTTGGTCGAGCTCAGGCCGGTGGACAACGAGCCGACGACGGTCGAGGTCGACGTGGACAGCGACGTGATCGTGCTGTTGGTCGAGCTGAGGCCGGTGGACAGCGAACTGATGCCCGTCGACGTCGACGTCGACAGCGACGTCACCGTGCTGTTCGTCGAACTGAGGCCAGTGGACAGCGAACTGATGCCCGTCGACGTCGAAGTCGACAGCGACGTCACCGTGCTGTTCGTCGAACTGAGGCCGGTGGACAGCGAACCGATGCCCGTCGACGTCGACGTGGACAGCGACGTCACCGCGCTGTTCGTCGAACTGAGGCCAGTGGACAGCGAACCGATACCCGTCGACGTCGACGTGGACAACGACGTGATCGAACTATTGACCGACGACAGGCCCGTCGACGTGGACGTCGACAGCGACGTCACCGCACTGTCGGTCGAGCTCAGCCCGGTGGACAGCGAACCGATGCCCGTCGAGGTCGACGTGGACAGCGACGCGATCGAACTATTGGCCGACGACAGGCCCGTCGATGTGGATGTCGACAGCGACGTCACCGCGCTGTTGGTCGAACTCAGGCCCGTCGACAGCGAACTGATGCCCGTCGACGTCGACGTCGACAACGACGTCACCGTGCTGTTGGTCGAACTGAGGCCGGTGGACAACGAGCTGATGCCCGTCGACGTCGACGTGGACAGCGACGTCACCGCACTGTTGGTCGAACTCAGGCCCGTCGACAACGACGAAACCCCGGTCGACAACGACGTAATGCTCGACGCTGTCGACGTCGACAACGAATCGAGCGCCGTGTTCGTCGCGGCGAGCTGCGACCCGTTGATCGCGTCCGTGCTCGCCGAACTGATCCGCCCGGCCGCGACGTTGGTGATCTGGCGCTCGGTGCCCGCGTTGCCGACGCTGACGACGCTGGTCGGGTTGATGCCGTTGAAGTTGTACGTGACGCCGCCGATGACCGCGCTGGCCGTCGGATTCGGCGCGGCCGTCACCGACCCGGAGCCGAGCGCGACATCGTTTGCGTTGTTGGCCACGGCCGATGCGCCGAACGCGACGGCCCCCGCCGCCGCTGCCGTCGACGTATTGCCGAGCGCGAGCGAACCCGTGCCCTGCGCGTTGTTGGTATTGCCGATTGCCACCGCGCCGTCGCCGTTCGCGGTGTTGTTCGACCCCATCGTGACCGCGCCGGTGCCGATCGCGGTGCTCGGATCGCCGATCGCGACCGCGCCGTTGCCGCTCACCGTCTGGCCGAAGCCGAGCGCGACGGCGCCGGTGCCGCCCAGCACCTTCGAGTTGTTGCCGCCGGCGATCGAGCCCGCACCCGCGGCTGCGGCAACCGAGTTGGAATCGCCGATCGCGACGGTGGACGTCGCCGCCGCGACGCTGTTGATGCCGACCGCGGTCGCGTTCGTCGCCGACGCCGTCGCGCCGGAGCCCAGCGCGGTCGCGGATATGCCGCTGCCGAGCGCGAGATTGCCGAGCGCGACCGCGAACTGCTGCGTCGCGGTCGACTGCACGCCCGTTGCGATCGAACTGAGGCCCGACGCGTTCGCATTCAGGCCGAATGCCACCGCGTTGTTCGCACCGGCCTTCGTGTTCGAGCCCATCGCGATCGAGCTCGTGCCGAGCGACTGGGTACCCGAGCCGGGCACGCCGGCGGTGCCGCCCCAGCCGATGGCGATCGACGATGTGCCGCTCGCACCACTGTTCACGCCCATCGCGACGGCCGAATTCCCGGACGCCAGTGCGCCGCTGCCTACGGCGACGCCCGCCGACCCCGAACTGGTCGACTGGTTGCCGAGCGCGACGGAGCCCGTGTTCGTGGCATGCGACGCATAGCCGAGCGAGACGCTCTGCGCGCCCGCCGCGCTGGCACCGAGCCCCATCGCCGCCGCGTACTGGCCGGACGCCAGCGCGTTGTTGCCCAGCCCGACGGCGGAAACACCGGTCGCCGCTGCGCCGCTGCCCATCGCGACCCCGCCGCTTTGGGTCGCGCTCGACAGGTTGCCGATCGCGACCGAGTAGTCGCCGGAACCGATCGCCTGCACACCGAGCGCCGAACTGTTGACGCCGGTCGCCTGCGAGTTGATGCCGACGGACGTCGAACCATCGCCCATCGCATGTGCGCCCGGGCCGAGCGCCGTGGCCGACAAACCCTGCGCCGTCGACAAGTTGCCGACCGCGGTGGAATTCTGCTGCGCGGCAGTCGAACCGAGGCCGATCGAGATCGCCGTCGTGCCGCCCGACGCGTTGCCGCCATCCGGCGCGTACTGCGCATGCGCACTCGCATGGAACAACCCGAGGCAAGCGGTCGCCGTCAGCACGGCCAGTCTCAGCACCGAAGGCGCCGACGGCATGCCCGCGTGCGTCGCGGCTTCTCCGTGCGCGGCGCATTCCGGCGCGCGCCTCGACGACGCAACACGCTTGCCGCGTGCGCGATCGAGTTCCGAAGCCGCAACCCAGGCCCCCAGTGCTTCGTTCCAGATCGACTTGAACGACTTGTTCATCTTGTGTTCCCTCGGTTCTCAGGTGCTGGATGACGCAACAGCGAACGCGGCGTCAGGCGAAGCGCGGACCTTCACCGCTTTCGCCCGTCTCGCGACGCTCCGCTTCTCACTTCGCATAACTAATAAAAACTACGAACAGCGTTGCCCGACATGCTCGATACTCATCGCGAGTGCACGACCGATCGCCGCGCATGCCCGTTCGGCACGACGCGCGACGGCGAAAAGCCGGTTATCGATTCACGGAAGTCGACATCGCCTGCCCGGCGACGACACGGCGCACGACGCGCCGCGAATCCGCACGCGCGCACACCGTCGCACCCGCCGAAGGGCGACTTCGAATCTCATCGGAAAAGCGTCGCTCGGACGCTGGACGAACGGACGCCGGCCCGCACCGCGGGCGGCCCCGTCATGTTTCATTCAGGCGGAGAAAGGCGCCATGCTGTCCCCGGATCTGAAGCATGCGCCGCCGGATCGCTGACGCTGACAGCCGGCACCGGATCGATCGACCCGACGCCCTGACCTGCCATGCTTGTCGTGTTCATATTTTTCGTATCCGCCTGATTCGATAGAGCACCGCGCGCGGCTTCCGGATCGATCAACCCGCCCGGCAGCCCACGCGAAGTCACTCACCCCTTTTCCGCCCGGCAGTCGTCCGGCTCTTCCGGATTTCCGGAAAAGAACCGGCCACTCACCGAACGACCCCGGCATCGAATTAATCGATCGAATTTGCCCGACGATTTCTTCTCGCCCGATGCCTCACACCCAGACCCATCCCGTCATTCCGCGATTCATCTTGTATATCGGAAATTTCGCGAATTATGACGTTTTCATTACCCTCGTGCCCGTTATTCTTTTGTAACCGAGATCTCATCATCCGGGAATGCCAGTGCTCAATGTGACATTGAATATTGGCTACCCAGGAAGCGATGGCGGCAGCAATTTTCATGGCGGCCGGACGCATTCGAAGAACCGATTCCAGCCGCGCTGGGATTAGTGTGCCGACATTCGTCCAAACAAACCTTTTCTGAAGCGGAAAAATCCTTTTCCGGAGCGGACGGCATTTACATTCATACACATCTGCAGGGAATTCGATTTTTCAGAAAGATGAATAGCAAACGCGATTCAACCGAAATTCAATCGACCGACAAGGAATCAGCGAATTCGATTTACGCCGTCGCCATCGAATTTCGACACCGCGACGATGAATTCCGAATCCGGGCCATTTCCATTCTTGAAATCATTTAATCGGAAATAAAGACCGGGATTTCAGAAATAGGTTCGGCATATTTTTCCGAAACATTTTTCCGAAGCGCGGATAGCACCGCCGCGCCCCCGCGATGCCGCTGCAACAAGCCCACACGCGCCGCACGGAATCCTCGCAACCGACGCTGTTGTCGGCATATAATTTTTTGCAACAATCGTACAGATTGCGATGCCCCCGACCCGACAGGCCACTCCCTTCCAACGCGTTCGCAACCATGTCATCCCGCTTGTCCAGTTCGGCGTCGCCACGCACCACGCCGGATCTCGCCGGCGCCCACATCCTGATCGTCGACGACCGCCCGAACGACCTGCGGCTCCTGACCGAAATCCTGCGCACCGCGCAGTGCCGGATCAGCGTCGCGTTCGACGGGCTGCAGGCCTATCACCGGGCGCAGGCGATCGCGCCCGACCTGATCCTGATGGACGTCCGCATGCCGCGCATGGACGGTTTCGCCGCGAGCCGGCTGCTCGCGTCGACGCCGTCGACGCAATCCATTCCGGTGATCATCCTGACGGCCGCGGGCGATCTCGACGACCGGATCGCGGGGCTCGAAACGGGTGCGATCGACTACATCGTCAAGCCGTTCGAACCGGCGGAAGTCATCGCGCGCATCCGCAATCACCTGAAGCGCGTGCGGCGCAGCCAGCCGTTCGCGCACCTGCCCGAATTGCCCGACAACCGCGATGCGTCGCTCGTGCGCGCGGCGAGCGACGTGCTGCTGCGCGACCTGCGCCATCCGCCGGCTCTCGAGGATCTCGCGAAGCAGGTCGGCACGCACGAAAAGCGGCTGTCGCGCGCGTTCCGCGATCATCTCGGCCAGACCGTCTTCGAGTACCTGCGCGACACGCGGCTGCGCGCCGCGATGCACTTCCTGTCGGAAACGTCGATGGGAATCGGCGACATCGCCGAGGAAATCGGCTTCTCCACACCCGGCAATTTCGCGACGGCGTTCCGCGAACGCTTCGGCATCACACCGTCCGACTGGCGGCGCCAGCGCCACGCGGTCGACGCGCCGGCCGCACCGGGGGGGCACCACGGCGATGCGTAGGCACTACGCGGCATGGGCAGCGGGATGTCGCGCGTTTCGCGCGTTGCTCGTGCTGCTGGCGGCGCTGACCGTCACGTGCGCGACGGCTCGTGCCGCCACGGCGCCGAATCCCGCGCAACTCGAAGCCGTCGCGGTTTTCGAGGACGCCGGCACGACGCTGTCCGTCGATGAGGTCGCCGCCCGGCTCGCCGACCCGGCCCGCCACGCGGCCACCGCAACCCCGCCCGCGTTCAACGTGTCGTTTTCGCGCTCCGCGTGGTGGGTCCGCGCGACGCTCGTCAATCGCGACAGCGACACGCGCCCGCTGGTGCTCGCGATTCGCGACGCGCGCGTCGACCGGGCCGATTTCTATGTCGACCGGCACGGCCGATGGATGCTCGAGCGCAGCTTCCCGACCGATCGCGGCGACGCGCTCGATGCGCCGTCGCGCTACCCGACCCTCGACGTCACGCTGCGCGCGGGCGAACAGTTGCCGGTGCTGATCCGCATCACGTCGCGCAAGGAGATGCGCCTTGCGCCGGTCGCATTCACCCGCGACGGGTGGATCGCGCAGGAATTGCACGCATCGATGTGGAACTTCGGGTTCTTCGGCGGGCTGCTCGCGCTCGTCTGGTGTGCGCTGCTGATCGGCTTTTTCTCGCGCAGCGGCGTGTTCCACGTGCTGGCCGCGCTGACCCTGAACACCGCGCTGTTCGAAGCGGCGTACCGCGGCTATCTCGCGATGCTGCTGTCGGCCGGCGCGCGCGAGTGGTCGACGCGCGCCGAAACGATCTTCGCGTACCTGTCGATCGCGTGCTTCATCGTCTTCCTCCTGATGGTCGCGCATCGCGAGAAAGCGAACATCCCGATGCGCGCGGTGTACGTGGTGTTTCTCGCGCTCGAATGCGCGGGGATAACCGGCGCGGCGTTCGGCGATCTGGCGACCTTCGCGTGGTTCTGCCTGTGGCTGAACACCGTGCTCGCGATCGTCAACATCAGCCTCGCGCTGATGCTCGTGATCCGGCGCACGCCGACGGCCCGCGTGATGCTGATCGCGGTCGCGTTCGCGACGTTCAACATGCTGATCCGCATGCTCGACGGCCGCGATGCATTGCCGTCCGTGCTGTCGTGGATCCGCTCCGACGTCTTTCCGAATCCCGTCATCGCGATCATCGGGCTCGCGACGCACCTGCTGGTGCTGGCCGCGTGGATTCATCACGTGGGCCGGCAGCGCACCGAGGCACGCAAGCGGCTCGAACACTGGCAGCTCACCGAGCAGGATCGGCTGCGCGACGAGGTCGCGCGGCGCACCGTGGCGCTCAACGACGCGTTGCAGCAGTCGAAGACGCACATGCAGCAGAAGATCGAGACGCTCGGCTACGTCAGCCACGACCTGCGCGCGCCGCTGTCGACCATCAACGGCTATGCGAAGCTGCTGCTGCAAGGCGCGACGCGCAGCCAGGTGCGGCTGATCCGGTCGATCGACCGCAGCATCCGCTACCAGCTCGCGCTGATCGACGAATTGCTCGCGTTCACGAAGGCCGAACTCCAGCCGCTCGCCGTCGCGCCCGACCGCACCGACCTGCCCGGGCTGCTGGACGACATCGGCCACTACGCGATCGCGCTGTGCGCGCAGCAGGACAACCGGTTCGTCTACCAGCCGGTCACGGCGCTGCCGCGCACGGTGCTGATCGACGGCATCCGGCTGCAACAGGTGCTGCTGAACCTGCTGTCCAACGCATCGAAATTCACGCGCGACGGCACGGTCACGCTATCCGTTCATGCGTCGCGCGAGGGCGACGCATGGCGCCTGCTGTTCGAGGTCGCCGATACCGGCATCGGCATCGACATCACCGCGACCACCGACATCTTCCGCGCGTATCAGCAAGTGCAGGCCGTCAACGGCGGCACCGGGCTCGGGCTGTTCATCGCGCAGCGCATCGTCGCCGCGATGGGCGGCGAGCTGGCCGTCGCGAGCCAGCCGGGCGTCGGCACGACGTTCTCGTTCGCGATCGTCGCGCCGGCCCTCGGCCATGCGCTCGCGCCGGCGTCGGGGCTCGTCAGGCGGTTCGATCCCGCCGACGAGGCGAAGCCGGCCAGCGCAGCGCCCGCGATGCGCTGCCCGCCCGCCGACGCGCTCGCCGAGCTGATCGCGCTCGCCGGCGAAGGCCGGCTCACCGATATCGAGGAATGGCTCGGCCAGTATGTGGACGAGCCGGACCATGCGCCGTTCGTGCAGGAAATGCGCGAGCACCTCGACGTGCTGGACCTGCACGCGATCGAAAAACTCGCCGGCTCGCTGAAACGCACGCGCGTCGCGGATACGCCGTTCGACACCGAGACGGACGCGGCCGGGCCGGCCTGACGGCGCGTCCCCGCACGCAGTCGGCATGCGGCCGGCATGCGGCCGCGCGCGTCATTCCACCGCGGTTCCCTCGCGCCGCCGATCGGCCCGCTCGACCACGCGGGCCAGCCGAATGATGTCGGTCAAGCCGAATTCGCCGGCATCCGGGCGCGGGCGGCCATGCTCGTCGGCCACGCGCATCGCGAACGCCAGCGCTTCCGAGCGTTCGCGCAGCAGCACCCGCAGCGCATCGGCCACGATCCGGCAGTCGCGTGCGTCGCCCAGATCGAGCAGCGGCCGACGGCCATGCTCGACGGCCCGCGCATCGGCCACGCCCATCGTCAGATCATCGCGCTTCATCGTGTTCTCCTCGCGCAAGGGTGGACGGTCGCACTACGACCGCCGCATCGTCGATACCAGCCCGATGTCCTCTTCGGGCGGCGCGGGCCGCGCGGGGGCCGCAGCCTGCGTCGGCCGCTGCGCGCCGAGCCCCGTGCCGCCGGTGCGGCGCCGCGTCGCGTGCCGCTCGATGACCCGCTGCAGCACGCAGAACACGCACAGCAGCGCGCCGATCACGATCCGCGTCCACCATGAACTCAGCGTGCCGTCGAACGTGATCAGCACCTGGATCGTGCCGAGAATGCCGACGCCGAACACCGAACCGATCACGTAGCCCACGCCGCCCGTCAGCAGCGTGCCGCCGATCACGGTCGCGGCGATCGCGTCGAGTTCCATCCCCTGCGCCTGCAGCCCGTAGCCGGACAGCACGTACAGCGTGAACACCACGCCGCCGAGCGCCGAACAGAAGCCGCTCAGCGCGTAGACGCCGATCTTCGTGCGCGCGACCGGCAAGCCCATCAGCAGCGCCGAGCGTTCGTTGCCGCCGACCGCATACACGTTGCGGCCGAAGCGCGTGAAATGCGCGACGTAGATCGCGACGGCCAGCGTCGCGAGCGCGATCAGCGCACCGGCGCTCAGCGTGCCGCCGCCGACCGGCACGCTGATGCCCGCGATCGCATGGAACGCCGCCGTGTTGATCGTGATCGACTGCGTCGTGATCAGGAAGCATGCGCCGCGCGCGAGAAACATCCCGGCGAGCGTGACGATGAACGGCTGCAACCTGAAATAGTGGATCAGCGCGCCCATCGCCGCGCCGTACAGCGCGCCGAACGCGAGCACCAGCGGCACGATCACCCACACGGGCCAGTGCAGCCGTTCGGCGCCGACCGCGCAGAAGATCGTTGTCAGCGCAACGACCGAGCCGACCGACAGGTCGATTCCGCCCGACACGATCACGAACGTCATCCCGATCGCGACGATCAGCAGGAACGCGTTGTCGACGAGCAGCCCGGTCAGCACCTGCATCGAGAAAAAGCCCGTGTACATCACGGACCCGAAGCCGAACAGCGCGGCGAACAGCACGATCGTCACGACGATCGGCAGCGTGCGCGGATCGGCGAGGCGGCCAAGGAAACGGTTCATCGCGGCGTCGCTCCGGTGGTGGTGGCGCGCGATCGCGCGGAGGGCAGCAGTCGCGATACGTGCCGCACGAGCAGCGCACGCGCCGCGTCCGACTGGATCAGCGTCACGACGATCACGACGACCGCCTTGACGACGAGCGTCGCCTCCGGCGGCACGCCGATCGAATAGGTCGTGTAGGTGAGCGTCTGGATGATCAGCGCGCCGAGCACCGAGCCCGCGAGGCTGAAGCGGCCGCCGAGCAGCGACGTGCCGCCGAGCGTGACCGCGAGGATCGCGTCGAGTTCGAGCAGCAGCCCCGCGTTGTTGCCGTCGGCGCTGCGCACGTTCGAGCTCGCGAGGATGCCCGCGAGCGCCGACATCACGCCCGAGCACAGATACACGCCGAACACGATCGCGCCCGAGCGCAGCCCGACGAGCCGCGTCGCGACCGGGTTCACGCCGATCGCGCGAATGAACAAGCCGAGCGCCGTGCGGTTCACCAGCAGCGCGGTCGCGCCGATCGTCGCGAGCGCGATCCACACCGCGCACGGCACGGTCGCCAGATAGCCGCCGCCGAGCGCGAGGTAGCCGGGCGCGCCGATCGGGATGATCTGGCCGCCCGTCAGCAGTTGCGCGACGCCGCGGCCGGCCACCATCAGGATCAGCGTCGCGATGATCGGCTGCATCCCGACGAAGGCGACGAGCAGCCCGTTCCACGCGCCGGCCAGCAGCCCGACGCCGAGCGCGGCGGCCAGCGCCGTGCCGACTTGCGACGGGTCCGCCTCGAGCACGGTCGCGGCCGCCGCGCCGGCGATCGCGACGATCGCGCCGACCGAGATGTCGATCCCGCGCGTCGCGATCACGAGCGTCATCCCGAGCGACACGATCACGAGCGGCGCCGCGCGATTCAGGATGTCGATCGGCGCGCCGAACAGGTGGCCGTCGAGCAGCGCGATCGACAGGAAGCCGGGACGATGCGCGACGTCCAGCGCGAACAGCAGCGCGAGCGTCAGCACCGGCCACGCGAGCGAATGACGAAACAGCGTGCGCAACCCCGTCATGACTGGCCTCCCGCGATCAACCGGTAAACCTGCTCCTCGGACGCATCGGCGCCGCTCAGCTCCGCGACCTTGCGGCGGTCGCGCAGCACCGCGATCCGGTGGCTCACGCGCACGACCTCGCTGATCTCCGACGAGATGAACAGGATCGCGAGCCCCTGCGCGCACAGCGCGAGCACGCGCTCCATGATGTCGAACTTCGCGGCGACGTCGATACCGCGCGTCGGCTCGTCGAGGATCAGCAGCTTCGGGTCCGTCGCGAGCCAGCGCGCGAGCAGCACCTTCTGCTGGTTGCCGCCCGACAGCAGCCCGATCGGCTGCTCCGCGTCGCGCGCCTTGATGCCGAGCCGGGAAATGTACGTATCGGCGATCTCGCGCTGGCGCGCCCGCCCGATCAGCCGCCACCAGCCGCGCCGCGCCTGCAGCGCGAGCACGATGTTCTCGCGAATCGACAGCGCGGCGACGATGCCCTCCTTCTTGCGGTCTTCCGGGCAGTACGCGATGCCGTTGCGCACCGCGTCGTGCGGCGACGCGAGCCGCTTGCGCGCGCCGTCGATCTCGATCGCGCCGGTATCCGGGCGCGCCGCGGCGAACGCCAGTTGCGCGGTTTCGGTGCGGCCCGAGCCGAGCAGCCCGGCCAGCCCGACGATCTCGCCGGGGCGCACGTCGAGATCGAGCGCGCTCATCATCCCGCGCCGGCCGACCTGCTGCATCGACAGGAACGGCGCATCGGCCGCGGCGGTACGCTCGACCGCGGCGGCGCCGGCCTGCAGCGTGTCGGACATGCGCTCGCGGCCGGTCATCTTCGCGACCAGCACGTCGACCGGCAGATCGCGGGCGAGGTACTCGCCCTCGCGCTCGCCGTTGCGCATCACGGTGATCCGGTCGGACACCGCATAGGTCTGCTCGAGAAAATGCGTGACGAACAGGATCGCGATGCCCGACGCCTTCAGCCGCCGCAGCACCTCGAACAGCCGCGCGACTTCGCCGTCGTCGAGGCTCGACGTCGGTTCGTCGAGAATCAGCACGCGCGCGTCGACCGACACCGCACGCGCGATCGCGACCATCTGCTGCACCGCGATCGGATACGAATCGAGCGAACGCGTGACGTCTAGCGCCAGGTCGAGTTCGGCGAGCGCGTCGCGCGAGCGTGCATGAATCGTGTTCCAGTCGATCGCGCCGCGCCGCATCGGCTGCCGGCCCGCGAAGATGTTCTCCGCGACCGACAGGTTCGCGCACAGGTTCACTTCCTGGTAGAGCGTCTGGATCCCGGCCGCCTCGGCCTCGCGCGGCGCGGCGAAATTCACCGGCGCGCCGCCGACGCGAATCTCGCCCGCATCGTGCGCATGCACGCCGGTGAGCACGTTGATCAGCGTCGACTTGCCCGCGCCGTTCTGGCCCATCAGCGCGTGGATCTCGCCCGGAAACAACCGGAAGTCCACGCGCTGCAGCGCGCTGACGCCCGGAAACGACTTGTCGATGCCGATCATCTCGACCACCGGCGGACTCTGCATGCAGCCTCCCTCGAAACGCCGCCGGACGGTGGCCGCGAGGCCGCCGCCCGGGCGGACAGGTCAGTACTTGCGGGTCGGCAGGACCTGCGCCGCGACGTTCATCGGGAACACCGTCTCGTTGGTCACGATGCGCTTGGGCAACTGCTTGCCGGCGACCACGTCCTTCACCGCGCTCATCAGCTGCGGCCCGAGCAGCGGGCTGCATTCGACGTCGACGTTGATCTTGCCCGCGACCATCGCCTGGAAGCCGCCCTTGGTCGCGTCGAACGACACGACGCTGACGTCCTTGCCGGGCTTGATGCCGGCCTCTTCCATCGCCTGGATCGCGCCGAGCGCCATGTCGTCGTTGTGCGCGTAGACGACGTTGATCTGCTTGCCGTAGGTCTTCGCGAACGCTTCCATCACCTGCTTGCCGCCGGCGAGCGTGAAGTCGCCGCTCTGCGACGCGATCACCTTGAATTTCGGATTGTTCTTGATCACTTCGAGCAGGCCCGCGCGGCGGTCGTTGGCCGGCGCGGAGCCGACCGTGCCCTGCAATTCGACGATATTGATCGGGCCCGCGTCGTTCTTGTAGCGCTCTTCGAGCCAGTGGCCCGCGCGCCGCCCTTCCTCGAGGAAGTCGGAGCCGATCATCGTCACGTACAGCGACGGGTCCTTCACGTCGACGCCGCGGTCGGTCAGGATCACCGGGATATGCGCGGCCTTCGCTTCGGTCAGCACCGGCTCCCAGCCCGATTCGACGACCGGCGAGAACGCGATCACGTCGACCTTCTGCGCGATGAACGAGCGGATCGCGCGGATCTGGTTCTCCTGCTTCTGCTGCGCGTCCGAGAATTTCAGGTTGATGCCGGCGTCCTTCGCCGCGCCCTTCACCGATACGGTGTTCGCGGTGCGCCAAGCGCTTTCCGCGCCGACCTGCGAGAACCCGAGCGTGATCGGCTTTTGCTGCGCGTGCGCGCCGCCTGCCAGCACCGTCGCCGCGGCGACGATCGCGCCGGCCGCCAGCTTCCTGATGAATGTCATGGTCCGTCTCCGATGATGTCGTTGTGTGCCGCGGCGCTGTTGTGTTTCTGCTTGGCGCTGGCGCGGATCGGGCTGCGCCGGCCGGCCTGGGCGGCCGGCGCGGTATACATGCCCCGCATCAGTCTAGGAACAAGTCCGATAACCTTCCAATGAAATATTGGATTGAGGCGATGCCGGAATCGGCATACGTATAAACACCTAAGCGCGGAACGGCTTAGGTGCGACAGCCGATCGGGCCGGCTGCGTTGAACGGGGACGGATATCGACGGACGGCAGAATCAGCGCATCACACCCTTGGCGCGCAGTTCGTGGCCGATGCGCACGATTTCGCGCTCGCCTTCCACCAGCGCGGCGGCGCTCGTATGCACCGAGTAGGCGCCCAGATGAAGATCGTGCGGATGCGGGATCGCGGTGCCGACCACGAAGCGCGCGTCGGTCACGGCCTCGAATTCGATCGGCGCGTCGGATGCGTCGAACACGACCAGCTCACCCTGGCCGACCGGTTCCGGCGTACGCACGCTGCCGTCCATCACGGCGGTCCAGCCGACCGCGTAGCCCTGCGGCGGCCGGCAGGTCCAGCGCTCGCCAGCCTTCAGTTGCACGACGACGTAGTTGATGCCCGGCGGCGCATCGACCGGGCTGACCGCGTCGCCGTGGCGGCCGAGCAGCACGCGGGCCGGCCCGTCCGTCGGGATGTCGTCGATCGACAGGTGCTGACTGAACGCCGGCGCCAGCTCGCGCCCCGGCGGCAACGCCACCCACAGCTGGAACGCCTTGACCGGCGGCACCACGGAACCCGTATGCCAGACGCCGCGCCCCGCGCTCATCCATTCGATGTCGCCGGCCCCCATCGGGCCTTCGTGGCCCGTCGATTCCACATAGGTGCCGTGCCCGTCGATCATGAGCGTCAGCGTGGCGATGCCCGAATGCGGATGCCAGCCGAAGGCCGGCCGCCCGGTCAGCGCCCGCGTATCGATCAGGTCCAGGAATACGAACGGCTTGATCAACTCGCCGACGTCGGACGGGCTGACCATCCTGACGACCGGCCCGTGCGCGTGGCCGCGCGTGCGGAACACGACATGACGGCCGGCGACGGTGGCGTGCCGGACGGGTTCGATGACATTCGACATGCGGGTTCTCCTGTGGCTGCTATCGGGCCCGTGGCGTCAGGCCGCGAGTGCCGCTACCGCTTCCTTCGCCGACGCAATGGCGTCGCTGCGCTTGTCCGGCCCCATCGCGACGCCTTCCGCACGAATGAACGTGATGTCCGTGATGCCGAGAAAGCCGAACGCGTCTCTCAGATAGGTTTCCTGATGATCGAACGACGCGACCGGCGACCCCGCGCTGTACACGCCGCCGCGCGACGACGCGACGACCAGCTTCTTGCCGCCGCACAGGCCGACCGGCCCGTTTTCGTCGTAGCGGAATGTCTTGCCGGCCACCGAAATGCGGTCGATCCACGCCTTCAGTTGCGACGCGATGCCGAAGTTGTACATCGGCGCGCCAATGACGACGATGTCGGCCGCGAGGAACGCGTCGAGCGCGCGCTGGCCGGTCTCGACGTCCGCCTTCAGCGCGTCGTCGACCGGCGCGCCCTGCGCGGCGGCGAGGTGGCCGGCCGTCAGATGGCCGATCGGCGTCGCGGCGAGGTCGAGGCGCGTCACCGTGAGGCCGGGATCGCGGGCGCGGAAGTTCGCGACGATCTCCGCCGACAGTTCGCGGCTGACCGAGCCTTGGCCGAGGATGCTCGAATCGATGTGCAGCAGTTTCATGCAGATTCTCCTTGAGACGGGTGTATCCGTCGGTAGCGTGAGACCAGTATGGAGATCGATTCGGATTTACACTAGATGGATAAACAGGATTTGATTGATCCATTTTTGGAGTAATCCAATGCTCGATCTGAATGATCTCGCGCTGTTCGTCCAGGTCGTCCGCGCCGGCAGCTTTTCGGAGGCCGCACGACGCCTGCGCATGCCGGCCAATACGCTGAGCCGGCGCATCGACCAGCTCGAAGGGCACATCGGCACGCGCCTGCTGCATCGCTCGACCCGCAAGCTCGCGCCGAGCACCGAAGGCCAGGCGCTGTTCGAGCGCTACGCGCCCGCGCTCGACCGCATCTTCGAGATCGAGCGGCAGCATGCGGACGGGCAGGAACCGTCCGGGACCGTGCGCGTCGCGGCCATGGCCGGCCTGTTCGAATTGCTCAAGCTGGAATGGCTGGCCGAGTTCTACACGCGCTATCCGCAGATCAGCATCGAGTTCCTGCTCGACGACACGCCGTCCGACCTGATCGGCGAGCGCATCGACCTCGCGCTGCGCATCGGCATCGAGACCGGCGGGAGCTTCCGCGTGCGCCGAATCGCACCGGGCACGATGATTCTCGCCGCCAGTCCCGCTTATCTGGAGCGACGCGGCGCGCCGCGCACGCCGCGCGAGCTGGCCGACCACGATTGCCTGACGGTGTCGAGCCGCCAGGGGCGCAGCATGTGGCGCCTGCAGGGGCCGCGCGGCACGCAGGAGATCTCGATCGTCAGCCGTTTCTCGGTCAACGACATGCGGGTGGTCATGCAGGCCTGCCTCGCCGGCCTCGGCATCGCGCTGGTGCCGCAACTGCTCGCCGCGGCGGCGATCGACGAAGGCAAGCTGGTGCGCGTGCTGCCGTCCTACCGGCGTTCGAGCCCGGACCTCGGGCTGCAGCTCGTCTATACGAGCCGCCCGCCGCTGCCGCCCGCGGTCACGGCCGTCGCCGAGTTTCTGCTGGAAAAGCTCCCTCAAGGGATACCGGCATGCCCGGCGCCCGAAGCCGACCGATGACGTTTCATTGTCGCGGCGAACGGCATTTCTTCCGTGCTTTGCCGTGGTGTCTACGTATGGCACGCCGGCGCACGATTCTTGCTCCCGTGCCGGAACGACCGCTCATGCCGTGCTGCAGGTCGCCGTCCGGGACAACGACGAACAAGGGAGCAAGCAGATGACCGCAGCGCATGAACACGCGGCGCCAACCGTCGCTATCGCCGTCAGCCGGCACATGAGCGCATGAAACAGCCCGCTTCGAGTACGGCCGCCGCACTGCGCCACGTCGACGACCGCCGCCCCGGCTACACGCGCCGCCGCTTGCGCAACGGCTTCGCGTACTACGCGCAGGACGGCACGCGGATTCGCGATGCCGCGGAAATCGCCCGCATCAACGCGCTGGCGATTCCACCTGCCTACACCGACGTGTGGATCTGTCCTGACCCGCTCGGCCATTTGCAGGCGACGGGCCGCGATGCGCGCGGCCGCAAGCAGTATCGCTATCACCCACAGTGGCGCGAGACACGGGACGCGAACAAGTACGCGCGGATGGCCGCGTTCGCGCGGGCGCTGCCGCGTATCCGCGCACGCGTCACGCGCGATCTGGCGCTGCCGGGCATGCCGCGCGACAAGGTCGTCGCGACGATCGTCCGGTTGCTCGACACGACGCTCGCGCGGATCGGCAACGCGGAATATGCGCGCGAAAACGGCTCGTACGGGCTGACGACGCTGCGCAAGCGTCATTTGAAAATCCAGCCCGGCCAGGTGCGGCTGCGCTTCGCCGGCAAGAGCGGGATCGAACACGACGTGACCGTCGACGACGCGCGGGTCGCGCGGATCGTCCGGCGCTGCGCGGAGTTGCCCGGTCACGAGCTGTTCCAGTATGTGGACGACGACGGCGCACGCCATCCGGTCGGGTCGTCCGACGTGAACGACTACCTGCGCGAGGCCGGCGGCGCCGATTTCACCGCGAAGGATTACCGGACCTGGGCCGGCAGCGTGCACGCGCTCGGGTTGCTGCGGCGCATCGAGCATCGCGGCGTCACGCACGCGCGCAAGCAGATCGTCGAGACCGTGCGCGCGGTGGCGGAGCTGCTGCGCAACACGCCGGCCGTGTGCCGGCGCTGCTACATCCATCCGACCGTGCTCGATGCATTCGAGGCGGGCACGCTCGCCGCGCTCGCGGTCCGGCGTACGCCGCGCGGCCTGCGCGCGGATGAAGCGGCGTTCGTCGCGTTGCTGGTATCCGCGAGCCGGCGCAGGGGGAAATGATCGCTCGCACGGCGCCGCTGCCCGGCCATGCATAGCCGGCGCCACTCCCCCCGTGTGTCGTTTACCACCGGTTTCCGGGCGCATGACCGATAGCCGCTCGCACCCGTTTCTCTAAACTGGTTCGCACAACACACCTGCCCGGTGTCGTCCGCCGCGCGCGTCACGCCGCCGGCATCGAGGCATCCCCGAGACATCCGCCTTCGCTGTCCGTCGGCCCGCACGCCCCGCTGCAGTCCCGCCGGCCGCGCCGCCAAGGCCATTCCAGGAGAGAGCATTGAGCCCGTCGCAAGCGCGCCCCGCGAAAACCCGGTCTTCACGCCAGTCCGTCAAGCTGGACGACATCACGATCGTCGACCCGGCCGTCCTCAAGCGCGCGGTCGGCGCGATGGCGTTCGGCAATGCGATGGAATGGTTCGACTTCGGCGTCTACAGCTATATCGCCGTCACGCTCGGCAAGGTGTTCTTCCCGTCCAGCAGCCCGTCCGCGCAGCTGCTCGCGACCTTCGGCACGTTCGCGGCCGCGTTCCTCGTGCGCCCGCTCGGCGGCATGGTGTTCGGCCCGCTCGGCGACCGCATCGGCCGCCAGCGCGTGCTCGCCGCGACGATGATCATGATGGCCGTCGGCACCTTCGCGATCGGCCTGATCCCGAGCTATGCGTCGATCGGCATCATGGCGCCCGTGCTGTTGCTCGTCGCGCGGCTCGTGCAGGGCTTCTCGACCGGCGGCGAATACGGCGGCGCGGCCACCTTCATCGCCGAGTTCTCGACCGACAAGCGCCGCGGCTTCATGGGCAGCTTCCTCGAGTTCGGCACGCTGATCGGCTACACGCTCGGCGCGGCCACGGTCGCGCTGTTGACGGCCACGCTGTCGCAGGAAACGCTGCTGTCGTGGGGCTGGCGCGTGCCGTTCTTCATCGCCGGCCCGCTCGGCCTCGTCGGCCTCTACGTGCGGCTCAAGCTCGAGGAAACGCCGGCCTTCAAAAAGGAAGCCGAAGCACGCGAAGCGGACGAACGCGCGCGGCCGAAGCAGCGCTTCGCGGCGCTGCTCGTCGAACAGTGGAAGCCGCTGCTGCAATGCGTCGGCCTCGTGCTGATCTTCAACGTGACCGACTACATGGCGCTGTCGTACCTGCCGAGCTACCTGTCGGCGACGCTGCACGTGCGCGAATCGCACGGGCTCTTCATGGTGCTGCTCGTGATGGTGCTGATGATGCCGATGACGCTGTACGCCGGGCACCTGTCGGACAAGATCGGCCGCAAGCCGGTGATGATGGCCGGCTGCGTGGGCCTGCTCGCGCTGTCGGTGCCGGCGCTGATGCTGATCCGCACCGGCGGCATGCTGCCGATCTTCGGCGGGATGCTGATCTACGGCATCCTGCTGTCGACGTTCACCGGCGTGATGCCGTCGGCGCTGCCCGCGCTGTTCCCGACGCGGATCCGCTACGGCGCGCTCGCGATCGGTTTCAACGTGTCGGTGTCGCTGTTCGGCGGCACGACGCCGCTCGTCACCGCGTGGCTGGTCGATCGCACCGGCGACCTGATGATGCCCGCGTACTACCTGATGGGCGCGTCGTTCATCGGCATCGTGTCGGTGCTCGCGCTGCGCGAGACCGCGCGCCAGCCGCTGCCCGGCTCGGGGCCGTGCGTCGCGAGCCGCGCGGAAGCGCTGAGCCTCGTGCGCGGCGGCGCCGACGAAGCGCGTGTGCGCGACCGCAAGTTCACGCCGGTCAGCGAACGCGCATGACCCACGTCGATGCGACGCCGCGCGGCATGCGCGGGCGTCGCCGTTCGCGCGATCGGTTCGCATGGGCAATGGAATAGCCGCGACGCATCCGCTTGCAGAACGCGGCGCGAACGTCCATTCGCGAAAACCGAACCACGGATCACGCGCGACCGGGCGCGTTTTCGGCACGCAATTCGCAGACCAGTTCGCCGCCGGCCGCGAGTTCGTCGATCTGATCGGCCGTCAGCGCGACGATCGACGCGGCGCTTTCATTCGAGATACCCAATTGCCGCTTGCCCGCCTCGTAGTCGGCACGCAGCATGCGCTGCGCGAGCACGAGATACGCGCGATTGAATTCCGCGATGGCGTCGAAGATATCGCCCTGTTCGGTCATGACCGCTCCTGAGCCGACGGCGGCCTGGCGGGCCGCGCGCGGCGCCGTGACCGGCCGTTCAGTATCGAATGCCTGACTCTATGTCATGCGATCCGCGTCATGCGGACAATTCCTAGATCGCATCCGACAGACGCGAATTCGCCGCTTGGCATTCGCGATTCGCGATTCGCCACTCGTCGCTGTCGGATTCGGCCTAGATTCGGTCACCCCTCGAAAGCGGAACACCCGTACGATTTTCGGACGGCGCGCGGGCCCGGTCGCGCGAGCGGCACGGTCCCGTGCAAACGACGATGGCATTCGCGCATCGTCGCCCTCTGTCGGCATCGTCGATGCCTGAACCCGAACGAGTGGAATCCGAAAACCATGTTGAAAGTGACGAAAGCCGTCTTTCCGGTCGCCGGTCTCGGCACACGATTTCTGCCCGCGACCAAGGCCAGCCCGAAGGAAATGCTGCCGGTCGTGGACAAGCCGCTGATTCAATATGCGGTCGAGGAAGCGATCGACGCCGGCATCACCGAAATGATTTTCGTGACCGGCCGCAGCAAGCGCGCGATCGAAGACCACTTCGACAAATCCTACGAGATCGAAGCCGAGCTCGAAGCGCGCGGCAAGGAAAAGCTGCTGTCGCTGGTTCGCGGCATCAAGCCGAACCACGTGGACTGCTTCTACGTCCGCCAGGCCGAGGCCCTGGGGCTCGGCCACGCCGTGCTGTGCGCGGAGAAGCTGGTCGGCGGCCAGCCGTTCGCCGTGATCCTCGCGGACGATCTGCTCGACGGTCCGACGCCCGTGTTGCGCCAGATGATCGACGTGTTCGATCACTATCACGCGTCGGTGATCGGCGTGGAGGAAATCGCGCCCGCGGCATCGACGTCGTACGGCGTGATCGACGGCAAGCGCTGGGAGGACAACCTGTTCAAGGTGTCCGGAATCGTCGAGAAGCCGGAACCGGCGAAGGCGCCGTCGAATTTCGGCGTGGTGGGCCGTTACGTGCTGAAGCCGAAGGTGTTCGAGCATCTGCGCGCGCTACGGCCGGGCGCCGGCGGCGAACTGCAACTGACGGACGCGATCCAGTCGCTGCTGACGGACGAACAGGTGCTCGCCCATCGCTACGACGGCACGCGTTTCGATTGCGGCAGCAAGCTCGGGTATCTGAAGGCGACGGTCGAGTTCGCGCTGCGGCACCCGGAAGTGGCCGCGGACTTCGAAAGCTATCTGGCCGCGCGCATGTCGACGCTGCTGGCCGCCTGACCGGCTGCGTGACGAACCCGGTCATGTGGACGGCCGTCAGCGATCTCGGCGACGCGGCGATGACGTTGCCGCTTGCGCTCGTGTGCGTCGGCTGGCTGGCGTGCTCGGCGGCCGGGCGGCGTCACGCGGCGTCATGGGCGCTGATGCTCGCGGCCGGCATGGCGCTGGTCGGCGCCACGAAGATGCTGTACGCCGGCTGCGGAATCGAGATCCGCGCGATCGATTTCCGCGTGATCAGCGGACATACGATGCTCGCCTCGGCGGTCTGGCCGATGACATGCGGGCTGGCGCTGAGCGGCGCGACACCGTTGCGGGCGAACACGTCGCTGGCGCTCGGGCTCGCGCTCGGCGCGCTGATCGGCGTGGCGCGCGTGTTCGACGACGCGCACACGCCGGCGGAAGTCGTCGCCGGCTGGCTCGTCGGCTCGGCGGTCGCGCTGGCGTTCGTGCGGCGGCATGGCGTGACGCGCGTCGACGCCCGGTATCGCGCGCTCGCCGCCGGCTCGCTGCTGGCCGTGTCGGCCGTCGCCTATGGCCGGCACGCTCCGATCCAGGCGGCGATCGACGACTATTCGCCGTTTCTGTGCGGGCGGTTCGCGCGACAGCCCTGATGGCCGCGAGCGCGCGCACGCCCGCTTCGTCGCCCCGCCGGAAAGAGACAGAATGCCGCCCGGATCGGACAACGCGGCTCGCCCGGCAGGCCAACCGTCTATGCTTGATCGCCGGAATCGAGTCGTCCCGAACGACGGCCCCGTATTCCGCGTGCGAACCGGCGAGCAAGCCAGCCCTGCCCGACAGGCAGCCTGCCCCGCGTCGCGACGCATCTCGCCGTACGGCGCCGGAACGGCCGGCACGCGGCGAATCCGGAGTCTCCGATCGGGCGCACGCATGTCGACCTTGCTCTTTTCAGCCAGCGTACTGTTCTTCTCCCTCAACGCATTCAGCGTACGGGCGACCTTCGCCGCCTATTTCCTGCTCTGCGCGCTCGCCTTTCTTCGCGCGCCGACGCTGATGAACCGGCAGCGGCACCTGTTTCCGGTCTGCGCGTACTGGCTGATCAGCATCTGCCTCGCGTTCGTGCTGTCCGCGTTCGGCGATTTCTACGTGAACTTCTACGTCAAGTTCGTGCTGATCCAGACGTACATCGCGCTGAGCTACTGGATGTTCGCCGGCGGCGTACTCACGCGGGATGCGCTCGACACCGCATGCCGGACGCTCATCTACGTCCACGCCGCGTTCTTCACGTTCCAGCTCGTCTATTACCTCGGCACCGGCACCTTCATCGACTTCGACAGCTACGTCCGCGAAGCCGACTCCGAAGCGCTCTACGCGACCAAGGCGCTGACCGACAGCCTGATTTCGATCCGTGCGCTCGGCCTGTATTCCGAGCCGTCGTTCTATGCGATGACGGTCGTGCCGAGCGCGGTGGTCCTGCTGCTGTCGCGGCGGCGCATGACGCTGGCGCCCGCGGTCGGGTTCGCGACGGCGCTGCTCAGCTTCTCGGTCGCGTCGATGGCCGTGTGCGCCGCGTTGTGCGGGCTGCACGTGCTCGTCGGGCGCGGCCGGCTGCGGACCCGGATCGCCGTCGTCGTCGTCGCGATCGCGTGCGTGCCCTGGCTTTACAGCGTGTACGACCAGCGGGTGAACCAGTCCGTCGACTACGACGCGGTCGGCAGCCGTACGCTCGTGCTGACCGAGCTGACCGAGCGCGACGTCGTCGCGGGCGTGTTCGGCGGCGGCCTCTTCTGGGACGAGCGCAACAACGTCGGCAAAACGCACCTGCGCGGCTATCAGGTGCGCGACAGCTCGTTCTACATCTACCTCGTATTCGCCGCGGGCGTCGCCGGCTTCGTCGTGTTCTTCGGTACGCTGGCCATGCTGTTTCGCCGCAAGGGCCGACGCAAGTATCTGCTCTATCTGCTGCCGATCCTGCTGTTCAAGTATCACGTGCTCTATGGCATGCTCTGGCTCACCATTCTGCTGTTCGTCGTGCTGGCCGACCAGGATGCACCGCATCGGCGCGCGGCCGTCCGCGCGATCCCCAACCTGTCCGGCGACGAACCCGTCGCGCATCCGACATGACATCACTCCGACATGCGTCGACGTTTCGCGCGCTGAAACGATCGCTCATCGCGGCGCTGTGGATGACCTGCGCGACGACGGCCGCGCACGCCGGCGCCGTACCCGCGCCGCCCGGCGAGGTCATTGCGCACAGTCCGGCCGCCACGCGCGTGTATCTGGGCTCCCCGTCGCTGGCCCTGCTGCCGAACGGCGACTACGTCGCGAGCTTCGACACGTTCGGCGCCGCGGCGGCACAGAACCGCGTGTCCGTCTTCGCGTCGCACGACAAGGGCGCGACCTGGTCCAGGCTCGCCGACGTGCCGGACCAGTACTGGTCGTCGCTGTTCGTGCTGAACGGCGCGCTGTATCTGATGGGCACCAACCGCTCGATGGGCACGCCGTCGATTCGCCGCTCCGACGACGGCGGCGCGTCGTGGACCACGCCGGTCGATGCGTCCACCGGCTTGCTGCCGTATCCCGGGCGCTTCATCACCGGGCCGGTTCCGGTGCTCGTCGATCGCGGCCGCGTCTGGCGCGCGTATGAAAGCGTCGACGGCGGCGACCTGCGCGCGACGGTGCTGTCCGCCCCCGTCGATCGCGATCTGCTCGACGCACGCAACTGGCGCATGTCCGCGCATCTGCCGTCGGACAAACGCTGGCTCGACGGCAGATTCCAGTCGTGGGAAGAAGGCAACGTCGTCGGCAGGCCACGCGCCGCGCCCGTCGTCATGCTGCGCGTGAATACGGCGAACGGCCCGGAGAAAGCCGCGCTGGTGACGACGAGCGACGACGGCCGCACGCTGTCGTTCGACCCGACGCGCGATTTCGTCGGCCTGCCCGGCGCGGGAAAGAAATTCACGATCCGCTTCGATCCGCAGTCGAAGCAATACTGGACGATCGCGAACGCGGTGCCGAAGCGCGTCGGGCCGGTGAACCTCGAGCGCGTGCGCAACACGCTGGTGCTGTTGTCGTCGCCCGATCTTCGGCGGTGGACCGCGCGGCGTATCCTGCTGCAACACGCGGACCCGAAGCGGCACGGCTTCCAGTACGTCGACTGGCAATTCGACGGCAGCGATCTCGTTGCCGTGCTGCGCGTCGCGTTCGACGACGCGGAAGGCGGCGCAGCGAGCCAGCACGATTCGAATTTCATCACGTTCCTGCGCGTACGCGGGTTCCGCGAGAACGCCGCATCCGATGCGCTGACGCAAGAGCTGCAGTAGCGCGGCGGATGCCGCCGCCCGTCTATTTCTTGAACACGCCGACGACGTCGCTGCCGTCGACCACCAGCAACGCGCCGATGCGCTGCTCCTGCATCAGCAGCAGCGCATCCTCGACCCGCGTACCGGGCCGCACCGTGCAGGGCTCGATCGACATCATGTCGGCCGCCGTGCGCCGCAACACGCCGTCGCCGTACCGCTCGATCGCGCGGCGGATGTCGCCGTCGGTCACGATGCCCCATCCCACGTTCCGCTTCACGATCGCGAGCCCGAGGCGCCCGCGCGTCATCGCGTCCAGCACGTCGAGCGTCGACGTGTCTTCCGTCACGAGCGGCAGGTCGCGGCATGCCATTTCGTCGTCGACCGTGGACAGTAACCGGCGGCCGAGCGAGCCGCCCGGGTGGAAGCGCGCGAAGTGCTCCGGCTGGAAGCCGCGCGCCCGCATCAGCGTGACCGCCAGCGCATCGCCCATCGCGAGCGTGGCCGTCGTCGACGCGGTCGGCGCGAGTTGCAGCGGGCACGCCTCGCGTTCGACGCCGATGTCGAGGTGGACCCGCGCGGCGCGCGCGAGGGTCGACGCAGGATTGCCGGTCAGCGCGATCAGGTCGTTGCCGTTGCTGCGCAGGAACGGGATCAGCTTGATCACCTCGTCCGTTTCCCCGGAATTCGAAATCGCGAGAAACGTGTCGTCCGGCGTCACCATCCCCAGATCGCCGTGATAGGCCTCGCCCGGATGCATGAAGAAGCCGGGCGTGCCGGTGCTCGACAGCGTCGCGGCGATCTTCCTGCCGACGATGCCGGACTTGCCCATCCCGCACACGACGACGCGCCCGCGCGAGCCGAGCATGATCTCGACCGCGCCGTCGAAATTCGCGTCGAGCCGCGCGGCCACGTCGGCCAGTGCCCGCGATTCGATCTCGAAGACCTGCCGGGCGGATTCAATATGGTTCTGTCGCATCATGGGTTTGCCGTTTGAGAAGGGAGACGACGCGCGCGACGTCGTCGGGCGTATCGACGCCGGGTGGCGGCGCATCGGGCCATCGCATCACGTCGATCGGCATGCCGAGCCACAGCGCGCGCAACTGCTCGAGCTTCTCCCATTGCTCGAGTTCGCACGGCGCGGCGGCCGCCAGCGACTGCAACGCTGCATTCGCGTAGCCGTAGAGGCCGATGTGTCGCAGAAAGCCACCGCCGTTCGAGCCGCTCGTTTGCGCGGGCCGGCCGTCGCGGCAGAATGGAATCGCCGCGCGCGAGAAATACAGCGCGCGGCCCCGGCCGTCGACGACGAGCTTGACGATGCCCGGCTCGTCGAGCAGCGCGACCTCGCCGACCGGGCAGGCCACCGTCGCGACACCGAGGTCCGGCGCCGCGCCGCAGAAACCGGCGAATGCCGTCAGCAGCGCCGTGGGCACGAGCGGTTCGTCGCCCTGCACGTTGAGCACGGCATCGGTGTCGCGCCAGCCGAACGCCCGCGCGACTTCCGCCGCGCGATCGGTGCCGGACGCATGGCCGGCATCGGTCATCGCGAAACGGATGCCGCGCGCGGCGAGCACCTGGGCAATACGCGGATCGTCGATCGCCACGACGATGTCGGTATCGGGCAGCGCACGGCTCACGCGCGCATGCACGCGCACGATCATCGGTTCGCCGTCCAGATCGACGAGCGGTTTTCCCGGCAGTCGCGTCGAGCCGTATCGGGCCGGAATCACGACGTGCAGCGGCCGCGCGTTATTGAACGACGTCATGGCTGCTCCATGCTTCGAGCAACGGCCGGTACGCGTCGTCGAGCGACAACCCGGCACCGGTCAGCAGATGCTCGGCCACCTCGCGCGCCACGCCGCGGCCGCCGGCCGTGCGTACGACATGATCGACGCGGGCGCGGACGAGCGGATGCGCATCGGCCGGCGCATACGACACGCCGACGCGTTCGATGACCGCGAGATCGTTCACGTCGTCGCCGACGTACGCGATTTCTGGGTCGCCCAGCCGTTGCCGCGCCTTGATGTCCGCGTAGCCGGCGGCCTTGTCGTCGCAGCCGGTCACCAGCTCGTCGACGCCGAGCTGTGCGGCCCGCCAGGCCAGCGCGCCGCTATGCTTGCCCGACAGGATGCCGATGCGGATCCCGTGCGCGCGCAGCAGTGCGACCGCGACGCCGTCGTGCGCATGAAAGCTCTTCATGAACTCGCCGTCGGCCGTCACGTGCAGCAGCCCGTCCGTCAGCACGCCGTCGACGTCGAACACCACCAGCCGCACGGCCCCGCGATACATCGCGCCGCTCACCGGATATCGAGCGGCGCGAGCCGCTTGACCAGATCGTCCACCGCCTTCGTCTGCTGCAGGAATGGATCGAGCAACGCGAGCGGCAGCGCACTCGGGCCGTCGCAGCGCGCGTGGTCGGGATCCGGATGCGCTTCGAGGAACAGCCCGGCCAGCCCGACCGCCATCCCGGCGCGCGCGAGATCGAGCACCTGCCGCCGCCGGCCGCCCGACGCGGCGCCGTGCGGATCGCGCATCTGCAGGCTGTGCGTGACGTCGAAGATCACCGGGCAGTCGCCCGCCGCATCGCGCATCTGGCGAAAACCGAGCATGTCGACGACGAGATTGTCGTAGCCGAACGACGCACCGCGCTCGCACAGGATCACGCGGTCGTTGCCGGCCTCGCGGCACTTCGATACGACGTGCTCGATCTGCGTCGGGCTCATGAACTGCGGCTTCTTGATATTGACCACGTTGCCGGTCTGGGCGATCGCGACCACGAGATCGGTCTGGCGCGCGAGGAACGCCGGTATCTGCAGCACGTCGACGACCTGCGAGACCGGCCCGGCCTGCCACACCTCATGCACGTCCGTGATCACGGGCACGCCGAACCGGTACCTGACTTCGTCGAGGATCCGGAGCCCCGCGTCGAAGCCCACGCCGCGATACGAGTGGATCGACGAACGATTGGCCTTGTCGAAGGACGCCTTGAACACCAGCGGAATGCCGAGGCGGCGCGTGACCTCGACGAACGTGCCGCAAACGTCGAGCGTGAGCTCGAGGCTTTCGAGCACGTTGAGGCCGCCGAAGAGGACGAACGGCAGGTCGTTGCCGACCGTGACGTCCGGCGTGATGGTTACATTCATAGGGTTCTCCACGAAATGAGGACGATGGTGTTCGCGTCGTGCCGCGCCCGCCGCCGCGCGAAACGCGGCGCTCGCGCGCCGCTGCCTGCCGACGTCAGCGCTCCCCGCTTGCCGCATAGAGCGGCGCAAGCTCGCCGAACAGGCGCTCCTCGCCGAAACGCTGCCGCGCCTCGCGGTTCGCCCGGCGGCCCAGTTCCGAGCGCAGTGCGGCGTCGCCGGCGAGGCGCTGCAGCCACGCGGCCGCGTCGGCCGCCGTCGCATAGATCACGCCGGTCTGCAAATGACGGACGACATCGACGTTGCCCGCGCAGTCGGACACGACGACGGGCCGGCCGGCCAGCATCGCCTCGATCACCGACACCGGCATGCCTTCCCACGACGAGGTC
Organism: Burkholderia sp. BCC0044; assembly: GCF_902832955.1. Taxonomy (NCBI): domain Bacteria; kingdom Pseudomonadati; phylum Pseudomonadota; class Betaproteobacteria; order Burkholderiales; family Burkholderiaceae; genus Burkholderia; species Burkholderia sp. BCC0044. The sequence goes on along the minus strand of NZ_CADFDO010000004.1, from coordinate 246,867 downwards.
GACAGGTACACGTCCGCGCCGCCGAGCCGGCGCTCGACTTCGTCGCGCGACAGCCATCCGGTCACTTCGACGCCGGCCTTCGCCAGTTCGGCCTTCGATCCGTCGTCGCCGTCACCGATCCACACGAAGCGCGTGCCGCGCGCGCGCATGCCGTACGCGATCTGCGCGAACAGGCCGGGATTCTTTTGCGCGCGGATGCCGCCGACCGTCACCACATACGCGGGACCGTTCGCCGGCCGCGCGGCGTCGCCCGAATGCGCGGCCGACGCGGCCTCGACCACCGCATTCTCGACCACCACCACCGGCTGACGAAGCCACGTGCGAATCGCACGACCTTCGCTTTCCGAGCACGCGACGTAAAGGCACTTCCGCACGCATGCGATTCTCTCCAGAGCGACGAACGCCAGGCGCTTCACGCGCGAGATGTCGCGACGCATGAACGAAATGCAGTGCGGGCTGTAGAAGAACGCCGCCTTCCGCAACGCAAACAGCGTCGACAGCCGCCCGAAAAAGCCGGCAAACGACGAATGCATGTGCACGACGTCCGGGCCGATCCCGTTGAGCGTCGCGCGCAGGCGCATCGCGGTCCGCAACGGGCCCGCGCCTTTCATCTGGACGTGGCGCAACGACACCCGCGCGTCGAACATCGCGGCCAGGCCGGGCGGCGTATCCGGCCGCACCGAATAGACGACGTGCACGTCGTGCCCTTCGCGAGCGAAGCGATTTGCGATCAGGCACACCATCGACAACGTGCCCGTCGCGCTGGATTCGACTACGTGGACGATTTTCATCGGATCCGTTCCATCAAAAAATGAGCCGTCGCGCACCGACGCCGAACGACGCTGAACGACGTCGTCAAACCCGCGGCCCGCGCCCCGCGACCGCATCGATATACGCGAGCACGCCGGACCGTTCGATCACGCGCCCCCATTCGAGCGACTTCATCGCAGCCGGATCGGGGCGACGCGCACGGATCCGCGACAGCGGAAACAGTTCGTCGAAGATCGCCGCGCCGGTGACGTGGCACGGGATGCCGAGTTCTCTCGCGGTGCGTACGTTCGACGGCGCGTCGTTGCAGACGATCCTTTTCCCGAGCGACGCGTATTCGAGCAGCTTCGTCGGCGTCTGGAAGCAATGCGGCCGGTGATACGGAAAGAAGCACACCGCGTAGTCGCTGTCGCGGACGATCCGCAGCGCGTCGGGCTGCGGCACGCGGCCGACGAAGCGGATGCCGGGCGTGTCGGCGAAGGCCGCGCGGATTTCAGGCTCCGGCTGGCCGACCAGCACGAGCGTGTCCGCTTCGTCGCGCCGCGCGTCCCGGTAGGCGGCGAGCACCTTGTGAAAGCCGCGTTCGCGGCTCATTTCGCCGATATAGCAGAACCGCCCGGACGGCGTCGGCGCGGCGCCGGCGTCGTCGCCGGCCGCGACATCGGCGCGGGCTCCGGGATCGGCTCCGCCATCGGCCGGCTCGAAGATCCAGTCCGGCACGCCCATCGGCAGCAGCAACGCGCGTACGCCGTCGCGAAACGCCATCGCGTCGCGCATCCGCTCGTTCTGGAAGATGCGCAGATCGGGCCGCACGTTCAGCACGCGCTTCACGCGATCCTTGACGGCCGCGAGCCGGCCCACCGACAGCGATCGATAATCGTGAATCACGAACCGCGCGGGCGGCAACGCCCGGTAGAAACCCATGATGCACCACAGGATGCAGCGCTCCCGGTCCGGAAAGCGCGCATACGCATCGAGATCGCCGTCGAACACCGCGAACCCGTGCGTTCTCAGCCGACGGCCGTAGGCGGCGATCTCGGGATAGTTCGCCTTGCCGGGATGCAGAATGAACACGTTCATTTCGATTCCTGTCCGTTGTCGAGAATGCGCGCCGGCACGCCGACCGCGACGCCGCCGTCGGGCACGTCGGTCAGCACCACCGCGCCGGCGCCGATCCGCGCGCGGTCGCCGATGCGAACCTCGCCGAGCACGACGCTGTGCGCGCCGAACTCGACGTGATCGCCGATCGTCGGCACGCCGCCGAGCGTGCCGTCCTTCCGGATCGTGTTGCCGACGGTCACGCCGTGCCGCAGCGTGCAGTAGGCGCCGATCACCGCGTATCCGTTGATCACGAGACCGGTGCCGTGATAGATCGCGAGCCCCTTGCCGATCTTCGTCCTCGCCGGAATCTCGATGCCCATCAGCCAGTCGCACAGCACGATGTACAGCAGGATCAGCGGCGCGCCGGCCAGCAGCGTGAACCGGCTCCGGCACGCGAGGTAGTGCACGACGCGGTAGAAGATCACCACGCTGCGCGTCTTCACGAACGCATTGCGGCGGCAGTCTTCGGCGATCGCGTCGGCGGTCTGTCGCAACGTGACGGCCATGTCAGCGCGCCCCCCCAAACACGCGCCGGGCCGCATCGGCCGGGATACGCGCGGTGCCGAAATAGTCGATGCCGTCGACCAGGAACGAATGGATGTACTTCAGCAGCCGCTCGCGGTCGAATTCCTTGTAGAAACACCGCCCGAGCGACACCACGCGCTTGCCGTACAGCATCGCCTCCAGCCCGACCGTCGAATTGATCGTGACGACCGCATACGCATGCCGCAGCAGCTCCGTGGTCGGCGACGTGACGATCTCGAAGTGATACGTCTGCTGCAGGCGCACGATCGCGTCGATCTCGGCCGCGTCGGTTTCCGCCGGATGGAGTTTCACGAACAGATCGGCGCTCTCGTTCGCCGCGAACTCGAACGCATGGCGAATCGCGTCGAGATTGCCGACGTCCGAGTGCAGCTTGATCTGCGTATCCCCGGCCACCTGAAGCGGCAGGAATACATAGCGGCAGGTCGACAGCGTGTCGGCCGACATCCAGATGGCCTGGCGCGGCGCCGGCATCCCGTTGCGCGCGCGCACGCTCGCCAGACGCCGCCGGCCGACACCGCGGCTGATCACCTTCAGCACGTAGTTCGTCGCGGACGTCGCCTTGCGTCCGAACGACGTCCGCGCCTGCGGCAACGGCTTGCGCTTGTCGCGTTCATAGGTCGACAGCCAGCGCGCATGTGTGTCCTCGTCGGGCAGCGGCAGGCGATCGATGACCTCGGGGTTGCGGCTGATCGTCGACAACGCATTGACGCCCAGCGAATCGACGAACAGCTTGCCCGGCAGATTCGAGATCTCGATGAAGCGGGTCGCCACGCCCTGCACCGTGCACGCCTGCCGCACCGCGCGGCACACGAGCTGCTGCCCGTTCCACATCACGCACTGCTCGACCCGCAGGCCGCGCAGGACTTCCGACGCGATATGGAAGATCGCCGCCGACTCGCGCTTCGCACGGGCCTCGGTCATCTGCCCGTTCATCACTTCGATCGACAGTTGGTACGGCGTGCGGTCGGCCGGCCCGCCATCGGGCACGTCGATCGGCATCAGCCGGTTCAGGTACACCGACCGGAAGCCGCCCAGCAGCAGGCCGAGATGCGCGACCGGCTCGCTCGTCAGGAACGCGAATTCATACTCATGCCGGACCGCGCTCACCAGACGGGTGGCGAAGTAGTAGCGCTCGAGGGAATCGATGACTATCAGGATCATGGTGTGCTCGTTCGTCGTATCGGCGCTCTCACGCCAGCTCCGCGGATCGGGACAGGTTCGCGTCGAGGACCCGGTACGTCAGCGCGATGCCTGCCGCCATCAGCGCCGCGCCGGTCAGTGAAAAGATCATCACGCTCGTGGGGGCCGACAGGTTCGTCAGCCGCGCGATGCCCAGCGCGCCGACGAGACACGTCCCGCAGGTCAGCTGAAACAGGAAATCGACGCGCTGCGCGCGCGTGGCCAGAAAGATCTGCGACAGCGGCACGTAGATCAGCTGCAGCGCGAACAGCGGCATCAGGCTGTGATAGAACCCGACCGAGCCGCGCCAGCTTGCGCCGAAGAACAGGTCGACGAGCGGCGCGAACAGCAGCAGCCCGCCGGCCAGGTATACGACCGCGAGGCCCGCGAGCGCGCGTGCGTAGGTGCGGTACACCAGATGCACCGCCGAGCCCGCATCCGGCCGCGCCATCGCGCCGATCGCGTCGCGCCGAAACACGCCGCCGACGCTCTGCGCGATCAGCGAAACCGGAAAGAACCCGAGCCGGTAAGCCGCGGCGAAGTAGCCGGCGCTCTGCGCATCGAACCAGTGCGGAATGGCGATCGCCAGCGCATAGGTCAGCACCGACGCGCACAGCGTCGACGGCAGGATGTACAGCGCGAAGCGGCGATTCCTGACAAAGAAACCCGGCGACAACCTGAACGAATACCCGGCGCGATAGCCGTTCAGCACGATCGCGCCGGCCATCACGGCCGAAACGGCCGCGGTCACCCACGCGTACAGCGCGAATACGTCGACCTTGCCGCATGCGGAGCACGCGAGCGACAGCACGAGGCCGATCAGGAACGCACCGTTGACGACGATGCGCGACAGCGCCATCCATCCGTAGCGTCTGAGGCTGTTCAGGTAGGCGCCGGCGGCCAGCTGGACGAACGATGCCAGCGCATAGACGGCGACCGGATAGAAGTCCGTGCGGCCGGCGATCGCGATCAGCATCCCGCCCGCGGCGGCGACGAGCACGCTCAACGCCGTCACGTTGACCAGCGCGTTGAACGATTCGCCCGGCGCATCGTCGACGCACGCGAGTTCGTAGCGGAACGCGAGCAGCGTGCCGGCGAACGACGCCAGCGCGAGCAGATAGTTGAAATGGCCGAGCGACTCCGGCCCGAACCGGCGCCCGATCACGAAGATGCAGACGAACAGCGCGACCTGTCCGACCACGACGCCGGCCAGCGAAACGATCGAATCCCGCGGATTGATCATCGTGCCTCCGTACGCCGCGCGCGAGCGGATTCGCATGCCGGGCCGCGGGCCGCGCGATACGTATCACGCATCCTGCGCTCCATACTCGTAGGCGACGTAGCGATAGCCGCCGTACTTCGAACCGTATCCGTACTGTCCGAGGCGCGGATTGACGCCGTTGAAGATGACGCCGTTCAGGCGCACACCGTTTTGCGCGAAGCGCTTCGCGGATTCGTCGATCTCGCCGAGCTTCGTCTTGCCCGCCATCGTGACGAGCAGCGCGGTGCCGGCGACCGCGCCGAGAATCCCGGTATCGGGCACGGCGAGCACCGGCGCCGAGTCGATCACGACGATGTCGTAACACGCCGACAGACCGTCGATCAGCGCGGCGAGATTGCGGTTCAGCAGCAGTTCCGCGGGATTTTTCGGCATCGTGCCGGTCGAGATGAAGTCGAGACCCTCGGCGACCTCGCGATGAATCACATCCTCCACGCGTGCGCTGCCGGCAATCAGCTCCGTGAAGCCGCTGCCGCGCGGGAAGCCGAGATAGTCGTGCATGCGGCCCTTGCGAATGTCGCCGTCGATCAGCAGCACGCGCTTGCCGGCGCTGGCCATCACGAACGCGAGGTTCGACGAGATGAAGGTCTTGCCGACGCCCGGCGCGGGCCCGGCGATCAGCACGATGTTGTTCTTCGCCTCGAGCATCGCGAACTGCAAGGCGGTGCGCAGGCTCCGCAGGCACTCGACGGCCGGCTCGTTCGGGAAGTCGATCGACAGGATCGACTTGTGGCCGCTCTTGCGCGCGGCCTCTTCGGCCAGGTCGCGCTGATGGTCGCTGATCGGTACCGTCGCGTACACCGCGAGGCCGAGACGGCGCTCGATCTCGTTGTGGTCCGAGATGCCGTGGAACAGCATCGAGCGGACGATCGCGGTGCCGCAGCCGGCGAGCAACCCGAGCAGCAGCGACGCCAGCGCGACGAGCACCTTCTTCGGCCGCACCGCCACTTCCGGCACCGCGGCCGTGTCGACGAGACGCACGTTGCCGACCTTGCCGGCCTGCACGAGCTGCAGCTGTTGCATGTTGTTCAGCAACGCCGTGTAGAGGTCGGTGTTGACCTTCACGTCGAGCATCAGCCGTACCGCTTCCTGCTGCAGGTCCGGCAGACGCCTGATCTGCTGCTCGGCGGCGTTCCGATAGCCGCTCAGCGCGGCGATCTGCTCGTCGATCACGGTCACGCTCGGGTGCCGCTCGGTGAAACGAGACATCAGCTCCTGCCGCTTCTGCTGCAGTTCGAGCAGGCGCGTCTTCGCGTCCGCGGTCTGGGCCAGCGCGAGCTTCGCCTCCTCGGTGAGGTCGACCGTGCCATGCGCGTCGCGCAGTCTGGTCAGGCGCGCTTCGGAATCGGCCAGTTGCTGCTTGAGCTGCGGCAACTGCGCGGTCAGGAATTCGAGCGACTGCGCGGCCTCCGCCGATTTCCGCTCGATGTTCTGCCGCACGTACTGACGGCCGATCTCGTTCATCGTGTCGCTGACCCATTTCGGATCGGTATCCTGAAGACTGGCGACGACGACGTCCGACTGCTTCACGCGCTCCTGCACGTTGAGGCGGTCGCGAATGTCCTCGATCGTCTTCAGCCGCGAGTGGCGAACCAGCACGAACGCGGCGCCGGGCTTCGCGGCGATCGACGCGACCTGCAGCACGATCGGGCCGCGCGGCGAGGCGAAGCGCTCGAGCGTGCCGACGGTGCCCTCGACCGGCGCATCGAGATCGCCGCCGTCGAGCCGATAACGCTTGCCGCCGAGGCTCGTCAGCGTGAACGCGTCGCCTTCGTTCTTGCGCGGCACGTCGAAGCGCGACACGTCGATGCGTTCGCGGCCCCACGCGTAACCGCCCAGGCCGGCCAGGCCGGGCTCGGACAGGCCGTCCCGGTGGCGCCCGATCCAGTCGCCGATCAGCGGAAAACGCTTCGGCTCCGCGTCGATGAACAGGTTGAGCTTGTCGACCGCGCGTTCGACGACGAGGCGCGACGCGAGGATCTGCTGTTCGGCGGCGGCCGACGACTTGACGTCGAACAGTGCCGATACGTCGCCGAGCAACGACTTGGCCGCCGACGTGTCGGGGCTGTCCTCGACCTGGACCATGATGTTGGCTTCGAACACGGGCTTGCCGAGAATCGCGTACGCGAGGCCGGCCGCCAGCACCACGCACGTGATGGTCGCGATCAGCCAGCGGCTTTCCAGCAGGATGTCGAGCACCGCGACGAAATCGGTCTCGCTACCGTCTTCGGCGGTTTGCTGCGGCGGGGCGGAGGGTTGGGTCATGGCAACGATATGAGGCGTATGGGTTCCAGTGGGGCGCCGACCGACGGCAGCTTCAGACGATACGAAGGCGCTTCGACCACTCGGACACGCCGAGTTCGATCAGTCGCGCGCAGCGTTCGAATACGAATCTGGGCTGGCGGTAAGGGTCGTGCACGTCGAAATCCGTGTATTCGCCGAGACGGAACACGCGCCCTCGCACGAACGGGAACTGGTTCTCGAGCGACGTGCGCTGCCGACGGTCCATCACGAGGATCAGGTCGGCGTCGGTACACAGCGCGCGGTCGACCTGCCGCGCGCGATGCGTCGACACGTCGAACCCGCGCAGCCGCATGACGTCCTGCGCATACGGCGCGGCCGGCATGCCGGCCAGCGCGTTCAGGCCGGCGGAAGCGACGCGGCGCCCCGGCATCGACTGACGCAGCATCGCTTCGGCCATCGGGCTGCGGCAGATGTTGCCCTCGCAGACGATCAGGATCGATTCCATCATTTGGTCGCGATCGCCGCGGTCAGGCCGGCGTTGATGGCCGGCAGCAACAGGCTGAGCACGCGGCTGAAGCGGACGAGCCCATTGCCGTCGACGTAGACGACGTCCTGCGGCTTCAACTGGAATTGATTGGCCAGCACCATCGCGACCGGCGAGCGGGCATCGAGGTGATAGACCTGCGGCTGCTCGTCCTGCATCCCGCGCACCACGTAGAGCTGCGCGGCGTCGGCCGTGTTCGCGTTCAGGCTGCCGGCCTGCGCGATCGCCTCGCTCAACGTCAGCCGGCCATTACGCATCGGCAATGCCGTCACGGGCTTGTTGACCTCGCCCATCACGAACACGCCGCTCTCGTCGCGCGCCAGCACGCGCACGAGGTCGCCGTCGCGCAGCACGATCTTCGACGGATTGCGGCCTTGTTCGGCCATCTCGGTCAGATCGATGCGGCGCTCGACGCCGTCGCGCACCAGCACGATCCGGCTCTGGTCCGCCGCCGCCGAAAATCCGCCGGCCCGCCCTATCGCGTCATACAGCGTCATCGGGATGTCGTTCACCGGCTGCGAGCCCGGCGTATGCACCTCGCCCTCGATATACACCTGCTTCGCGCGGAACGATGCGATCCGCACCGTGACCTGCGGATTCCTGAACGTCCTGTCGAGACGGCGCGCAAGCTGCGTCTGGACCTGCTCGGCCGTCAGCCCCGCGACTGCCAGCCGGCCCGCATAAGGAAACTGCAGCGTGCCGTCCTGATCGACGACGAAACCCGGCGGCGCATCCGCGGCGCGCGGCGCGGACTGTGCCGGCGCGCCGAGAGCCGCCGCCAGTTCGGGGTGATCCCATACGGTGATCTGCAACACGTCGCCGCGGCCGACGGTGTATGCGTCCGGCGACGAGACGACATCGCGGAGCTCGCCGCGCGTACCGCGTTCGGTATCGCGCATGCGCCGAATCAGCGACAGGTCGATATTCGTCACCGGCACCGGCAGCGTGGCGCGCTCGTCGGGCGTCGCGCCGCTTTGCAGTGGAATCGATGCCGGCTGATACATGCGCATGCCTGGCGCGATGCCGCACGCACCCAGCAGCGCGCACAGCGGCACGATCATCACGAGTGGACCGGCACGCGATGGCCGGCGCGGCGCGCGCGCCGACTCCATTTGACGCAACCTCTGCATTACAACCTCGCACTTTTTTAGTCTGAAATTGCTCCGGTCGCCTCGCGTCGTGTCGACCGCGAGTACAGCACCCCTGTCGAGACCGGACATGCTTGCTGCCACGACATACCGTTGCGCCGGCTCCCGCCGCGCAACGTCGCACCTCTTCTCCGCGTGCGGGCGGCAGTGGCGGCTAATACGCGCCCGAGCCGCGCACCACCACGTTGATCGTCCTGAACAGAATGCCGATGTCGCGACGCAGCGACCAATCGCGAACGTAGGACACGTCGAGCGACACGCGCGTCGAATAGTCGGTGTCGTTGCGGCCGCTGACCTGCCAAAGGCCGGTCATGCCGGGCTTGGCCATCAGGTAGTAGCGCACGTCGGCGCCGTAGCGTTCGAGCTCGGCCTCGACGATCGGGCGCGGCCCGACCAGGCTCATGTCGCCCTTCAACACGTTCAGCAACTGCGGCAGTTCGTCGAGGCTCGTCTTGCGGAGCAGGCGGCCGATCGGCGTGATGCGGACATCGTTCTTCAGCTTGAATTCGCGCTCCCATTCGGCGCGCGCTTCGGCGTCGCGCTCCAGCAGCGCCTTGAGCGCCGCATCGGCGTTCGTCACCATCGAGCGGAATTTCAGGCACTTGAACCGCCGGCCGTTGCGGCCGACGCGCTCGTGCCCGAAGATCGCCGGACCGCCGTCGCGCCTCACGGTCCATGCGATGCCCAGCAATGCCGGCGCGAGCAGGACGAGCAGCAACGACGCGCCCACCAGGTCGAAGCTCCGCTTGACCATCTGCCTGACCATCCGCTTGACGCGCCCGCGCGTCCGGTGGCCGATCTCGAACTGGCCGCGCCGGTCCGCGTGTGCGATCGCCGCCGCGCGCACCTGACCGCCCGCACGTTCGATCATTCCGAAGATCGCGAGCGTCAGCGCGCGGAACGCGATCAGGCCGATCCCGCTGGCGAGCGTCCAGCACACGAACCACTCGCTCGACAGCACGTGCGCACGATGCAGCATGTAAAGCAGCGCGGTGCTCATGCCCTGCACGACGATCCATGCAAGCACCGTGCGCCCGAGCAGGTGCAGCGCCGAGCGCGTCCGCGCGCGCTCGTAGATGCCGCAGGCGGGAAATACCGACAACGCCAGCGCGGCGGCAAACGCGACGAGGGCGCCGTCGAACAGGGTGCCGCGCGCACCGCCGGTCGCACCGATCAACGCGGGGATGAACGCGCCCAGCACGATCAGTCCGATATCGGTCGCTCGATTGATCAACGAATTCATTGATATGAACTCCTAATTCATCGTCCAACATCCGTTCGCAACGCAGCGAGGCATCACGTCACGCGGCACTCGGCACGCCCGCTTCGGCGCCTCCGTTTCAACGTTTCCGCAGTGCATCATATTCGGCGCGACTGGCGCTTTTATCGCTTGCGTCCGAATCCGCCTTGTTGATGGCGGAACACATCAAGGCCGGTTCCGCACGCAATCATTCAATCCATTTCTCGAATCGTGCGATGCATGAGCGATGCACGAATAACGTGCGTCCGCACCCATTCATGCCATGTTCGATTCGGATCAGATGGGCGACATGTCACTCATGTCGATTGGCGATTCGTCGCGGTCGCCGTTGCCGTTGCCGGCGCATCGGGCAGCGCAGCCATCGCCTGGCGCGCGGTAACCTGCAAGCGAGCATCGGCCGGACCACGGCGCCCGATGCTCGCTCAACGAATAAAAAGGCCTGCACGGTGCCGCTCACGACGACACGGCAGGCAAAATTCCGAGGAGTGCCGGGGTGCCGCCTCCTCGAAAGGCCAGTCGATAACTTAATCAGCGGAAATACGCTTGGGTCGATCCGTGTCTGACCGCGCCACGATTGTGGCTGAATCCGCCTTCGTCGCATCGAGGCGGGTTCGCGGCAACTACTTCGCATTCCAAAACAATAAAACCGTCACGCTGCATGAACAGCGATATCAGGGTAATGATTTTGATTCGAGTACGAGATTTTTCGGCTCGGCGGCCGACGGCGAATCGCGATCGTCCACGCTAGGACGATGCGCCGCTCATCCAGTCGCCCCACTCCGACGCGTACAGCGTGTCCGTCGCAGCGTCACGGTCCTTTCGTGCCGCCGCCCGATATTCGGTCGGCGAGGTCTGCAGATGCTGGCGAAACAGTTTTGCCATCCGGTCGCCGCTGCCGAGGCCGGTGCGCCGCGCGACCTTGTCCGCCGGAAGATCCGTCTCGATCAGCATGCGGCATGCCTTTTCGAGGCGGATCCTCAGCACGAACTCGGTGGGCGTCACACCGATTTCGTTCTTGAAGCGCCGCAGGAAATTGCGCTCGCTCATCGCGGCGGCCTGCGCGGCATCGGCGATCGAAATGCGGTTCTCGCTGTTGACCCGCAGGTGATGCGCGGCCATCCGGATCAGCGTGCTCGCACGTGCGACGCGTGCGCCGAACAGCACGTCGGTCAGCTTGCGGTTCGCGCCGGACACCATGCACATCACGATTTCCTGCGCGATCTCGTAGCCCATGTCCACCCGGACGATCGACAACGCATCGGAGAAAGGCCCGTCGTCTTCGTCGCCGGCAGCTTCACCGTCATCGCGGCCGGCAGGCGACGCGCCGTCCGTGGCCGGCGCGGCCTTCTCGACCTCCTTCTGCACCAGATGAATCTGCGTCAGCAATCTCCGGCCGCCATGGCTGCCGCGCACGACCCGCGCCCGTTGATGCGCGTGCCGGACCCACGCAATGAATTGTTCATTGAGCTCGTCGGTCCCGCCCTGGCCGCTCAACACGAACATCGCATGCACCGTACTGGCTTCGAGTGTGCGGGCCGCTTCCGTCCAGATGCCGACGCCCGACGACGAACGAACCGGGCCGCCATGCATGGAATACAGGCGCAATTCGTAACGGTCGACCAATGCGCCATCGGCCCGTCCGAGCTGATTCGCCAGTTCGAAAACGGCGGCCAGCTTGCCCATCTGCATAATGGAAAAACCCTCGAGCAACAGTACGATTACGCTCGCTCGTTGATGTTCGTTACCGGCGGCTCTACCCCGATTCACGCTTAACCCCGTCGATGAATGATTCGGCACTGTTTGCATCTTTCGGCCCTTTAACAATTTTTTACATTTGTTGTTTTCTGCGCCGCATCATAGGGGCGACCCTCGCCCGCCGATTTGCCAATGTCTGTTTTCGCCGTGTTGTTGTCGGATTCAATCAAGCCCACGATATGGACCTATTTATTGAAATTCGTCAATTCCGGCGCAAATACAGGCCCATAATTTCGTGAGAAATTGACGTGAATCAATGTCTGAAAATATCGATCTGGATATTCTGGCCCGGGGGAATATCGCCGGTGAATGAAGCGAAACCGAAATCCATCGAATGCGCCGTCTTTTCCGACTGGCGCTGCCGGAATGGGCGAAGGGGCCGAGACCCGGCGCCCCTGCGCAGGCGCGGGTGAGAGCCGCTTCAAGCGTGCACGGTCAAATGCCGCTCAGGTCTGGATGAAACCGGTCTGCAAATGAAACACGTGGCCGCACGCGCCGGATCTCGTTGAGTTCGAATCCGGCCAGCGCTTCGATCGATCGCGCACTTCCGGTGGAAAGTTTGCGTCAAAGCCTCCGGATTTCGACGTCATGCGGGTAGCAGTCGACGGAATTAGGCAAAATCGGGCGCCGCGAGGGCATCGTACACGCATCGCTTTCGCGCAAACGTTCATCTCTGCGATTCTGGCCGGGTATTTAAGGAAAATTCAGACAGTGCCGTCGCCTCGGATCGACAATGAAATACCAATGCCAGCGCCGAATCTTCCGGTATAGCGACGCGCAAACGTTTGTCGCCGAAGAGGCCGAAGCCCATGAGCAAATACATGGGACCAGATGGCATTACCCAGAATGACACGCGATTACCATTGATTACACGGGATGATTCGTTCGCCTGCCGGATCTTGTCGTTTATTGGCGTTGTCGGCGTCGATCCGTCAGAGGGCATTTCGGCCGGCGCGCTCATCGAATTCGGGTCAACGCGCTTTCATGGCCGTTGCGCGTCGGTCGAATGCGACGCATCCGACATGCGCGCTGCCATGTCCGCACCGCCGGCCCGGGGATCGGGACGAAGGAGAAAAACGCTTGCAGGCGCCTGGCGTGCCCAAAAAAACTTTGATTCGTATTTCTAACGTTTGTGCGTCAATAGCCAATGGTCGACGCTCGATCGAATCGGTAGTACCCCGGAATACGAGCAGCCGAGCACACACATTCGGCCGTGCGGCCCGACGCCGGATGTAATCAGGATCGTATGGAAACTCGGCGGCGGCGCATGCCAGACCGGTACTTCCGACCGCCGCGCTGCAACGGCTCGCCACTGAAAGAAACCGAACTGCGCGTCACCGACCGCTGGAACGTCGCCGTTCGCCTGACCGTCAATTCGACGGCAACTGCTGCGCGTCGAACCAGTCGAACAGCGTGCGCATGACGAACGCGGGATTCTCCAGGTTCGAAATATGGCCGGCGTCGGGCACCAGTGCATGCGCGCAGCCGATCACGCTGGCCATCTTCACGGTTTCCGACGGCGGGCGCGCCATGTCGCCCGCGCCGCACATCAGCAGCGTGCGTGCGGCATCGAGTTCGGCAAGTGTCGCGAGCGTGTCGGGCCGACCGAAGATCAGCCGGCCGAGCGGCGCGATCGATTGGCGCAGCCGGTCGGCCGGCAGGTTCGCGAGCGCCTCGCGAAACGCCGTCGGCACCGGGTCGTCGAGATGGACGTCCGGCCGGAAGAACAGCGGCACGATCGCGTCGAGCAACGGCGGCGCGATGCGGCCCGCGGCCTCGATCGCATCGAGCATCCCGAAGTAGCGGGTGCGCGTCGCATCGGGCTCGGCTTCGAGCGACGCGTCCATGATCACGAGCGAGCGCACGCGCTGCGGCTCGCGCAACGCGAGCCGGGCGCCCCACATGCCGCCGACGCTGAGCCCGACGATCGCGCATTGCTCGATTTCCAGCGCGTCGAGCAGCGCGCTCGCGTGCGCGGCGAGATCGTCGAGCGTGTGCGTGCCGTCCGGCAGCGCGCCCGATTCGCCATGCCCCCACAGGTCCGGCACGATCACGCGATACCGGCGCGACAGTGCGTCGATCTGCGGCGCCCACATCGTCGCGTCCCACAGATAGCTGTGCCCGAGCAGCACCGGAAAACCGGCGCCGTGATCGAGGTAATGCAGGGTACTGCCATGAATGCGGTGTGCGGGCATGCTGTCTCCGGGGTGTCGGGACGCGGCGGTGGCCCGGAAACGGGCGCCGCGGTCGGCGGCGTTCTGCGACGAACGCGAAGCGGCGCATCATCGCACAGGTTGCAGGCGTTGCGCATGACGCCGCGCGCGACGCATTCGCCGCGCCGCGCTATCCGACGCGATACATCGGCAGCACGTTGCTGCCGGTGGCCTCCTGCTCCGACGCGAGCGGCTGACACGCTTGTTCGAGCAGCCAGTTGGTCAGCACCGCGATATCGAATTCGTTGCATGCATCGGGGTTCTGCACGAGCACGTAGCTGCCCGATGCAACGGTGCAGTGCGGGAACAGCTCGACGAGCCGCCCTTGCTTCAGCAGCCCGTCGACCAGCGGCCGCCTGCCGATCGCGATGCCGTGCCCGTCGACGGCGGCCTGGACCAGTTGATCGTACTGGCTGAAGTGCAGCGCGCCGGCCGGCCGCAGCCGCGGCACGCCGAGCTCCTTCAGCAAATGGCTCCACCCGTGCCACGGCCATTCGCCGCGCGGGTCGTCGAGATGCAGCAGCACGTGCTTGTCGAGGTCGGCCGGCTTCATCGACGCGGCGTCGCCCGGCGCCGTCATCAGGCTCGGGCTGCACACCGCCACGACACGCTCGCGAAACAGCACGTCCGTATCGTCGGTCGACGTGTACGGGCCGGCATAGCGCACGGCCAGGTGCAAACGTTTGCGTTTGAGATCTTCAATTTCGCTCGTTGCCGACACGCGCACGTCGATGTCCGGATAGCTTGCGCGGAACGAACCGAGGCGCGGAATCAGCCACAGCGCGGCGAACGACACGGTGGTCGACAACGAGATCGAGCGCTGGCCCACACTCGACGACAGCTTGCCGACCACCGATTCCAGGTCGGACAACGCGAACGAGATCGCGTCGTACAGCTCGCGCCCCTTGTCGGTCAGCGTCAGCGAACGGATGTGCCGGTGGAACAGCTCGATCCGGAGCTGCTCTTCGAGCGCCTTGACCTGGCGGCTCACGGCCGATTGCGTCACGTTCAGTTCCTGCCCCGCACGCGTGAAGCTCAAATGGCGCGCCGCGCATTCGAAGCCTCGCAGGAAATCCAGCGAAGGCAGACTTCTCAATCGCTTTGCCAATCTCACATTAGCCATACCGCCGCCTCAAAGTTGCACCCATCGACCGATAAGTCGCCGTTCGTCTCCCTGAATCGTCTCTCCTATTTGGATTCGGAAACGATTTTATATTGAAGCATGGATACATATCATTCTTATTTTCAATCGTGACACTTGTATTTATCTATCGATTTTCATCGCGTCCAAATGCTTACACGAACATTATCGAGTAGTGATTTTGTAAATTAATATGCGAACGAATCGAGCGTCCGCGACGGCCGATAAATGCCCGCAAAAACAGACGATTTCCGGCCAAATCCGATGCTATCGCGCCGATTTCGTCGTATAGACGGACGCGGCATCCAATCCCTACAATTCAGTTTCAATTGGCCGACTTTTCGTTTTATTTTCCGGATCGTGAAAGCCAAACAGTTTGCAATATACATGCAAAATGCCATCTATATCCGGAATCCGGTGTTTATCGAAATTTACTAAACGTCAGAAATTCAAACTTGTCATGCAGTTTCAAGAAACTGATGAGCCGATTATGTCCGGAAATGAATAATCCGCCGGCCGGCAGCGCCGGTCAGCGTGCATAGGGTTCGCCTGTCGGCCGGCATCCGGCCCGCGCCGCGCGACGGCGGGACGTGTCGATCCGCTACAGGCCGTTCACCGCGCCATTCGCCCGCGCGGTCACTTCGCGGCGATAGCGGTTCAGTTCCTGCGCGGTCGCGAACGTGCGCTCGAACAGGATCGACAGGTTGTGCAGGATCCGCTCGACGACCTTCTTCTCCCACTCGCCGTCGAAACGGATCTGCTCGTCGAGCCAGCGCTCGAGCCATTCCGGATCCGGCAGGCGCGACTGCACGGTGTCGCGCGGGAACAGCGCCTGGTTCACGTGCAGGTTGGTCGGGTGCAGCGGCTTCTCGGTGCGGCGCGCCGACGCCATCAGCACGCCGATCTTCGCGAAAGCGGCACGCGCGACGTCGCCGCAGTCGTGCAACGCCTTCTTCATATAGCGCAGGTATGCACCGCCATGGCGCGCTTCGTCGCGCGAAATCGTTTCGTAGATCTGCTTGATGACGGGCTCGGTGTGCCAGTCGGCCGCGCATCGGTACCAGTGGTTCAGGCGGATTTCGCCGCAGAAGTGCAGCATCAGCGTCTCGAGCGGCGGCGCCGGATCGAACTCGAAGCGCACCGCGTGCAGCTCCGCTTCGGTCGGCACCATTTCAGGCCTGAAGCGGCGCAGATATTCCATCAGCACCAGCGAATGCTTCTGCTCCTCGAAGAACCACACGCTCATGAACGCGGAAAAGTCGCTGTCGTGCTGGTTGTCGCGGAGGAACATCTCCGTCGCGGGCAGCGCCGACCATTCTGTGATCGCATTCATCCTGATCGTCTCGGCGTGCTCGTCGGTGAGCAGCGCGGCATCGAACCGGTTCCACGGAATGTCCTTCTCCATGTCCCAGCGGACCGCTTCGAGCGACCTGAACAGTTCCGGATAGAGCATCGTCGTCATCGTCGTCGCAAGATAGTCGGCAGCGGCGGTCACGCCGATTGCGTGGACGCCGGCGCAACCGCCTCGGCATCCGGCTCGCGATCGTCCCGATCGTCGTCCACCGAGCGCGGCGACAGCCGGCCGCGCAGCAGCGCGTAGTAGAACTGTCGATACGTGCGGTGGTAATAGCGGATGCGCGGCGCGATCGCGCCATGCAGGTCGTGCAACCGCTCGATCGGCAGGCTCGGCATCATGTGATGCTCGACGTGATAGTTGTTGCCGTTCGTGAACCACGTCATGAACGCGTTGCTCTCGATCGTCCGCGTATTGCGGAAGGGGTCGGTGCTCGTCAGGTCGCAGCGGTAGTGTTCGGGCATCTCGACCAGCGCATGCACGGGCGCCGCGACGCACACGAGCGGCACGACCCACACCCAGACGACGCACCACGTGTGCAGCGCGAACGACAGCGCGGCCAGCAGCGCGATCGCCGCGGCCATCAGCAGGTAGTCGCGGCGGATCGCGCGCGACACGAGCGGGTTGTCGCCGAAGCGCGCGCCCGGCACGACGAGCTTCGCGACGTTTTTCGCGAACTGGATATAGTGCGCGGCCATCGACAGCCGCCACATCCACAGCCCGACATTGACGACGGGGCGCGCGCCGTACTGGTCGCCGTAGTCGAAGAACTCCTTGTTCTCCGGCGTGCCGAGCAGCCGGTGATGGCGCAGGTGGCTGTCCTGGTACGCATGGAACGACACGAGCATCGGCATGCCGAGCAGCACGCCGAACACCATGTTCAGGCGCTTGCTGCGAAACCCCTGGTAATGCAGCGCCTGGTGCTGCAGCTCGACGCCGTGCGCATACATCGCACCGATCAGCAGGATGCCAACGATCTTCACGATCACGAGCGCCGACAGCGCGAACATCATCCCGTGCGCGATCAGCGCGACGTATACCGCCAGCTTCAGCGAGAAGACCACGCCGCTCGGGCGGCTCTTCATGTCTGCAACCGGTTTCGAGCGGGCGACAAGCGATGAGGTGACGGACAAGACGCTCTCCTTGAGCCGGGCCCTGCCCGGCACGATGACGCGGCGACGCTGGCGCGCTGCCGGGATGCAATTCTTCTGTGAGTCGATGTTTCGGACAAACGAATTTTCCGAACGCATTGCATGACGCACGCGCATGAGCGCACCACATCGTGAACTAGACGACCGGTCGAATGAGACCGACCAGTCACCTGGCACGCGTTCACACGGATAACGAACGTGTGCCGCGCCGAGTGGATGCGCTCCGCTCATGCATAGCCTGCATAGATTCCGTTTGTCGCGACGAATCGATCCGGCAAGAATCCACCTCACTCGACGAACGGCGCCGCCGGCACCGTGGCGCGAGCGGCCGTGTTCCTCAGAGGAGACTCCTCGTGACGAAGTACGCATCCACCATTCATCGCCTGATCGAATCGCTCGAAGACGTGGCGGGCGCCATGCATCGCATGACCTTCGTCGACGATGCGGGCCGCGACGCGGGCATCACCTACCGGCACTTCGCGGAAGAGGTGTTTCGCCAGGCCGGCGCGCTGCGCGAGCTCGGCGTGCGCGAGAACGATCTGGTGATGCTCGCGCTGCCCGCGTCGGTCGAGCATGCGGCCGCGATGATGGCCTGCGTGATGACCGGTGCGCTGCCCTGCACCGTGCCTGTTCCCGCACGGCGTGCGGCGGCCGGCCGCCAGGTGGTCGACGTCGCGTGCGAGCTGTACCGGCCGCGCATCGTCGTCGCCGCGGATGCGCAAGCCGCGGCCTGGCGCGACGACGCGTTTCCCGCGGCCGCCACGCGCGTGGTCGATCTCGCGACGCTGTCGAGCGCGGCGGATGCCGGCGCGCGCGCACTGATCAGTTCGAAGAGCGGCCGCGATCCGCATCATGTTCAGCTCACGTCGGGTTCGACGTCGCATCCGAAGGCCGCGGTGCTCAGCCACGAGAACGTGATCGCGAACGTGCTCGGCATCGGCGGGTCGGTGCGCTTCGATATCGCGGCCGGCGACGGCACCGCGTCGTGGCTGCCGCTCTATCACGACATGGGGCTGCTCACGCTGCTGTCGAACCTGCATTACCGCGCCCCGCTGCTGATGATGCAGCCGAACAGCTTCATCCGGAATCCGCTCGGCTGGTTGAAGCGCATCGCATCGGCGCGCGCGACGACGACGTCGGTGCCGACCTTCGCGCTGCGCTACTGCGTGCGCCGCTTCAATGCCGCCGCGATGGACGGCGTCGATCTGTCCGCGTGCCGCAACATCTTCATCGGCGGCGAGCGCGTGGACGACGCGACGCTGCGCGATTTCGCCGCGACGTTCGCACCGTACGGCCTGGCGGCGTCGGCGCTGCAGCCGTGCTACGGGATGGCCGAATCGACGCTCGCGGTATCGATGCATCGTGCGTGGCACGAAGGCGCGGTCGACGGCGCGCCGTACGTGATCGCCGACACGCTCGACCGGCGCGCGCTGATCGAGCGCCGCGACGCGCAGCCGGCCGCCGCGAACGACGGTCAGGACACGGAGACCGAAACGGTGCTCGCGATGGGCACGCCGATCGACGGGATGGCGTTCCGCATCCTCGACGACGGCGACCATGCGCTTGCCAACCGCGCGGTCGGCGAAGTCGCGATCCGCGGCACGTCGCTGATGCTCGGCTACCTGAACGCCGACGACGGCACGATCGCCGCGCCGCTGACGGCCGACGGCTGGTTCCGCACCGGCGACATCGGCTACGTCGCGGACGGCCAGCTGCATATCCTCGGCCGCAAGAAGGAAGTCATCATCATCCGCGGCAGCAACTATTTCCCGCACGAGATCGAGGAAGCGCTGGCGTCGCACAGCGCGCTGCGCAAGAGCACGTGCATCGCGTTCGGTCTGCCCGATCCCGAAACCGGCACCGAGCGGCTGGTGGTCGCGATCGAGGCGCGGCCCGTCGACGCGACGTCGCAAACGCGCACCGAGTGCCAGCAACTGCTCGCGTCGCGGATCGGCTTCGCCGCGCAGGATCTGTGTTTCGTCGAGCCCGGCTCGCTGCCGCGTACGACGAGCGGCAAGCTGCAGCGCCTGAAGTGCCGCGATCTCTATGCGAACGGCGCGCTGCCCGTGATTCCCGCGTCGGCCGCTGTCGAAGCCGGCCAGGGAGCGTTCGCATGACGGCCTCGTCCCTCGCCCCGGTGCTCGAACTGCGCGACGTCACGCGCACGTACGAGGGCGCGGGCCGCGTCGTCGCGGTGCGCGACGCGACGCTGTCGATCGCCCGGCGCGACGTCGTCGCACTCGTCGGCCCGTCGGGCAGCGGCAAAAGCACGCTGCTGAACCTCGCCGGCTTTCTCGACGTGCCGAGCAGCGGCGAGCGCTGGCTCGAAGGCCGCAAGATCGACGACGCGCCGGACACGCTCGAACGGATTCGCCGCGAGCGCATCGGCTTCGTGTTCCAGCAATTCAACCTGATTCCGGTGATGTCGGCGCTCGAGAACGTCGAGCTCGGCTGCTTCGCATGGGGCACGCCGCGCACGCGTCGCGAACGCGCGCGCGCGATGCTCGACGCGGTGGGGCTCGCCCCGCGCGAACGGCACCGCCCCGGCGAGCTGTCCGGCGGCGAGCAGCAGCGTGTCGCGCTGGCTCGCGCGCTCGCCAAGGAGCCGGCCATCGTGATCGCGGACGAGCCGACCGCGAGCCTCGACAGCACCAACGCGCGCGCGGTCGCCGAGCTGATCCTCGACACCAACCGCACGCTGGGCACCGCCTTTCTGATTGCGTCGCACGACGATCGTCTGTGCGCGCACCTGCCGCGCCGCATCGAGATGCGCGACGGCGTACCGGGAGTGAATCGTGAACTGGTCGACGTTTGCGTGGCGTAACCTCTGGCGCAACCGGCGCCGCACCGTGCTGACGATGGCGATGATCGGCGTCGCCGCATTCGCGTCGAGCCTCGCGCTCGGCTACGTGATCGCGACCTTCGACGCGGTGCGCGAAGGGTCGATCGACAGCGGCGTCGGCCATGTGCAGGTGCTGCACCACGGCTATCTCGACCTGATCGGCGAACGCCCGCTGCAGTATGGGCTGACCGCCCACGAACAGGCTGCCGCCACGCAGGCGATTGCAAAGCTGCCCGGCGTCGCGACCACCGCGCGCGGCATCGACTTCGACGGGCTCGTGTCGAACGGCGACCTCAGCTACGGCTTCGTCGGCGAAGGGATCGAACCGAACCGCGAGCCGCCCGGCTTCTTCGACTATCACGCGGTGCTGTCGGGCCGCTATCTGTCGCCGATGAACGCGGGGACCGAAGTCGTCGTCGGCGCGGAACTCGCGCGCAAGCTCGGCGTGCACGTCGGCTCGGTCGTGCAGCTGATGGCGTCGACCGCGCACGGCGGCATCAACGCGACCGACGCGCAGATCGTCGGCGTGATGAGCACCGGCAACAAGGACGTCGACGAGCGGATCGTCAACGTGACGTTCACGGCCGCGCAGGCGCTGCTGCGCACCGACCGTGCATCGCGCATCGCGGTGTTCCTGTCTAATACCGCCGGCACGCCGGCCGCCGCCGCGACGCTGCGCACCGCGCTGCCGAAGCTCGACGTGAAGACCTGGGATCAGCTCGTGTCGCTCTATCACCAGATCGTCGCGCTGTACAAGAACCAGTTCTCGGTGTTCGGCGCGATTCTCTGCGTGACGATCCTGCTGTCGATGAGCAACTGGATCCTGATGAGCATCGTCGAGCGGCGCCGCGAGATCTCGACGCTGCGCGCGCTCGGCGTGCCGGCCGCGACGGTGCGCGGCGTGCTGATCCAGGAAACCGCGCTGCTCGGCCTGCTCGGCGCGGCCGCCGGCATCGCGCTCGCGCTGCTGACGATGGTCGCGCTCAATCACGCGCAGATCCACCTGCCCGCGCCGCCCGGCCGCGTGAAACCGATCCTGCTCGAATTCGCCGTGTCGCCCGTCGCCGTGGCCGCCGTCGAAGCCGCGTTCGTCGTACTCGGCGTGGCCGCGGCGCTGCTCGCGACGATCGGGCTCGCGAAACGCAACATCCTCGAAGGACTCGCCCCATGACCCGCATTCGCCTCACGTTCGCCGCGCTCGTCGCGTGCGCGCCGCTCGCCGCCCACGCGGCCGACGCGCCGAGCGCGCAGACCATGCTCGCGCGCGCCGACGCTTACCGCAGCACGGCCGCCGATACGCAGACGAACATCCAGATCACCAACGAGGTCGGCGGGCAGTCCGGCGACGCGACCCGCTATCTCGTCTACACGCGCGGCAACGGCGACACGCTCGCGCTCACGCGCAGCGGCGAGAACGACGGCCAGAAGTACCTCGCGACGACGCGCGGGCACTGGTTCTACGTGCCGAACACGCGCAGCGCGGTGCGCATCAACGGGATGCAGCGGCTGCAAGGCGAAGTCGTGATCAGCGACATCACGCGCACGCACTGGGCCGACAGCTATCGCGCGACGGCCGCGCCCGGCACGACGCCGATCGCCGGCAAGCCGGCCACCGAGCTCGACCTGACCGCGACCGATCCCGACAACGTCTACCCGACGATCAAGCTGTGGGTCACGCCCGATACCGACGTGCCGGTGCGCGCGCAGTTCTTCCTGGCGAGCGGCCTGCTGTTCCGCAGCGCCGATTTCTCCGCGCCGGTCGACGCGAACGGCCGCAAGGTGATCCGCAAAATCACCTATCGCAACGAGGTCGAGAAGCAGCGCGCGAGCGTCGTCGACATCCTCGACGGCCAGCCGCGCAAGATTCCGTCGGGCTGGTTCAATCCCGACACGCTCGCCGATGGTCAGTGAGTACGACGCCGATGCCGATGCTCATCGTGATCGCCTCCGTTCATCGCCCGGCCGCGCAAGCCGCCGGTGCCGCGTGCAGCGCGCGTGGCCCGGTGTCGCGCTCGCCGTCCCGCTCGCGCTCGGCTGCACGCTCGCGCACGGAGATTCGCTGATGGATCAGCTCGGCACGCTCAACGGTATCGGCTACGCACGCTCCGTCGACAGCATGGACGGCCGCGCGCTGCTCGGCCGCCTGATCGGCGACTCGCCGCGCAACCAGCAGGAAGCCGGGCTGCTCGCGCGCATCGACGGCGAGAACCTGTTCGTGAACGCGCGCGTCGTCGCCAGCAACCATTCGCTCGGCGCGCAGGCGAGCCGCTTCAACGAAGCGGGCGTGCGCTACGCGTTCGACAACGGCATCACGCTCACGGCCGGCAAGCGGATCGATACGCTCGACACGTCGCAGGCGTTCTTCCCGCTCGGCTTCTTCCAGAAACGGGCCGCGACGGCCGACATCTACGATCGCTACGGCGACGTCGAAGGCACGCCGCTCGTCGAAGCGAAATGGGCCGGCGAACAGACCACGCTGCAGTTCATCGCCGGCGAGAACCGCACGTTGCGCAACGACGTCGACAACCGCGACGTCGAAGGCGCGACGCAGCTCGTGCGCGGCGCCTACAACTGGTCGGGCGGCTCGGCCGCGCTGCTCGCGGGCCGTCACGCGGGCCGCGGCGGTGCGGGCGCGACGCTGTCGTTCGACGTCGCGCGCTCGAACACCGTCTATGCGAGCGCGTGGCTCGAACGCGGCACGACGCGGCCGCTGCCGGCTTTCATCGCGAACGGCACGCCGCTCGATTCGGCGGCCGCCTACGACGCCGTCGACCGCCGCAACGATCGCCAATATATGTGGCGCAGCGCGCTCGGCATGCAGAGCGCGCTGCCCGGCAACCTGTCGCTGATCGTCGAGTGGTCGCACGACGAAGCGCGTTACGACGCGAGCCAGTGGCGCCGGATGGTCGGCGCGGTGCAGGCGAACAACGCGTTGCTGCCCGTCGCGCCCGGCGCCGCGCTGGCCGGCCTCGGCGGCACGGCCAACTTCGTGAGCGTCGACGGCAGCCTGCGCGACTACCTGTTCGCCCGGCTCGGCAAGAAGGTCGGCCGCGTCGAGTATTCGCTGCGCGGCGTCTATTCGCCGCAGGACAAGGGCCTGCTCGCGATCGCGCAGGTCGTCGCCGACGTGAACCAACGCGTGAGCGTCGATGTCGCGCTCACCCACGCTTTCTCCGACAGCCAGTCCGAGTACCGGATGGTCGGTCTCGGCACCCGCATCGACGCCGCCGTGCGCGTGCGCTTCTGACAGGAACCCTGCCATGTCCACGCTTTCCGCCCCCGCCCCGGTCGCACCGCCGCTGCTCTTGCGCGTGGCCGACCAGGCCGCGTATCCGGTGCTGCGCCACCTCGACGCGATCGGCACGCCGCCGCGCGCGGCGGCCCGGCTCGTCGAAGCCGCCGCCGTGCGGCTGCTCGACAGCGAGATGGTGATCGCGCTGCGCGCCGCCACGCCCGACGTGCTGCCCGACGCGTCCGCATCGACCCCGCTGCGGCACGACGAAGCGCCGCTCACCGAAGCGCTGCTCGAACAGATCGGCGGCGAAGGGTTTCATCACCTGTTCAAGCCGTTCATGCGCGCGTTCATCCGCATCATGTTCGGGCTGTTCTTCTCCGACGACCAGAACCGTCGCGCATGCGAATGCATCGATGCCGGCCATAACTTCGCGTTCCTGATGAGCGACGGCGGCGGTCCGACGCTGGCTGCGTGGCGCACCGTCGTGCGCAGCGACGACAACGTGCTCGCGCTGACCGTCGACAAGGTGTGGGGCATCGAGGCGCATCGCGACTGCATGGCCGTCGTCGCCGCGCGCTTGCCTGGCGTGATGTTCCCGGCCGCTTACCTCGTGTGGCCCGACGAATACCGAAAACTGAAACGCACGACCTGCGGTGCGCCGTTCCTCGCGGGCAACCTGCAGCTCGCGAACGTCGGCGGCCAGGTGCGCGTCGCCGCCGAGGATCGCCTGCGGATCGGCGGCCCGACCGTGTTCAACAAATACCTGACCGTCGTGCGCCCGTACTTCGTCCGCGCGCTGATGGCGCACGTCGGCTGGCTCGAACGGACCGGCCGCGTCGAACTCGACGCCGACGCGCGCGCCGTGCACCGCTTCATCGCGGACGCCGCGCGCAGCCAGACCGACGACGCGCACTACAGCTTCGGCAAGGTGCAGCGCGTGCTCGCGATCAAGCTGCTGTCGAACGAGTTCCTGAGCGCGCTCGTGCGCGACGGCAAGGTGCCGCTGTTCGACGACCAGCGCGACCTGCTGGCGTTTTCGAAGATGGAAGGCAGTTCGTACCGTTGTTATCACGAGCTTCGCAAGAGCCTGCGCTGCGAAGCCGGCAGTTGATCCACGCGACAGGCCGATCGATCCCGATCAAATCCACTCAACTCCAGGAGCTCCCCTCATGACGACCCAGAACGTTCCGGCCGACGCGCTCGACATCCTGTCCCGCGAAGTCGCGAAGATCCTCAACGTCGAAACCGTCGACACGGACGCCGGCATCGGCGAACTCGGCATCGATTCGCTGAACATCGTCGAGCTGATCGTGTTCTGCGAACAGCTTTACGGTTCGATCGACCCGGAAGCGCTGAACATCACGCAGTACACGACGCTGCAGCAGCTCGACGCGCAACTGCGCCGCCAGCAGCACGCCGCCTGATACGACGATGCTCGCGCCTCTTGCCCCCGTGGCGGCCGCCGCCGTCCAGCCGGCCCCGGCGACCGCGCTGACCGTGCAGGCGCTCGCGTACCGGCGCGTCGCGCCGTCGCGCGACGGCGCGGCCGTGCCGCTCGACGACACCGCGCACGCGATCGGCACGCTCGCGTGCGCCGAGCGCGAGCGGCTGTGCGGCGCGGTCGGCGCGGACGACTACGTGGTCAGCTCGACGATCCTGTCGATGCTGCTGATGAACGACTCGCCGCAGCATCGCGTGTTCGCGCAGGCGCTCGCCGGCGCGAACGACTACACGCCCGACTGGATGACCTGCTCGTACGAGTGCGCGGGCTGGGGCTACGTGCTGCGCCGCGCGCTCGCGACCGCGGCCGAAACCGGGCCGCGCACGCTGCTGCTGCAGATCGTCGACATCGACGTGCACGGCTATACGTACTGGCACGGCAATCCCGCCTGGGGGCGTTCGGGCTTCGGCGTCTGCACGCTGCTCGTCGACGTCGGCCGCGAACCGGCGCAGTCGGTCATCGCGGACGCTGCGCCGCCGGCCAGCGCGGTCGTGCGGCTCGGCCGCGACATCCGCACGTTCTGCACGGCCCGCCCGGGCCTGCACGCGGCGCTGCCGTTCTTTCCGGCCACGTCGCGCCGCGCGCTGCTCGCGTCGGTCGGCAAGACGCCGCTGCTGCCGGACGGCCATGGCGTGTTCGGTCATGCGTTCGGCAGCGATCCGTGGCTGTCGGTGCTGCTCGCGCACCGCGACGGCGACACGCCGCGCCGCGCGGCCGTCTGCTCGCTCGCGCTGAACGGCTATTACGCGATCGCGGACGTCGCGTTCGCGCCGGACGCGACGTTCTCTCTCGACGGCGAGGCGTGACATGGTGCGGCCCGTTCACTTCACCTACCGGATCGAGCGCGACGCGCGGCAGCCGGTCGCGGTCGCGGCCAGCGCGTACCGGATGCCGCTCGACACGCCGGCCGATTACGCACGCGCCGCGCTCGCGGAAGCGGCCGGCGATGCGTACGACGCGGGCAATCCGTCCGACGTGGCCGGCGGCGAGCGCCGTGTGCTGCTCGACCACGTCCAGTATTTCGCGTTCCTCGCCGAAGTCACCGCGCGGATTCGCGACGCCGTGCACGCGGACGCCCGCCTGTTCATCGAAGTCTGCGCACCGTATTTCGGCGCGCTGCCGGCCGAACTGCTCGCGCCGCACGTGCTGCTCGGCGTGCACCTGTACGACGAAGCATTGCGCGATGCCGCGCGCGGCGCGCCGGTCGTGTGGATCGGCGACCGCATCCTGCGCGATGCGGAATTCGCCGGCGACAACCGCGTGTGCTGCGCGATCTGGCCCGCGCGGCTCGCCGATGCATTCGACGCGCAACTGCGCGGCGCGTGGCCGTCGTTCGCGATCCGCCTCGAACCGCACCCGGGCGCGTCGCGCGCCGCCGCTCCGTTCACCGATTCCGCCCATCATTCCGGCGCCGCCGCGCGGCCGGGGAGACCCTGACATGAATGACACGCTTACCGTGATGCAGGACACGGCCGATATCCGCTGGTCGATGCCCGTCGACGCGCTGATGTCGAACGACTACACGCTGCGCGAAGAGGCGCTGAACCGGCTGTACGAGAAGGCGAAGGCCGCGCAGTGGGACGTCGCGACCGACGTCGACTGGAGCCACGATCTCGACCCGACCAACCCGCTCGGCATGCCCGACCCGACGCTGCTGATCTACGGCACCGAGCTGTGGGGCAAGCTCGCCGACGCCGACAAGCGCGAGGTGCGCCATCACGCGCAGGGCTGGCTGCTGTCGCAGATTCTGCACGGCGAGCAGGCCGCGCTGATCTGCGCGTCGAAGCTCGCATCGGCCGAGAACGGCCTGAGCGCGCGGCTGTGCGCGGCCGCGCAGATGATGGACGAAGCGCGTCACGTCGAGGCGTACGCGAAGCTCGTGAACGAGAAGCTCGACGTCAGCTACCCGATGAGCCGCTCGCTGAAGGGGCTCCTGCACGACACGATCACGAGCAGCGCGCTCGACATGACGAACCTCGGGATGCAGGTGCTGGTCGAGGGCATCGCGCTGTCGATCTTCCAGAGCGTCGTCGCGTACAGCACCGACCCGTTCATCAAGGACCTGTTCCTGCGGATCCAGCGCGACGAAGCGCGCCACTTCGCGGTCGGCCGGATCACGCTGTGCCGCGTGTACGCGGAGATGAGCTCGCACGAGCTGCGCGAGCGCGAGGAGTTCATCTGCGAAGGCGCGGCCGTGCTGTACGAGCACCTGTGCGCGGACGACATCTGGGAACCGATGGGGCTGTCGAAGCGCGAATGCAGCGCGATGGTGCGCGAGTCGCCGGTGTCGAGCTCGATCCGCCGCTCGATCTTCCGGCGCCTGGTGCCGACGATCCGCGAGATGGGCCTGCTCACGCCGACCGTGCAGGCGACCTTCGAAAAGCTCGACGTCCTCGACTACGCGGCGATGCCGCTCAACTGACATGACGATGCCCTCCTCCCACGCATCCCGCGACGCCGGCTTCTGGATCGGCATCGACGCGGTGGCCTACGAGCTGCCGGGCCCGCCCGTCGACATCGAGGCCTGGGCCGCCGAACGCGACTACCCGGCGCAGCGGGCGGCCGCGATCGCGCAGTCGGGCAGCCGCTATTTCCACATGGCGCTCGACACGAGCGAGACCGACCTCGCGATCGCGGCGGTCGGCCGGTTGCTCGACACCGCGCGCGTGCATCCGTCCGACGTCGGCGCGATCGTGCACGTGCACACGCAGCAGTTCAGCGTGCCGCCCGCGCCGCGCAGCCTGCCGCACGAAGTGGCCGCGCGGTTCGGCATCGAGCCGCTGTGGCTCGGCTCCGTCGCGCAACTGAACTGCGTGTCGGTCGCGGCCGGCATCGAAACCGTGCGCGCGCTGATGCGCCGCCATCCGCAGCTCGATGCGGCGCTCATCGTGTCGTCCGACCGCGTGTACGGCGAGGATTACCGGATGCGGCAGATGACGGGCGTGCAGTGCGACGGCGCGGCCGCGATGCTGATCGCGCGCAACAGCACGAAGAACCGGCTCGGCGGCATCGCGATCGAGACGCACGCGAAATGGCATCGCGGTTCCGACACCGTCGCCGCGAACGAGGCCGACCTGATCATGATGGAGTGGCCGTACACGCGCCGCGCGATCGACGCGGCGGTCGCGCTCGAACCGCATGCGCTCGACGCATACGAGCTGGTGCTGCCGCACAACGCCGACCTGCCCGGCTGGAACGCGCTGTGCCGCGCGATGCGCGTGCCGGCCGAGCGGCTCTATGCGGACAACATCCATGCGCGCGGCCATGCGTGCTGTTCGGATTTTCCGATCAACCTGGCCGACGTCGGGCTCGATGCGCTCGCGCACGGCCGGCGCGTGCTCGGCGTGATGCAGTCGAACTGCGGCGCGTACGCGGCCGCCACGCTCCATCCGGTGAGCCGCCATGACGCCTGAGCGCCCGCTTCCGCCCGCCGCCGATCACGCGTGGATCGCCGACTTGCGCACGCCGTGCTACGTGTACGAGCCGGACGTCGCGATCGCCCGCTACCGGTCGCTGAAGGCGCGGCTCGGCACGCGGCTGATCGTGTCGCTGAAGGCGAACCCGAACCAGGACATGCTCGCGCGCTGCGCGCATGCGTACGAGGACGGCGTCGAACTCGCGAGCCGCGGCGAACTCGACGCGGTGATCGGCCGGATCAAGACGCCGCGCTACCTGAACAATCCGTCGATGGACGAGATGTTCATGCGCGCGGGGCTCGCGTCGCGCTGCCATTTCGTGCTCGACAACCCCGACGCGGTCGCGCGCTTCGTGCCGCTCGCTCGCGAAGCAGCGGCCGGCGGCAGCACGCCGGGCGCCGTGCTGCTGCGCGTGAACGCCGGCGCGCTGGCGGGTGTTCACGCACGGGCGCTGTGGCACGACCACTTCGGGATGACGCCGAACGAGGCGCACGACGCGGTGCGCACGCTCGCGGCCGCGGGCTTGCCCGTCGCCGGGCTGCACGTGTTCTCCGGCCCGCATTCGTTCATCCGCCAGGACCCGACGCAGCCCGACACGCTCGTATTGCCCGAACTGCTCGCGGCGCTCGCCCGCGATCTCGCGCCCGCCAACGGTGCGCCGCTCGCGTCGCTGAGCCTCGGCGGCGGTTTTGCCGACGATCATCCGGGCGACGCTGCGTTCGAACGCTATGCCGCCGCGCTCGCGCCGCTGGCCGGCCCGTATTCGCTCGCGCACGAATCCGGCCGCGCGATCTTCGCCGATGCGGGCGTGTTCGCGACGCGCGTCGTCGCGGTGAAGACGTGGCAGGACCGCACGATCGCCGTCTGCGACGGCGGGCTGTCGCATGCGTTCCTGCTCGCGCAGACCGAAACGATGATGCGCCGCCTGGCCGCGCCGTCACTGGTGCGCCGCGGGCCCGCGCCGCCGCCGCGCGGCGTGCCGACGCTCTACGTCGGCAGCACCTGCAGCCGCGCGGACGTGATCGGCCGCGACGACGCGGGCGCGCCGCCGCAGGTCGGCGACATCGCGGTGTTCGCGCGCTGCGGCGCGTATCACCGCACGTACTCGATGGCGCATTTCCTGTCCCACGAAGCCGCGCACGTGTACGTGCGGCCGGCCTGAACCCGAGGAGCCGATCATGAACGCATTGATCAGCATCGCCGACCTGCTCGAACACGGCGCCGAGCGCTGGCCGCATCGTCCGGCGTATGCCGACGGCGGCGGCACCCTGACTTACGACCAGCTCGCCCGCGCGGTCCGGCGCGCCGCCGCCGCGCTCGCGTCGCGCGGCGTGCAGCGCGGCGAACGCGTCGCGATCTACGCGCCGAAGCGCATCGAAACCGTGGTCGCGATGCTCGCGGCCAACGCACTCGGCGCGATCTTCGTGCCGGTCAATCCGCAGTTGAAGGAAGCGCAGATCGAACACATCGTCGCCGACAGCGGCGCCGCGCTGTTCGTGACCGGCGCGCAGCGGCTCAAACGCCTGCCGGCGCTCGCCGCGCTCGTCGGCGAACGCACGCTGCTGATCGAGGTGCTGGCCGATGCGATCGAAGCGGCCGGCATCGACGCGCCGGCACTGCCCGTTACCGGCCGCCCGGTCGACGACGATCCCGCTGCGCTGCTCTACACGTCGGGCTCGACCGGCAAGCCGAAGGGCGTCGTCGTGTCGCATCGCAACCTGGTGTCGGGTGCGTTCAGCGTCGCCGCGTATCAGCAGCTCGCCGAAGACGACGTCGTGCTCGGCGTGCTGCCGCTCAGCTTCGACGCGGGCCTGAGCCAGCTCACGACCGCGCTGGCGTCCGGCGCGTGCTACACGCCGCTCGACTTCCTGCAGCCGGCCGAAGTGCCGCGCCATTGCGACGCGTTCGGCGTCACGTCGATCACCGGCGTGCCGCCGCTGTGGATGCAGCTCGCGTCCGCCGGCTGGAGCGACGCCGCGCGCACGCGGATCCGCCGCTTCGCGAACACCGGCGGCCACCTCGCGACGCCGCTGCTGCACCGCCTGCAGGCGCTGTTCACGCAGGCTTCGCCGTACCTGATGTACGGGCTGACCGAGGCATTCCGCTCGACCTACCTGCCGCCGGCCGACGCGGCGCTGCGCCCGACGTCGATCGGCAAGGCCGTGCCGAACGCGGAGATCCTCGTGCTGCGCGCGGACGGCAGCGAATGCGCGGCCGACGAACCCGGCGAACTCGTGCATCGCGGCGCGTTCGTCACGCTCGGCTACTGGAACCGGCCCGAGCTGACCGCGCAGCGCTTTCGCCCGCTGCCGCGCCGGCACGGCGAGATCCCGCGCCCGGACGTCGCCGTGTGGTCCGGCGACATCGTGCGGCGCGACGCGGACGGCTATCTGTACTTCGTCGCGCGCGGCGACGACATGATCAAGACGTCCGGCTATCGCGTGAGCCCGACCGAGGTCGAGGACGTGCTGTTCGCGCTGCCGCACATCCGCGAGGCCGCGGTATTCAGCGTTCCGCACCCGGCGCTCGGCGAGGCGATCGCCGCGTGCGTCGTGTCGACGCTCGACGCCGATGCGTGCCGCGCCGACATCGCGCGCGCGTGCCGCGACGCGTTGCCCACCTACATGAACCCGCTCGTCGTCGAGCCGCTGCCGGCGTTGCCGCGCAACCCGAACGGCAAGATCGACCGACCGGCGCTGAAAGCGCAGTATCGCGACGCGTTCGCGCGCCCGAACCTCGAGGAGACCGCAGCATGACCCTGTCGACGCTCGATGAAACCTGTGTCGGCGCGCCGCGCGTCGCCGCGCCCGGCACGCTCGCGTTGTCCGGCGGCGTCGTGGTGCTGCCGCCCGCCGTCGTGTTCAGCGCGATCCAGGCGCAGGAGCGCCATCCCGGCTACCGGCACCTGCTGCTGCCGCAGGCGCGCTTCGCGCGGCCGCGCGGCATGGGCGCGCTGACGCCCGACGAAGGCACGCGCCTCGCGCCGGGCGGCCGGCCCGCGCTGCGCGTCGCGCCGCCGGGGCGCAGCCTCGCCGATCTGGCCGCCGACGCAGCGCTCGACCTGCGCGACCAGCTCGGCTCCGGCGCGCTGGCCCGCACGACGCACGTGATCGTCGCCAGTTGCGCGCTCAACGAAGGGATCGGCGACTCGGTCGTCGGCCGCATGCAGTACGAACTCGGGCTGCAGCGCGTGACGCCGTTCGCGCTCGGCCAGAACGGTACGCTCGGCTGGTATTCGGCGCTGATGCTGCTCGACGGGCTGCTGCGCGACGAAGGCGACCAGGCGCTCGTGATCCTCAGCGACAAGTGGCTCTACCCGTTCTTCCGCCAGTTCGGCGACCTGGTCGGCTACGGCGATGCGGCCGCCGCGCTGCTCGTGTCGCGCGCGGGCCCCGCGACGGAACCGGCCGCATGGGGCGGCGTGCGATCCGTCGCGCTCGAATTCGGGCCGTCGATCACGGACCCGTGGGCCGATGCGCCGGCCACGCTGCGCGACACGCTCGCGCCGATCGCCGCCCGCGCGATCCGCCGCGCGCTCGAGCAGGCCAACCTGCGCGCGAACCAGATCGACTGGTGCGTGCCGCCCGGCTTCGATCCCGGCTTCGCGGCGCGCGTGGCCGACGCCGCGTCGATCCCGGTTGCCGCGCGCATCCAGCATGACGGCTCGGGCCATCTGTCGTCGGCCGAATCGGCCGCCGCGCTGATCCGGCTCGCCGGTGCGCTCGACGAAGGCGAACGCCGCACGGTGCTCGTGTGGGACGCGGCGCT
Organism: Burkholderia sp. BCC0044; assembly: GCF_902832955.1. Lineage (NCBI taxonomy): Bacteria > Pseudomonadati > Pseudomonadota > Betaproteobacteria > Burkholderiales > Burkholderiaceae > Burkholderia > Burkholderia sp. BCC0044. Next base: position 214,421 of record NZ_CADFDO010000004.1, on the reverse strand, counting down.
GCACGGCGCGGCGGCAGCAGCCGTCGTCGACCTGGCCGGCGGCCTCGACGCCGCACTCGATATCGAAGGAGACGCATGATGAGCGCGTACAAGGTGAGCCTGCGCGAGCTGCGCTTCTTTCTGTGGGAACTGTTCGAGGCCGACAAGCGGTTCCTGACGGAACACGGCCTGTACGGCACGCACGATCGCGCGTCGATCGATGCGCTGCTCGAACGCGCACGCGATTTCGCGCTCGACCTCGGCCGCAGCTACCAGCAGGCCGACGTCGAGGGCTGCACGCTGCTCGACGACGGCCAGGTCCGGATTCCGTCGCATTTCCACGCGCTGTGGGCGCGCTTTCGCGACGAATGGTCGAACACGCTGTTCGGCACCGCGCACGGGCTGCCGCCGATCGTCACGCAGATGATCTACGAGATGTTCATGGGCGCGAATCCGTCGTTCATGACGTACGGGGGCTTCACGCGCCCGGCGATCAAGCTGCTGCAGATGCACGGCACGCCGCATCAGAAGGCGCTCATTCCGCCGCTCGAAGCGTACCGCTGGGACGCGTGCTTCTGCGCGACCGAGCCGCAGGCCGGCACCGACCTCACCGCGGTCGCGCTGCGCGCGACGCCGCTCGAACGCGACGTCTACGCGATCGACGGCGAGAAGGTGTACATCTCGGCCGGCATGCACGAGCTGACGGAAAACACGCTGTATTTCGTGCTCGGCCGCATCGATACCGCGTCGCCGGATTCGTTCTCGCTGTCGTGCCTCGTCGTGCCGCGCTTCTGGCCGGACGAGGAAACCGGCGAGCTGCAGCCGAACCACGTCGACTGCATCGGCCTGCCGCGCAAGATGGGGCTCAAGGGCTGCGCGAACACGCACCTCGTGTTCGGCTCGAACGGCACGACGAAAGGCTGGCTGCTCGGCGGCCGGCGCAACGTCGGGTTGCTGCAGCTGATGCCGCTGATGAACCAGGCGCGCATGAGCACCGGGATGTTCGGCGTCGGCGTCGCGTCGAGCGCGTACCTGCACGCGGTCGAGTATGCGGGCCGCCGGCTGCAGGGCCGCCCGATCGAGCGCGCGTCGAACACCCACGCCGCGCGTGTCGCGATCGTCGAGCACGCGGACGTGCAGCGCATGCTGGTCGACATGAAGAGCCGCGTCGACGGCTGCCGCGGCCTGCTCGGCAAGCTCGCGGCAACCGCGACGCGCGCGGCGATGCTCGAGGCGACGCCCGACGCCGACCCGGCCGAGATCGAGCGCCATCGCAAGCTGCAACTGCTGCTGACGCCGATCTGCAAGGCGTTCATCTCCGACCAGGCGTGGCGGATCTGCGAAACGGCGATCCAGGTGCACGGCGGGCTCGGCTACACCGACGCGAGCCCGGTCGAGCAGAACGCGCGCGACGTGAAGATCCTGTCGATCTGGGAAGGCACGAACTACATCCAGGCGCAGGATCTCGTGCGCGACAAGCTCGGCTTCGGCCGCCATTCGCGGCTGATCCAGTACTACCGCGACGAACTCGACGCGTTCCTCGCGCAGCAGCATCACGCCGGCACGCATGCGGAACTGCGGCCGCTGTTCGATGCGCTGCGCGCGGGCGCCGACCGCATCGCCGCCGCGCTCGACGACATCGCGCGCGACGTGCAGGACGGCCACACGCATCGCAGCAGCCAGTTCTACACGCGCTTTCTGGAAATGTTCGGCGTGGTCACGTCGGCGTGGGTGCTGCTCGAATCGGCGACGATCGCCGCGCGCCGGCTCGATGCGCCGGAAACCGCCGACGCGCCGGCCGAACTCGCGTTCTATCGCGGCAAGCTGAAAAGCGCGCGCTACTACTTCGCGAACGTGCTGCCCGTCGTCGACCAGCACGCGGCCGTGATCGCCGCGATGGCGCACGCGGCGATCAGCGTCAGCAGCGAAGAACTCGCCGCGGTGGAATGACATGGATACGACACTCGATTCCGGTACCTCAGCCACCACGACCGCGGCCGGCGATGCGCCGCGCAACCTGCTCGGCCGGCCGGCGACGCGCCATCGCGGCACCGACATCGACGGCGCGACGCTCGACCCCGAAGCGCTGCGCGTGCGTGATCTCGACCTGAACGCGCTGATCGGCGCGACGACGTTCGAAGGCGCACTCGCGCATCTGTGGTTCGACGTCGCGCCCGACAGTGCCGACCATCGCGCGCACGCCGCGGCGATCGGCGCACGGCTCGCGGCGTTCGCCGACGCGCTCGCGCCGGGCTCCGTCGCGCAATCGGTCGCCGCCGACCTCGGCGCGGCAGGCGTCGCGCCGGTGTTCGCGGCCGCGTCCGGCCTGCTGCGCGGCCTCGACGACGTGGTCGCACGCGTACGCGGTCCGGCGCCGGACGACGCCGATCTCGACACGATGCTGCTGTGCGCGGCCGCCGCGCCGTTCCTGCTGCATGCGGCGATCGAGGGCCGGCCGTTCGCGGCCGGCACGCACGCCGGCGGCAGCACCGTGCTCGATGCAGCGCGGACGCACGCGCAACGCATGCTCGTGCTGACCGGCGCGACGCGCCACGACGCGCCCGCGCAAGCGGCGATGGACATGCTGCTCGTCGCGTGGCACGCGGGCTTCGGCTACATCACGCCGACCGTGCTTGCGCCGCGCGTCGCGATCGGCACCGGCGTCACGCTGACGCAGGCGATCGCCTCCGGCTTCCTCGCGAGCGGGCCGTCGCACGTCGGCGCGGCGCTCGAAGCGATGCAGTGGCTTGCCGCACTCGCGCGGTCGGTGCCGGGCGGCACCGGCGCGCCGCCCGCCGCGCTCGACGCGGCCGGGCGCGCGGCGATCGATGCGGCGCTCGACGCGAAACGCACGCTGTACGGCTTCGGCCATCCGCTGTTCGTCGCCGATCCGCGTCCGCCGCACATGCGCGGCCGGTTCATGAAAGAAGGCTTCGACGGCGGATACGTGACGCTGTTCGACGCGTGCTGCGCACAAGCCGACGCGCGCCGCGCGCTGCGGCCGAACATCGATTTCCTGACCGCCGCGACGCTGCTCGAACTCGGCGTCGCCGCGCCGTCGTGGGGCGTCGGCGTCGGGCTCGGCGCGCGCATCGCGGCAATGGCCGCGCATGCGGTGGAACGGCGCCGCCGCCCGGCGTTCGGCGTCAACAGCGCGACCGCGCGACGGCTGCTGGCCGCCGTGCCGGTCGGCTGGCTGTGAACCCTCCCCCTCTCGCACAAGGAACGTCATGCTGCTCAAGAACCTGCGCCCGGCGAACGACTACGATCGCTTCGCCACCGAAACGCTCGAACCGTGGGACCTGCTGTTCATCAGCCGCATCCGCCAGCTGGCGCGCGGGATGACGGCCGGCACGATCGCCGACATCGGCACGGCCACCGGCGTCGTGCCGGTGCGGCTCGCGACCGATCCGGCGATGCGCGGCTGGCGCTACGTCGGCATCGACCTCGATCCGGCGATGCTCGACGAAGGCCGCCCGCGCATCCACGAACTCGGGCTCGACGACACGATCGAGATGCGCGTCGGCGACGCGCTCGCGCTGCCGTTCGACGACGGCACGCTGACGATGGCAGTCGGCCGCGCGACGCTGCACCATCTGCCCGACAAGGCGCTCAGCCTGACCGAGATGTACCGCGTGCTGGAGCCGGGCGGCATCGCGCTCGTGCACGACATGCGCCGCGACGCGCCGCAGCACCTGCTCGACCGTTTCACCGAGATGCGCGCGGCCGCCGACTATCCGCCGACCCACGTCGAGGAAAAGATCACGCTCGACGAAGCGCATGCGCTGGTGGCCGAAGCCGGCCTGACGGCGGTGGCGTCGATCTACAGCCCGAGCATGGGGCTCGGCGCGCTCGGCTTCGAAATCCTGCTGAAGAAACCGGCGCTGGCCTGAGCGATGACCGATCTCGCCTTCCTCGCCGCGCATGCCGCCGTGCGGCTCGGCGCCGACGACGTGCAGTGCGCGCCGGTCGCGCCCGGCGCGACGCTGCCGCTGTGCGTGACGCCGCGCAGCGCCGAACTCGCGACGTCGCCGGAGATGTTCGTCGCGTGGTACCGCTCGCGGCTCGACACGATCGACACGCTGCTCGACGCGTGCGGCGCGCTGCTGTGGCGCGGCTTCGCGGTGCCCGACACCGCCGCGTTCGGCCGCCTCGGCGCGCTGTATCCGGCGCACGCGAACGGCTATACGGCCGGCGCCGCGCCGCGCAAGCAGATCGACGGCCAGGTCTACGAGTCGACCCGCATGCCGCCGCCGTTCCGGATCGGGCTGCATCAGGAAATGGCCTACATGCCCGCGTTCCCGCGCCTCGTCGCGTTCTACTGCCGGCAGCCGGCCGACGCGGGCGGCGAAACGCCGATCTGCGACATGCGGCGCGTGACCGCGCGCGTGCCGGCCGCGCTGCGTGAGCGGTTCGCCGAGCGCGGCGTGATGTACCTGCGCAATTTCGCGGCGCCGGGCGATCGCGCGGACGGCCTCGCGGCGAACCCGAACCTGCCGTTCGCCGCGTACCACCGGCCGTGGGACGACGCGTTCGGCACGACGGAGCGCGCCGCGGTCGAGCGGCTGTGCGCGGAGCGCGGCGTCGGCTGCCATTGGCTCGACGACGGCAGCGTGACCGTGTCGCACGTCGGCAGCGCGCTGCGCACGCATCCGCGCACCGGCGAGACGGTGTGGTTCAACCAGGCGAGCGCGCAACACCCGAACCCGCGCTCGATGGGCGAGCTCAGCTACCGCTATCTGCAGCGCATGTACGGCGCGCGCGCCGCGTTCCCGTACGAGATCCGCTACGGCGACGGCGCGCCGATGCCGTTCGACGACCTGGTGGCGATCTACGACGCGCTCGACGACGAGGAGTGCGCGTTCCCGTGGCAGGCCGGCGACGTGCTCGTCGTCGACAACATGCTGGTCGCGCACGGCCGCAACCCGTACCGGGGCGCGCGCGACACGCAGGTCATGCTGTTCGACTGAGGATGCCGACGATGAGCGTTTCGTTTCTAGCGTCCGTGCGCGCGATGTTCGGCCCGCCCGCCGCGTTCGACCGGCCGCAGCGCGCGGGCACGCCGCCGCTGCCCGACGCGCATGCGCCGGGCGCGGCGCTCGGCGCGCGCGCGATCGACGTCGCGGCCGGCGATTTCCGCTTCTCCGCCCGCCACGTGCGGTTCAGGCTCGGCGCGATCACCGCGATCGTCGGCCCGAACGGCTCGGGCAAGACCACGCTGCTCGAAACGCTGCTCGGCTTCCGGCGCGGCGGCAGCGACGTGCGCGTGCTCGACGTGCCGGCCGAACGCTTCATGCGCGATTCGCGGTCGCTGCGGCGGCTTGGCGCGCAATTGCAGAAGGTCGAGTATCCCGATCACCTGCGCGTCTCGGAGATCGTCGCGCTGCACCGCGCGATGTACGCGCACACCGATGCGGCGATCGCCGACGCGCTCGGCATCGCCGAACTGCTCGACAAGCCGTGCCGCGCGCTGTCGAAGGGGCAGCGCCAGCGCGTCGACCTCTACGTCGCGCTCGCGCACCGGCCCGAGCTGGCCGTGCTCGACGAGCCGTTCACGGGGCTCGACCGCCGCTATGCGGGCGTCGTGATCGACCTGCTGCGCCAGCGCGCGAGCGGCACGAGCGTCGCGATGATCTGCCATTCCGAGGAGGAACTGAGCGTGGTCGACGATCTCGTGTGGGTGCGCGACGGCGGTGTGCGCTACCAGGGCGACCAGGACACGCTGCGCGCCGAGCTCGTCGGCGCTGCGCGCGCGGTCCTGCATTGCCGCGACGAAGCCGATGCGCGTGCGCTGCGCAAGCGGCTCGCGGCGCTGCCGGGCGTGACCGGCGTGCGCGTATCGGCCGCGCACGTGGTCGAGGCGTTCGGCGATGCGACGCTGCATCCGAACGTGCACCGGATCGTCGGCGAACAGGGCATCCAGCATCTCGCGCTCGCGCCGAGCACGCCGGGCGACCTGCTGCGCCTGTGCACCGAGGGCCCGACCCATGACTAAGGTGTTCCTGATCCTCGTGCGCAACGAGCTGCTCGGCTATCTGCGCAGCCGTTCGTCGCTGTTCTGGACGCTGGTGTTCCCGGTGTTCCTGCTGAGCGTGATGCTGTTCGCGTTCGGCGGCTCGGGCTCGCTCGGCACGGCCGACATCGCGTTCGACGTGCCCGGCGGCGCGACGCCGTACAACCAGGCGTGCAAGGCGCAGATCGTCGCCAGCCTGTCGCACAGCGACACGGTGAAGGCGACCTTCGGCGGCCGCGGCGCGCCGGCCGATCGCGTGACCGTCGTGCTCGGCGCGGACGAACGCACGCCGGCGACGATCCGCTACGACTTCAACGGCTCGCTCGCGGTGAAGGCCGCGTCGCGCGTCGTCGAGATCGCGCTCGCGCGCTGCGCCGCGCAGCGGCTCGGGTTGCCGGCCGCGCAGGCGCGCTTCGAGAACGCGGCGCCCACGCGCCGCCCGTTCGACTATGGCGCGTTCTTCGCGACCGGCATCCTGGTGATGGCGTTCATGGCGATCGGCCTCAATTCGACGACCACCGCGATCGCCGCGCTGCGCGAGCGCAATACGTTCAAGCTGTACGTGTGCTTCCCGGTGTCGCGCGGCGTGTTCCTCGCCGCGCTGATCGTCGCGCGGATGGCGATGATGGCGCTGTCGGCGCTCGTGCTGCTGACGGTCGCGCGCGTCGCGTTCGGCATCGCGCTGCCGATCGCGACGCCGGACGGGCTGCGCGCGTTGCCGATCGTGCTGCTCGGCGCGGCGATGGTGCTGAGCATCGGCGTGCTGCTGGCGAGCCGCACGCGCTCGCTCGCGGCGGCCGAACTCGCGTGCAACGTCACCTACTACCCGCTGCTGTTCTTCAGCGACCTGACGATCCCGATGCACGACGCGCCCGCATGGCTGAAGGCCGGGCTCGCGTTCCTGCCGACCAACCAGTTCGCCGTCGCGCTGCGCGGCGTGCTGGTCGACGGCGCGCCGTACGCGCAGCTCGCGCCGCAACTGCTCGGCATGACCGTGTGTACCGCGCTGTTCCTGTTCGCCGCCGCGCGGCTGTTCCGCTGGCACGACGCTTGACGCATGACGCGTCGTCGCCACGCTGTTTCGACGAAGGAGAAACCTCGATGAAATCGAACCATCCCATAACCGACTACCTGCTGCACGCGAGCAATTTCCTGCCGGCGATCGTGTTCCTGTTCTACGGCCGGCTCGGCCCGGAACAGCCGGACCTGCGCTGGACGCACGCGTTCCTGATCGGCGGCGTGCTCGCGCTCGTGCACGGCGCGTGGCTGATCCGCCGCGCGGAGCGCAACAGCATCGCGCTTGGCGTCGACCTGTTCCTCGTGATCGGCGCGGTGCTCGCGCTCGTGTCGCCGACAGGTAGCCGTCTGTGGGGCGAGGAACTCGGGCCGGCCGCGATGCTCGTGTGCGTGCTGGTGGTCGGCATCGTGCATACCGCGTGGTCGGACGGCGGCTTCGTCGACGGCACGCTCGTCGATCACGCGCGGGCGCGTTCGCTGTCGCTCGTGCTGCTCGCGGTCACCGTCGTCGCGCTCGCGGTGTCGATCGCGATGCGCCACAGCCCGCTGTGGGGTGGCGTCGTGCCGCTGATCGCGCTGGTCGTCGTGCGCGGCCGGCTGCGCAAGCAGCTCGCGCGGGCAAGCTGACGATGAGCGCGCTGCCCGCACACGGAGCCGACGCAGCACACGCCGCGCAACGGCGCGCGCTCGCCGCGGCGCTCGGCGACGGCTGGCTCGAAGGCGCGGCATGCGAGCCGTATGCGACCGACGTCGTGCAGCATGGCGGCGTGCCGCTCGGCGTCGCGCGACCGGCCTCGACCGCCGACGTGCGCGCGCTCGCCCGCGTCGCCGTCGCGCACCGGATCGCGCTCGTCGCGCAGGGCGCGCGCACCGGGCTCGTCGGTGCGGCCGTGCCCGATCGCAGCGGCACGCAATGCGTGGTGTCGTTCGAGCGGATGCGTGCCGTTCGCGCGTTCGATCCGGCCAACCGCAGCATCACGGTCGACGCCGGCGTGCGGCTGTCGGACCTCAACCGCGTGGCGGGTGAAGCCGGGCTCTGCGTGCCGATCGACCTCGGCAGCGATCCGGCGGCCGGCGGGCTCGTCGGTGCGAACGCGGGCGGCAGTCGCCTGATCAAGTACGGCGACGTGCGCCGTCACGTGCTCGGCGTCGAGGCCGTGCTCGCGGACGAAGCCGGCACCGTGATCGACGCGCTCGCGCCGCTGCGCAAGCGCAACGCGGGCTTCGACGTCGCGCAGTGCTTCATCGGCGCGAATGGCGCGAACGGGCTCGTGACGGCCGTGTCGTTCGCGCTCGCGCCGCTCGAACGGTCGTCGTGCGCGACGTTCGTCGCGTTCGCGTCGTACGACGCGGCGCTCGCCGGCCTGCTCGCGTTCGAGCGTGCGTTCGGCGAGATGCTGTCGGCGTTCGAGTTCATGTCGGCGGCGGCGGTCGGTTGCGTCGCGGCGGCGTTTCCCGCGTTGCGCATTCCGTTCGAGGCGAGCGATGCCGCGTGCTACGCGCTCGTCGAAATCGCGACCGGCATGCCGGGGCTCGATGCGCTGCTCGAGGAACGCGCGGTCGCGACGCTCGACGCGCTGGCCGGCGATCGTCTGGTGCTCGACGCGGCGTGCGCGCCGGCGGAGCGGTTCTGGCGGATTCGCGACGCGCTGCCGGCCGCCGTCGCGCAGGACGGCGTGCCGCTGTCGTTCGACGTATCGTTTCCGCGCGGCGCGCTGGCCGGCTTCGTCGCCGATGCCGAGCAGTGGCTCGCCGCCGCGCATCCGGCGCTGCGCTGTCATGCGTTCGGCCATTTCGGCGACGGCGGCTGCCATCTCGTCGTGTCGATTCCGCATGCCGAGGCGCAGCGCTACGGCGCGCTGCAGCAGGTGGCGCTACGCGGCGCGCTGTACGACCGCGTCGTGCAGGCAGGCGGCTGCTTCAGCGCGGAACACGGCGTCGGGCCCGTCAACATCGCGTACTACCGCAAGCACGTGTCGGCCGCGCAACGGCAACTCGCCGGGGCCGTCCAGCACGCGATGGATCCGCTCGGCCTGGTCGGGCGGGTCCGTTACTGATCCATCGCTTCGACACCCGACGGAGAATTCATATGATGTCGCCACGCCCGCCCAGTCCCGACGTCGCCGCCGAGCCGGACGACGCCCCGTCGTCCGCGGGCATTCCCGCGCTGCCCGACTCCGGCGCGATGGTCAACGTGCGCGGCGTCGCGTATGTCATCGAGTTGCCGCCGCGTGACCACGCGCGGCCGGCGCTGTGGCGCGAGCTTGCGCACTGGCGCAACGATCGGTCGGGCGATGACGCATCGGATGGCGACGCCGAGTGGGATGCACCGCAGGGTTAGGTGAGCGTGAGCGTCGCTCGTGCGGTTGTGACGAGCGGCCGCGCAGGTTGTCGTAGCCGATGTCGATACAAGCGGGACGGCGGCTACCGGCGCCGATGCCGATGGCCCACACCGCTTCACACGTCGCGCCGGACACGGCTGCGTCGGCAGGCGGGGTGAGCCGGTCCCCCGACTGCCTGCCGCGACACCGCTGCCCTTCCCGCCCCGCGAGATAGCCGAGGATACGCAGCCGAATCGGGGACCGCTCACCCCGCTCGCGCCACCCGAAAGACCGACATCGCGACCTGCATCGAACCGGCCTGCTGCTCGAGCGCCGTCGCGGCGGCACTCGCCTGTTCGACCAGCGCTGCGTTCTGCTGCGTCATCTGATCCATCTGCGTGACCGCCTGGCCGACCTGATCGATGCCCGCGCTCTGCTCGACCGTGGCCGTCGTGATCTCGGTCATGATCGTCGCCACGCGCCGCACCGACGACACGATCTCTTCCATCGCGTGCCCCGCCTGCGTCACGAGCGCATTGCCGTCGCGCACGTCGTCGATCGACGCGCCGATCAGCTGCCGGATCTCGCGCGCGGCGCTCGCGCTGCGTTGCGCCAGCGTGCGCACCTCGCCCGCGACGACCGCGAAGCCGCGCCCGTGTTCGCCCGCGCGGGCCGATTCGACCGCCGCGTTGAGCGCGAGGATATTGGTCTGGAAGGCGATCCCGTCGATCATCCCGGTGATTTCCGCGATCTTCTGCGAGCTCGTGTTGATCACGCCCATCATGTCGACCGCGCGGCCGACCAGTTCGCCGCCGTGCTGCGCGAGGTCCGCCGCGCTGGCCGCGAGCGTGCTCGCCTGCTGCGCGTTGTCGGCGTTCTGGCGCACCGTCGACGTCAGTTGCTCCATGCTCGCGGCCGTTTCCTCGAGCGACGCCGACTGCTGCTCGGTACGGCTCGACAGGTCGAGGTTGCCGGCCGCGATCTCGCGTGCGGCCGTATGGATCGCATCGCTGCTGTCGCGCATGCCGGTGACGGTCGCCGCGAGCCCCGCCTGCATCCGCTTCATCGCCGCGAACAACTGGCCGATTTCGTTTCGGCCGGCAGCGGGCACCTTCACGGTCAGGTCGTTCGACGCGATGCGGTCGAGCAGCGCGGCCGCGTTCGCGAGCGGCCGCGACACGATCGCGCGCAGCGCGAAGCGCGTCGCGACGATCAGCGCGAGCGCCAGCGCGACGCCGATCCCGACCATCGCGATGATGCGCGTATAGGCGGCGTTGTCGGTGTCGATCGTGTCTTCCGCGAGCTGGTTGGCCGTGCGCTGGAATTTCTCGACGTTCGCCGAATACACCTGGCCGGCGAGCGTGATCTCCTTGTCGTTGATCGCCGCATACGCGGCGGTGTCGCCGTTGCGCAGCGCGTCGGCTGCGCGTGCGAGCACGCTCGCGAGATGCGTCGACGACGCGACCAGCGCCTGCTTCAGGTCCGCGCCGAGGTTGCCGACCGGCGCGGTATTCCCGAACGCCTGCGTTTCCTTCGCGGACAGGTCGAACGTGCGTTGCGCGCTTTGCAGCGCCGAGTCGCGCTGCGCCGGATCGTCGTGCTCCTTCAGCGCCGAATACGCACGGACGAGCGCCGAGCGGGTACGCGTGCTGTCCTTGTACGCGTCGTTGACGAGCGACGTTTGCGTCGCGATTTCGTGCAGGCGCTTCGCGTTCGTGTTCGCGCCGCCGAGCGCGACGATCCCGACGATGCCGCCGACGACGATCATCGCGGCGAACGCCGCGAGCACGGCAAGCAGACTGCTTTTCACTTTCAGATCACGCATGGCGAATCGACTCCCGAAGTTATCCTTTATCGGTTAACGACGGCGACTGCTCCAACTTGAGTCGATCGGCCGGTATTTCGTGGTGCGAGCGTGCAGTGCGTGCAAATGTGTTTGCGTTCCGCTCGCGCGACGGGCGGCACGCCGAATCAGTTCGTCCCGTCGTACGTGACGATCTCGACCCAGTTCGCGCCCTTGCCGACCGGATACTTGCCGATCGCGTCGAGGCGCCCGGTGCGGCCGTCGATCCGGTACACGGCCAGCGTCGGCGACAGTTGCCCGGCCGCCAGCAGATACTTGCCCGACGGATCGATCGCAAAGCCGCGCGGCTGCGGCTCGGTCGCGAACGTGCCGATTCGCGCGAGCGTGCCCGACTTCGCGTCGACGCGATACGCGGCGAGCGTGCTCGACGTGCGCTCCGATGCGTACAGGAAGCGCCCGTCCGGCGTCAGGTGCAGGTCGGCGCCCCATGGCTTGTCGCCGTGAAAATCGGGCGGCAGGATCGACACCGTCTGGATCGGCCGCGCATCGGCGCCGCCGTGCGACAGCGCGAGCACGTGCAGCTTGCCGTCGAGTTCGTCGATCAGGTACGCGAACCGCCCGTTCGACGAGAACACGAAATGGCGCGGGCCGGACTTCTCCGGCAGCCGATACGCGGGCTCGCCCGTGTCGGTCAGCGTGCCGGTCGACGCATCGAACGGCAAGCGCAGCCACGCATCGGCGCCGAGCACCGACGCGAACGCGTAGCGGCCGTCCGGCGACTGGCGGATCGCATGCGCCATCGGGCCGGTCTTCACCGTCTGCTGCACGTCGCCCGCGACGCCGTCCGCGCCGATCCGGTTCACCGCGAGCAGGTTGCCGCCGTACGACGCGGAGAACAGATAGCGGCCCGACGCGTCGGTCGACACGTATGCCATGCTGTCCGCGAGCGGTGCGCGGCCCAGCTCGATCAGCCGCCCGTCGAGCGGATTGATCGCGAAGCTGACGACGCGGTACGGCGTCGAACGCAATGCCGCGTACAGGCGATGATGATCGGGCGACAGCGCCATCGGCATCACGGTGCCGCCGACCGGTACGGTTTCGATCGCGGTCAGCGCACCGTTCGCCGTATCGACGCCGAACACCGAGATGTCGCGGCTGTCGCTGTTCGACACGTACGCATACGTCGCCGCGTGCGCGAACGAGGCCGCCAGCGTGAACGCAACGGCCGCCACGGCGTGCCGCAGTAGAGTCGTTTTCATGGAAGTGAAGTGACGTGAAGTGGGGAAAAGGAACCGTGGATACGACCGCGGCGCCGGACAACCTCGGTCGTCCGGCGCCGCGACGGGCGAAGCGCGCGATCAGAACACCGCATGCCCGCTGATCAGGCTCGGCAGCCACGTCGAGAAGAACGGCAGGTACGTGACGATGTTGATCGCGCTGAAGATCGCGAGGTAGTACGGCCACGCCATCTTCGTGGTCTCGCCGATCGACACGTTGCCGATCGCGCAGCCGACGAACTGCACCGATCCGATCGGCGGGTGCACGAGGCCGAGCGAGCAGTTCAGCAGCAGCATGATCCCGAACTGCACCGGCCCGACGCCGCACGCCATCGCGATCGGCAGGAACAGCGGCGTCGTGATCAGGATGTGCGCGGCCATGTCGACGAACGTGCCGAGGAACACCTGGATGATGTTGATGTACAGCAGCATCAGCCACGGCGCGGCGGTCGACTGCTTCAGCAGCCCTTCGATCGCATCCGGAATCTCCAGGTACGACATCTGGAAGCGCAGCATGTTGGACACCGCGATCAGCAGCAGCACGACGCCCGTCGTGCGCGCCGCATGCGACAGCGCACGGCGCAGCTTCTCGGCCGTCAGCGTGCGGTAGACCACCGCGGTCAGCACCAGCGAATACACGACGGCGATCGCGGCCGCTTCGGTCGCGGTGGCGATGCCCTTCGCGACGCACACGAGGATGATCGCGATCACCATCAGCCCCGGCACCGCGCCGACGAAGCTGCGCAGCACCGCATACCAGCCGGGAAACCGCGGCAGTGCGGACGAGCCGTCCTCGCGGCGCGGATAGCCGTGACGCACGGCCTGCCAGTACGCGGCGGCCAGCACGAAGCCCATCACCCACAACACCGGCAGGAGCCCCGAGAACAGCAGGTCGCCGATCGACACGCCGCTCACCGGCTGGCCGTGCAGCATCCCGGTGATGCCCTGCGCGGCGAACGCGTAGATGATCATGTTGGTCGACGTCGGCATCAGCGCGCCGGCGAGCGACGCATGCGTGGTCACGTTGACCGCGTACGCGGCGCTGTAGCCTTCGCGCTTCATCAGCGGAATCACCACGCCGCCCATCGCCGACGTATCGGCGGTCGGCGAGCCCGACACGCCGCCGAACAGCGTGCACGCGACGACGTTCGCCATCCCGAGGCCGCCGCGGAAGTGGCCGACGGTCGCCTGCGCGAAGCGCAGGATGCGGTCCGCGATGCCGCCATGCAGCATCAGCTCGCCGGAGAAGATGAAGAACGGCACCGCGAGGAACGAGAACGCGTTCATCCCCGAGATCATCGCCTGCATCGCGGTCGCGATCGGCAGGCCTTCGACCATGTAGGTCAGCACGCACGCAATGCCGAGCGCGAACGACACGGGCACGCCGAGCACGAGGAATATCAGAAAACTGACGGACAGGATCGCGAGTTCCATGGCGTTATTGTCCCGACGAAGAACGACGAAGCGCGAGCAGGTGCTCGAGCGAGAAGAGGATGATCGCAACCGCCGCGGGCATCGTGATCAGGTAGCGCACGCCTTCGGGCAGGCCGATGATCGGGATGCGGTCGCCCATCGTCTCGGCGGCCATGCTGCCGCAGCCGATCATGATCATGATCGCGAACGCGATCAGGCTCAGATGCTGGATCGCGATGACGACCGTGCGCGCCTTCGGCGACAGCCGGCGCACGAGCGAATCGAGGCCGATATGGCCGCCGTCGCGCACCTTCATCGCCGCGCCGAACATCGCGATCACGATCACGAGCAACAGCGCGATCGGCTCGACGAAATCCGGCGCGTTCTCGAACACGTAGCGCATCACGACCGCGTAGAACACCAGCACCGTGAGCACTGCGAGGCACGCGGACGCGATCACGGCGAGCACGCGGAACAGCACGTCGTTCACGCGGCGCAGCAGCGGCGCGGCGTGCGGCCGCGCGGGCGGCGTGCCGTCCGGGGCGGCGGCCGACGCGCTGTCCAGGGAAGTACGATGCGTCACTTGGTGGCCTCGATCTCGTCGACGATCTGCTTCATCTGCGGGGTCTTTTCATACTTGGTCCACAGCGGCTGCATCGCCTTCACGAACGCCGCGCGGTCGATCTGCGCGGCCGGCAGGATCTTCGCGCCGCCCTTCGTCACCAGCTGCTGCGCGGACGCCTCGCGTGCGGTCCACAGCTTCTGGTAGTACGGCACCGAATCGGCCGCCGCCTTCCTGATCGCCGCCTGCTCCTGCGGCGACAGCGTGTCCCAGATCTTCTTCGAGAACACCAGCACTTCCGGCGTCATCGCGTGCTGCGTTTCCGAGTAATCGGGCGCCACTTCGTAATGCTTGGTTTCCTCGTACGACGGCAGGTTGTTTTCCGCCGCATCGACGAGGCCCGTCTTCAGGCCCGTGTACACCTCGGCGAACGGCATCGGCGTCGGCGTGCCGCCCATCGCGCGGATCTCGTCGACCATCAGGTCGGATGGTTGCACGCGCACCTTCAGCCCCTTCATGTCGGCCGGCGAACGCACCGGGCGCTTCGCGTAGATCGAGCGCGCGCCGCTCTCGTAGAACGTCAGCGCGATCATCCCCTTCGCGGTGAACGCATCGAGGATCTTCTGGCCGGCCGGGCCGTACATCGCCTTGCGGAAATGGTCGACGTCGCGGAACAGGAACGGGAACGACGGGATCAGCGATTCCGGCACGATCTCGTTGAACGACGCGCCGTTCACGCGCGCCATGTCGATCGCGCCGATCCGCACTTGGTCGACCGTGTCCTTCTCGGAGCCGAGCGCGCTGTTGCCGAACACCTTGATCGAATCCTTGCCGCCCGTCTGCTTCGACAGCGCGTCGCCCATGAACTTCACGGCCATGTTGGTCGGGAAGTTGTCGCCGTGCACGTCCGCCGAGCGGAACACGCGCGCCTGCGCGGACATCGCGAAGCCGGCCATCAAGGCGACGGCCAGGGCGGTACGGGAGCCGGTGAATCGGTGCTTCATGGTGAGTCTCCTTGATGGTCGATCGTTGTTGTGCGGCGATCCGTCGGCCCGCGCGGGCATCGCCGATGCGCTTCCTCGAACCGCAGAGTCATACGTCGTATGACGTGTTGAGCGAATGTACGTCGGTTAACCGTTTAACTCACTTGGTGCATACCCCTATAACCGCCGCCATCAATGGCTTTAGGCGGGAATCAGGGAATCGCGTTCTCTGTTTACGTACTTTTCCTCGAAACGTTTTCCGGAAACGGGTCGGCCGTCGAATCGGGCGCTGCCGTCGCAGTTTTCCGACACCCGACGGCCTTCTTTCGCTTCGATTGCCGTCGTTATAGGATGACTGACCACGACATCATCATCCCGGTGCGACGCCACGAGCACGCACTGCCCCCTCCCGCGCGACGCGCTTCGCGCCGGGGGCGCCCGCCCCGACGACCCGCCCGGCGGCCGCATCCGCTGTGTTTCAGCCTTGCCGGCAGCGCGTCCAACCCGCGCGGCACGGCGACGCACGCGGCCCGAACGACCCGATACCAACCCGGCATCGCGCGACCGATGCCTTTTCAGGAGATCTCCGTCATGACATTCCCCGTTTCCCGGCCGTACCGGCGCCCGCGCGCGCTCGGCCTGCTGGCCGCGCTGCTCGCGACCGCCGCGGCGCTCACCGCGTGCGGCGGCGACGATTCGAGCACCGGCGGCGGCACGGCGTCCACCGCGCCGCCTGCCACCAGCGTGTTCCAGGTCGGCACGACGACCGTCGACCCGAACCTGCCGGCCGAACCGGCGCTGCCCGCCGATACGCAGGTGTGCAGCACGCTCGAAGCCGCCAACACGCTCGTGAGCCGCCCCGACGGCTCGCTGCCGCCGGAGGCCGACCCGTCGACGGCCGGCGTCGGCAAGGCCGTGTCGGCCGCGACGGCCAACCCCGACCAGGCGCGCATCCAGGCCGCGCTCGACGCGTGCGGCGCGGCGGTCGACGCCGAGGTCGGCGCGACGATCGCGGCGGCGGACGCCGCGGCCACCGCCGCGCAGAAGGCGGCCGCCGCGCCGAACGTGAACCTCGCCGGCGCGTCCGGCGAGGAACTCGCGAAGCCGAAGTACCGCGCGAGCAAGTTCGCGGTGCGGCTCGTCGTCAATCACGCGGGGCCCGGCAACGGCTTCATCAGCGGGCCGCTGACGCTGCCGTCCGGCGTCACGCTGTGGATCGACAAGGGCGTCACGCTGTATGCGTCGCGCGACGTGAAGGCGTATGCGCCGAACGCCGCCGGCCCGTACTGCGGCAACACGGCCGTCAGCGCGACGAAAGCCGGCAGCTCGTCGAACTGCGCGGCGCTGATCACCGGCACCAATCTCGTCAACGCGGCGGTGGTCGGCGACGGCCGGATCGACGGCCGCGGCTATGCGGAGCTCGTGACGTCCGATGCGAAATACCCGCTGATGAAGGTCGACCTGACCTGCTCGAACACCTACGCGGCCTACAAGAGCGGCACGGTGGCGCCCGACGGCACCGCGTGCGACGACGGCGGCACCGTCGTCGATTCGAAATCGACGGTGCGCAACATGACGTGGTGGGATCTCGCGTATCTCGGCAACATGGTGCAGAACGGCACGACCGGCTTCGGCTCGCAGTCGAATTTCCGGCTGATGGTGTTCAACTATGCGAAGAACCTCACGCTGTACCGCATCACGCTGAACAACAGCCCGAATTTCCACGTGGTGCCGAGCGGCGTCGACGGGCTGACGATCTGGAACGTGAAGGTGCAGACGCCGACGCTCGCCGCGTTCGCGAACCCGGCCGGCAACGGCAACCCGCTGTACAACGGGCAGACCTTCAACGCGGACAACGTGAAGAACACCGACGCGTTCGACCCGGGCTCCGCGGCGAAGCCGACGTCGGCGGCGTTGTCGACCGGCAGCACGACGACGTCCGCCGCGGCGATCTCGTTCGACGGCTACCTGAAGAACTTCGTGTTCGCGTACAACTACGTGAGCACCGGCGACGACGACATCGCGCTCAAGGGCAGCAACAACCCGGCCCCCGCCGGCTCGGGGCTGTTCGGCATCGACGGCAATCGCGACGTGCGCGCCGATCGCAAATGGGGCGTCGTGATCGCGCACAACCACATCTACTGGGGGCACGGCATCTCGATCGGCAGCGAGACCAACGGCGGCGTGACCCACGTTCAGGTGTACGACAATTCCTTCCGCGATTCGGAGGAAGGGCTGCGCATCAAGTCCGACTATGCGCGCGGCGGCGAAGTGAGCAACATCCACTACGCGAACATCTGCATCCGCGACGCGAAGAACGCGCTGCTGTTCACGCCGTACTACAGCACGAAGGCCGTGCCCGCGAGCGGCCCGCTGTATCCGAACTTCCACGACATCTCGCTCGCGAACGTCGTGATCGAGGGCGCGGCCGGCGTGAAGCTGCAGGGGTTCGAGGCGAACACCGGCGGCTACGGCGAGGCCGCGTTCCCGCTCGTGATGTCGCTGACCGACGTGGTGGCCGATACGCCCGACAGCATCGCGACGATCGCGTCCGACGCGAACCTCACGCTGCACAACGTGAACCTGCCGGTGTTCCCGTCGAGCGCGAACCGGGTCGTCGTCAACGGCACGGCCGTCCGTACGATCGATCCGGCCAGCGTGCTCGACTGCAGCAAGGCGTTCGTCGACTTCCCGGGCATCGACCAGTCGAATCCGTTCGGGTCGACGTGGGCGCCGGCGCTGTAGCGCGCGGCTGATCCGTCGTCGTCGCGCGTGCCGCCTGGCGGGCACGCGCGATGCTCGCCGCGACAGCGTGATACGCGAAAGGAGCCAGTGATGTCGACCACGAAGCCATCAGCGACCCCCGACCCGGCTACTTCGCCGACTGCCGGCGACGAAGGCCCGGCGGACGCGCCGGGCATCGGCGAGGACACGTGCCGCGTCTGCCGCGGCACCGGGCGGGTCGAGGGCCAGCCCTGCGTCGTCTGCGGCGGGACCGGCAAGATACTGCAAGGAATCGGCGGCGGATAGGTAAAAAGGCAGCCGCGCCGGCACACCTCGATCGCTCAGGTCTGCATGACCAGCGACGTCAGTTGCGCGGCGCGCGCCACGTCCGTCTTCGTGTAGATCGACTTGATCTGCGCGCGCACCGTGCCGATCGACACGCCGCGCAGCGCCGCGCATTCCTGCGGCGAGCGCCCGTCGCAGCACAGCAGCACCGCAAGTTCGGCTTCCGCCGACGACAGCCCGTAGAACACCCGCAAGCGCTGCGCGCGCGCCGACGGCGAACGCAGGTCGGCGGCCGTCATCAGCGCCGCGACGCCGGGCCGTTCGCGCGCGAGGCGCGACTGTTCGGGAACGGGGATCAGCGCAAGCGGCAGCGGCTCGCCCGTCGCACGACGCAGCAACAGCCCGCCGCGTGCGTATGCATGCCGCCACTGCGCATCGTCGACACAGCCTTCCGGCGCGAAGCGGCCGTTGACGATCCGCAGCGCCGGTTCGGCGGCGATCAGTTGATCGGCCGCGCGGTTCGTATAGCGCAGTTCGCGCCGCGCGCCGAGCAGGAACACCGGCACCGGCACCGCATCGAGCGCCGATTCGGCAGCGGCCACGCGCGCTTCGAGTTCGCCGATGCGCGCATGGATGCGCAGCGCGCGATGGATGTGGGTGCCCATGATTTCGATGGTGCGGCGCTGATCGTCGGACAGCCCTTGCGATTCGGGGCCGCCCTGTACGCTCAGGAAAGCGCCGGCGCCCTCGCCGCGATGGATGTACAGGCCCGAGATGCTGCCGAGTCCGAACGGCTGCATGAATTCCCGATAGAACACGCCATGGGTGCGCTGCCGCACCGACAGGTGCTTGACGTCCTCGAACCAGCGCCCTGCCTGCCAGTCGGCGGCGACCGGCACGACCGGGTCGTACAGGTAGAACTCGGTGTTGTAGCTGCGGTGGCACGCGGCCACCCATGACGGATCGTCGCCGGCCGCCTGCTCGATCGCCGGCAGCCTCGCCGCGTCGTCGAACGACAGCAGCGTGGCCATGCGTACGCCGACCGACACACGCAGCCCGTCCAGCACCGCTTCCCATCGTTGATCGCCCAGTGCCGCAGCGTAGACGTCATCGATCCATGCCGATGGAATCAACCCGTTCATCTGCATCTGGCCACCCCGCGCGGTGCGTTTTGTCGAACGCCGTTCGGGCATCTTAGTCAATCGGTCTGATTGTTCAAATCGCCGATGCAGGTTTGATCGAAATACCACGTTTGTTACCGTTTCTCGTCAGACGTAACGGTCGTTTTTGGCAATGCGACGCAATCGGAACGCGTGTCGCTGGCCGGTCCGACGATGCACTTACTTCATCGTCGCGAACCGCGCTTCCATCTCGTCGATCTTCGCGAGCACCGCTTCGCTCAGCTTTCTGACGTGACGCGGCACGTCGGGCGTCGACAGCAGTTCCTCGATGCGCCCGCGCCAGTATCTCGGATGCCTGACGCGCCCCGCGCCCGACATCGACACATCGTCGACGGCCGTCTCGGTGTCCAGCAGCGCGACCATTCGCTGGATGTGAGAGAGCTCCCGTTCCACATAGTCTCGTGCGAGCATGGTGATTGAAATTCCCCGAAATACGACATCAGGCCTGCCGTCATCGACGCGTCGTCATTCGCGGCGCCGACGACGCACCGCAGACGTTACGCATCAGCGTACGTGACGACCGTGTCGATCGACTGTGCGGACGCCCACAGCGATCGACACGGAACGACCGGCCTGTTCGATTGTTCTGGCGACATCCGACCCGGTACCTTGTTGACCATCGTAGGCGTACCGCTCGGCGCCGGCATCCCCAAAAGTGGGGATGCCGGCCGATAGGGGTCGGGTGATCGCTGCCGGAAACGACGGAGCGCCGGAACGGCCGGCATGGGGTTGCCGGTCGGCGCCGCACGTCGAGACGACGCCGCCGCCGCGCGCTACCGACGATAGGGCGGCGGCGCGAGTTCGAGCGGATCGGGGTTCAGGCGCACCCACGCAACCGCGAGCCGGCACAGGTGCGCCGGGTCGCCGGCTTGCCGCTTGACGTCCTGCACGACGGCTTCCATGTCTGACAAATCGGCCGCCGGCAGCGACGTGCCGGTGCGCACGATCGCCGCGAATGCATCGGCCATCTTCCTGAAATCGGCGTCCCAGTTGCAGCCGCCGTTGTGCTCGAGTTCATGCGCGATGCGGCCCGAGATCCGGATGAGTTCGCCCTGCACGGTCGCCGCGTGCCCCGTTCCGGGCACCAGTTGCGTCCACAACGCCTGATGCTGTTCCTGCCAGGTGCCGGCCGCGACGACGATCGGCGACCGGCCGTCGTGCAACCGACGACGCGGCGCCGGCGGCACGTCGAACAGCGTGTAGAGGCGGTCCAGCGCAGCGCTCGCCGCGTCGACCGACTGCGGGTTGTAGCGCTCGCGCATGAACTCGAAACGCTCGCCGATTTCCGCGACGCTGGCCTGCATCTGCGGCGTCTTCGCCGCGCCGGCGTCGAGCAGCACGTCGGCGAGCGCCGCCATGTGCTCGAGATCCGCATTGCCGCAGGTGCGCAATGCCCGCTCGAGCGGCGTCTGCCCGTCCCGGTTCAACGCGTCGACCCGCGCGCCGTGCTCCAGCAGCAGGCGCGCGGCAAGCGCATGACGCGAATCGGCCGCCGCATGCAGCGGCGTGCCGATCGACGCGCCGTCGTCGTGAACGTCCGCGCCGAGTTCGAGCAACACGTCGAAGCGGCTGCGCCGGCTGCGGGCCCGCACGTGCAAGGCCGTGTTGCCGTATGCGTCGGCCGCGCCGATATCCGCGCCCTGCGCGACGAGCCAGCGCGCGAGATCGTCGGGACACCGGTCGAACGACAGCGCGGTCCGCTTGCTCGGCCCGCCGCGCGCATTCACGTCGCAGGTGTCGAACACCGCCTGAAGCTTCGCGACGTCGCCTTCGTCGAGCAGCGCGTCGAAGTCCTTCGGCAGCAGTTTCTTTTTTGCTTTCGGCATGGCGGCTCTCCTGCCTTCGATCGAGTCCGTATCGTCGGCGATTCGTCAATGTGATAACGCGGCCGTGCATCCGTTGCCGGTGCGCGTGCCGCCCGCGGCACCGGTCAGTCCAGCGGCTCCAGCGCCTCCAGCCCGGCCGGGCGGCCGGATGCGCCGCCGAGCTTCGTGATGTTCCAGCGTGCGGCATCGTGAATCGCGAACGAGCGTAATCGGAGGCCGGGCGACACGTCAATGGCCGTCGGCAAAACCGGCGCGTGGCCCGTTCGGCGTATCCGCATCCGTCAGCGATCCCGGGCATCGCCGCGCGCCGCCGGCATCGCGCCGCCTGTCGCCGCCTGCATGTCGATTGGCGCGCTTTGCGAGTGAAGTGGCGCGCAAAAGGCGGCATCATGGCGCATCACTTCTGCAATGGAATCCCCTCCATGAATATCGATACCGACCTCCCCGTCATGGTGACCGGCGCGACCGGATACGTCGCGGGCTGGCTCGTGCAGCGGCTGCTCGAGGCCGGCCTGACGGTCCACGCGGCCGTGCGCGACCCCGACAGCCCGGACAAGCTCGCGCATCTCCAGCGCATCGCGGCCGGCAAGCCCGGCACGATCCGCTATTTCCGCGCCGACCTGCTCGAGCCCGGGTCGTACGCCGACGCAATGGCGGGTTGCGGCACCGTGTTCCATACCGCGTCGCCGTTCACCGTCACCGTTCACGATCCGCAGAAGGAGCTGGTCGATCCGGCGCTGCTCGGCACGCGCAACGTACTCGAGACGGCCAACCGCACGCCGTCGGTGCGGCGCGTCGTGCTGACCAGCAGTTGCGCGGCGATCTACGGCGACAACGCCGATCTCGCCGCGACGCCCGATGGTGTGTTCACCGAAGCGATCTGGAACACCAGTTCGTCGCTGACCCATCAGCCCTATTCGTATTCGAAGACGGTCGCCGAGCGCGAAGCGTGGACAATCGCCCGCGGACAGCAACGCTGGGATCTCGTCACCATCAATCCGTCGCTCGTGATCGGGCCCGGCATCAACCCGTACGCGACGTCGGAAAGCTTCGAGATCGTGCGGCAGATGGGCAACGGCACGATGAAGATCGGCGTGCCGGATCTCGGCATGGGCGCGGTCGATGTCCGCGACGTGGCCGACGCGCATCTGCGCGCGGCGTTCCTGCCGGACGCGAACGGCCGCTACATCGTGTCGGCGCACGACACGAGCCTGCCGGCGATGGCCGCCACGCTGCTGGAACGGTATGGCGCCGACTACCCGATTCCGCGGCGCATCCTGCCGAAGTGGCTGGTGTGGCTGGTCGGTCCGGTCGCGAACAAGAGCGTGACGCGCCGCGTGATCGCGCGCAACGTCGGGCTACCCTGGCGCGCCGACAATAGTCGCAGCCGCAACGAACTGGGCATCCGCTATCGCCCGCTCGCCGAGTCGATGAACGACTTCTTTCAGCAGCTCGTCGAAACCGGGCAGTTGCGGAAATGAACCGCTTCGCGATTTCGCCGGGCTGGCAGGTCGTGATGGTCGACCTCGGCCTGCGCGTCGACGAACTGCTGCGGCGCGCGCAGTTGCCCGCCGATCTGTTCACGCGGCCGGAGAACGGGCTGACGACCCGCGAATACTTCGGCCTGTGGCGCGCGATGGAAGACATGGCGAATGCGCCGGCCGTCGCGCTGCGCATTCTCGATCTGCTCTCCGTCGAAACCTTCGATCCGCCGCTGTTCGCCGCGTTGTGCAGCCCCAACTTCGAGATCGCGATCCGGCGCATCAGCCAGTTCAAACCGCTGATCGGCCCGGTCCGGTTGCGCGTGTCGCACGAGGCCGACGCGCTGACCCTCGCCGTCGACTTCCTGGAGCGCGACGTGCCGCCGCCCGGCATGCTGGTCGCGGCCGAACTCGGCTTCTTCGTGAAACTCGCGCGGCTGGCGACCCGCACCGAGCTGCCGGCGCGCGCCGTCACGCTGCCGCGCGACGTCAGCCCCCATCCCGGCTATGCGCGCTTTTTCGGCGTGACGCCGCGGTACGGCGATGCGCCCTCCGTGAGCGTGGCGCTGCAGGATGCGCGACGCCCGTTCGTGACCGCGAACCACGCGATGTGGCAGATTTTCGAACCGGACCTGCGCCGCCGTCTCGACGCGCTGTCGGCCGAGGCCGGCATCGTCGAGCGCGTGCGTGCGGCGCTGCTCGAATTGATTCCGGGCGGGCTCGCGACCGCGGACGGCGTCGCGCAAACGCTTGCGATCAGCAAGCGGACGCTGCAGCGGCGGCTCGGCGACGAAGGCGCGAACTTCAAGAACCTGCTGGCGGAGGTGCGCGAGAAGCTCGCGTGGCATTACCTCGATCGCTCGGACCTGCCCTACAGCCAGATCGCTTTCCTGCTCGGCTACCAGGATCCGAATTCGTTCTTCCGCGCCTTCAACGAATGGACCGGGATGACGCCCGAAGCCGCTCGCTCGCGCACGTTGCGTTGATCAACGCAACGCCGCCCGCTGTCCCGTCGCCGCAGTGATCCCGAATCAACCGGCCGCGCCGCTGCGATTCAGCCCGAAAACGAAATCGGCTTCGACCGACGCGCCCTTCGGCAATTGCAGCACGCCGACCGACGAACGCGTATGGACGCCGGCGTCGCCGAGTACCGCGACCAACACATCCGACGCGCCGTCGGCCACCTCGCTTTGCATCGTGAAGCCGGGCGCGCTTCGCACGTACACGGTCATGCGCGGCACCGTCGCGATCGCGTCGAGCGTGCTGCAATGCTTGCGGATCAGCGACAGCGCGCGCAGCGCGGAAATGCCGGCCGCGCGGCGGCCGTCGTCCAGCGAAACGGATTCGCCCACGATGCCGACGAAATGCACGACTTCCCCGATTCGCGGGATCTGGCCGGCAATGTAGGCCGTGCTTCCGTCGATCAGGACCGGCGTGTACTTTCCGCCGATCCGGATCGTTTCGTCCGGATCGAATCCGAATTCGGCGGCGACCTGTTTCAGTTTGTCATCCCTGTTCATCAGTGAATTCCCCAATCCCTCTGAAAAAAGATAAAGAATAATTGAGTCTCCGAAGCTTGTCCCGCACGAGAAGATCGGACACAAACGATCCCGCCAAGCCACTTCTCAGGTGTTCGAAGTAGTCGCGCATTGCCATATCGACAATGGAATTCGTAGTCGGAGCAATTTTCTTCGTCATTTCCGGTTGAAACCGCTATCATGTATGGACACAACCTGAAGAGTGATATATGGCAACTTACAAGGAACTGAAAGCCCAAATGGATGCTTTGGCCGAGAAAGCCGAAGCAGCGCGCGCCGCTGAATTCCAGGCGATCGTCGACGACATCCGCACCAAAGTCGCGGAATACGGCATTACCGAAAAAGACATTTTCGGTACACGCCGCGGTCGGCCGGCCAAACAGGCGGGCGCCCCCGTGCAGGCCAAGTATCGCGATCCGAAGTCCGGGGCGACCTGGTCGGGCCGCGGTCGCGCGCCCGCATGGATCAAGGATGCGAAGAATCGCAATCGATTCCTGATCCAGGAATAAGCATCCCGGCAGGGTCCGGTGCGCGGTTCGACGCGCAGTCCGGCAATGTGGGCATTGAGTGGGGCATCGATACTCGATACCGGCGGTATTCCAGAGCCGCTCCGGTTGACGAAGTTTTGCCCGATCGGCGTGTCGCGCACGAGTCAATCCACCGATCGTGCCGCACGCCGATCCTTTCTTCAGCGTTCGTAATAGATTGCAAGCCATACGGTTTGCACTTCGTCATGCGTCCATGCGACACGATGACGGCAATGCGGCTCGATCAGCACGTAATCTCCGGCGCGCATATCGAGCCGCGTCGCATTCTCTTCGAATTCGAGCACGGCCGCGCCGGACAGCAGCACGACCCATTCGGCCCGCGGGTCGTCATACCAGAACCCGTCCGGGCTCGCATGCCCCATCGATACGATTCGCTCGACGTTCACGCGCGGGCCCGTGACGAGCATGTCGATTCGCTCGTCGCCGCCGCGCCGCCCTTCGACGTCGAATAAATTACCGGTTTGAAGTTGCATGGCTTCGCCTCGTCGTGGATCTTCGGGTAAGGGATGCGGATTTAAAGGCGACGGAAAATGTTCGCTGCAGCCTGACGTCGCCCTGGTTTGCACGTACATCGTTAAAAACCGTGTCAAAAAGATGAAGAATAGCGGTGACTTCACCGGTGCTCATTCGCTGCGGCGATAAAGCACGCATCGGCATTCTTTTAGCGACGCACGCGCCTCGATCGACGCATTTTCCGTTCGCTGGCTGGCGTGAGCAAGCACCGGCAAGACCATTCTTTCTTTGTTTCGATTCGAGGTTGCGTTTGCCCGATGAGCGACAATATTGTCCGGGTCGTCCATATCGATGCGAGCGCCGGCGAAGTACCGGCCCTTGCGGCACGCAGGATCGCATGGCGCGTCGCGCATCCGCACACGCGTCTTCGCCGGTCATTTGAAATCCCGCCCACCAACCTCTGTCAGACCATCTCCTTCAACCACTCCAACAACGCCGCCTGCGCACTCCCGTCCACGACCGGCGCCGGTGTCAACAGGTAGTAATCCGATCCATCCTCGACGAACCCCATCGGCGCAACCAGCACACCGCTTTCGATATCGTCGCGCACCAAATGCCACGGCCCGATCGCTACGCCCAGCCCCGCGACGGCCGCCTGCAGACTGAAGTAGAAGTGATCGAACCTCTGCCCGCGCCCGTTCGCGGCCGGCTGATTCGCCGCCACCGCCCACGCGTTCCATGCGTCCGGCCGGGTCCGCGTATGCAGCAGCGCGGCGTCGGGCTTCAACGTGCGGCCGCCGCGACGCGACGCAAACCACGCGCCGGCCTTGTCCGGCCGGCAAACGGGCCCCACCCGCTCGGCAAACAGACGCTCGGCGTGATACCGCGCCGGCCATGCGAAATCGTTGCGACGAATCGCCATGTCGATACCGCTGTCGAACGAGAACGGCCCGCCCGCGGCGGCCAGATGGATATCGACGCCCGCATGCCGTGCCTGGAAATCCGGCCAGCGCGGGATCAGCCAGCGCATCAGGAGCGTCGGCTCGCACGACAGGACCGAACGCCGTGCACGGGCGGCCTCGGTGCGCAGCGCGTGGGCGGCGTGACGCATCAGGCCCAGACCGTCATGGACGGCCTGCGCGAGTGTGCGGCCCCCATCGGTCAGGAACACGCGACGGCTGCGTCGCTCGAACAGCGCCACGCCGAGATCGTCCTCGAGCAGACGCACCGCGCGGCTGACCGCGCCGTGGGTCAGGCACAGCTCGTCGGCCGCGCGACTGAAATTCTCGTGACGCGCCGCCGCCTCGAAACAGCGCAGCGCCATCAGCGACGGCAGGTTCGTCCGAATCGATTGTGATTCAGACTCACCATTCTGGTCAGAAATCATCGTTTTTCCTGATGAAGCGTAATCGATACGATTGTGCCATCAACGTATCCGTCGCAGGAGAAACGCCATGACCGAACTGATAGTCGTAGTCACCATTACGCTGCTGGCCGTCATCAGCCCGGGGCCGGACTTTGCGATGGTCACGCGCAACAGCCTGATGCTGTCGCGTCGTTCCGGCGTGCTCACCGCATGCGGGATCGGGCTCGGCGTCACGGTCCACGTGAGCTACACGCTGCTGGGCGTCGGGCTGCTGATCCGCCAGTCGCTGTGGCTCTTCAATGCCGTCAAGCTGATCGGCGCGATCTACCTGGTCTACCTCGGCGCAAAGATGCTCATGACGAGAGCCGGCGGCGTGCAAGCCGACACCCGCGTGGCGCCGCTGTCCGATCTCGCCGCGCTGCGCACTGGCTTCCTGACCAATGTGCTGAATCCGAAAACCACGGTGTTCATCGTCAGCCTGTTCATGCAGGCCGTCCGGCCCGACACGCCGTTGGCCGTGCAGATCGGCTACGGCGCATTCATCGCGGCCGCGCATGCCGGCTGGTTCAGCCTCGTGGCGATCTGTTTCTCGGCCACGGCGGTGCGCGATCGCCTGCTGTCGCTGCGGCACTGGATCGATCGCACATTCGGATGCCTGCTGGTGGGCTTCGGCGTCGCGCTCGCCATCGCGCGCGGCGGGCGCTGACGCTCGACCCGCGCGGATGCAGGGCGTCGGACGCCCCACGCCGGGTGCCCCGCGCCGGCAACGTCAGAACGTCGGTGCGATCGCGCGTGCTTCGTCGATCGCCCGGCTCCGATCGACCTTCCCGTCCGGGCCGAACAACGTGCGCTCGACGACGATACCCGTGATGTCCGTCACGCCCACGAACTTGAGCCACGTTTCCATGTAAGGGCGCTGCAGATCGAACTCGGCGGCCGGCGTAAACGACCCCGGCGACTGATAGGCGAGGCCGCGCGCGTAGACGACCGCCGCCTTTTTGCCGACCAGCTTGCCGGTAAAACCCGCGGCGTCGAACGTGAACAACACGTCCTCCTGCGAGATCACGTCGATCAGGTGCTTGAGCTTGTACCGAATGCTGAAATTCCACAGCGGCACGCCGAACAGGAACTTGTCCGCTTCGTGGAACGGCGCCGCGAGCCGCTCGATCTGCCGCCACGCCGCCGCCTGCTCCGGCGTCAACGCCGTGCCGCCCAGTCCGGCATATTTCGCGGCCAACGCGGCGCCGTCGAATTCGGGCAGCGGCAGATCCCAGATATCGATCTTCCGGATCTCGTGATCGGGATGGGCCTGCCGGTACGCGTCGAGAAATGCCTCGCACACCTCGATGGATGCCGAATAGGCCTTGTTGGCTGAGCCTTCGATATAGAGCACGCGTGTCATGGCGCCGGTCCTTGCCAGGGGGTGACGGCGGCGCGCCCCATGCGCGCTCGCCCACCGTGCTTCACAGCCTATCGGGGCGGCCTATAATCCGGAAACGATATTAATTGATCAAATTAACCTGGATTGGTGATAAATGAATCCTCCCCTCGACACGGCATTGCTTCATACGTTCGTCGCGGTCGCCGACGTGCGCAGCTTCACCGGCGCCGGGCGCCGGCTGAACCTCAGCCAGTCCGCGGTCAGCGCGCAGATCGTTCGCCTCGAAGAACAGGTCGGCCAGGCGCTGCTCGTGCGCAACACGCGCAGCGTCACGCTCACCGGGCATGGCGAGACGCTGCTCGGCTACGCGCGCGCGATGCTCAATCTGAGCGAGGAAGCGCGGGCCAGGCTCGGCACGGGTGACGCCGTCGACGTCAAGCTGCGGATCGGCGTGTCGGAGGACTTCGCCGGCGGCTGGCTGCCGGACCTGATGCGCCGCCATGGCGCCGCGCGACGCGGCCTGCGGCTCGATCTGGTCGTCGACATCGGCGACAACCTGTTTCGACGGCACGCCAACGGCGAATTCGACGTCGTGATCGGCAGCCGGTGCTCGCACGCGGGCCACGGCGCGACGCTGTGGCAAGAGCCGCTCGTCTGGGCGTTCGCGCGCCACGAGCCGCTTCCCGAAGGCGACGTGCCGCTCGCGTGTTTCCCCGATCCATGCCCGTATCGCGGCGCCGCCATCACGGCGCTCGCGCTGGCCAGCATGCGCTACCGGATCGCGTGCGAAAGCCCGAGCGTGACCGGCATCCGGACCTTCGCACGAGCCGGCATCGCGATCGCGCCGGTGCCGCGCAGCGCGATCGACGACACGCTGCGCGAATTGGGTGTGTCCGAAGGTTTGCCGGCGCTACCGGTGGCAGAATTCGTGATGATGCATGACGCGCGGATGCCGGCGGCCGCCGAATTCGCCGCGATGATTCTGGACGAGACGGCTGCCCGCACGGGCGCGGGCAAGCACGGCCGAGTGCAGCGGTAGCGCACGGCGAGCGTATTCGCCCGGCTCGAACACCTGACGGAGACTGCGTTCAAACCACCTCGAAACGCAACCCCGCATGGCGAACCAGACGCTCGATATAGCGTTCGTCGAACATCGTCGCGGGCGTCCAGAAACCGCCGCCGCGCCCGGTCTTCACGCCGTCACGGCTGCAATCGAGCGCGAGACCGATCGCGGCCTGCCCGAGCATCTTGCCGGTGGAGCCATAGCCGGGATCGCGGTCACCGGTGACTTTCACGCGCAAGGTGCGCCCGTCGTCGGCGCGGCCGAAGAAGCGCAAATCGTAGCGGCCAGCCTGCTGGGCTTCGACGCTCGGCCCCTCGCCGGGCTTCGGCAGCAGGAAGCGCTCCATCAGGCCGCGCACCGGCGCGATGAGGACACCGACCATGAATGCGCCGAGGCCCGCCACCATCGTCAGCGCGGTCACGCGCCCCTTCAGGCCCGTGCCCGTCATCACGGCTTCGTCATAGGTAAAGCGGCTGCCGTATGCATTGTCCGCCAGCGCATTCGAGCGGTGCACGACGCGCTCGTTGATCGCCGCCATCACGAACGGCGCGATCCACGCGTTGCAGTCGCGATCGAATTCGGCGGATCGAACCGCATGCTGCCGCGCCGTGAAGCCATGTCGTTGCGGACACAACGAATAAGGATCGAGCAGTTCCCGGCGCAATGCCGGATCGGCCGCCGCTTCGCGCACGACGTTGATCACGCTGGCCACGGTGCCGCCCGACGCGCCGCCCTTCAGCGTTTTCACGCGCATCTTCACGTGAGCGGCCGGCATGCCCCACTGCTGCCGCGCCTGTTGCTGCAGAAAGAAAACGCCCATGTCGGACGGCACCGAATCGAAGCCGCAGCAATGCACGATGCGCGCACCCGATTGCCGGGCCGCGGGCTCGTACTTGTCGATCATCCGTTTGATCCACTGCGTCTCGCCGGTGAGATCGCAATAGTCGGTGCCGGTTTGCGCGCAGACCCGGACCAGCGGCTCGCCGTACAGCGCGTAGGGGCCGACGGTGGACACGACCACCCGCGTTTGCGCGCACAGCGCCCGCAGCTGCGCTTCGTCGGCCGCGTCGGCGACGATGATCGGGACCGCCTGCCCGGCCGCGCCGAGCGTATCCCTGACCTGCCTGAGCTTCGCGTCGGACCGGCCCGCGATCGCCCAGCGCAGCGTCTCGCCGGCACCGGCGTCCGACAAAGACAGATAGTCGGACAGATAGCGGGCCAGGATCTGCCCGACGAAACTGGTGGCGCCGAATACGACGAGATCGTAGGTCGGTTGGGGCATGGACGACTCCTTCGGCGCGCGCACGTCGCACGCATCCGTATCGTTAGCGTGGCTTTCCGGGTTCATCGAAGGCCGTCAACGGCGTCGGCAGATTCAGCACCAGTTGCGCATCCTTGACCACGTCGAGACGCATGATTGTGGACGCGCCGAGCCCGTCGAGCAACTGGCTCAGCGGCCCACCGTGCCGCACGAGCTCGACGTTGCGCGGCAACAGGCGCTGCGCGAACGACAGCATGTTGGTCTGCACCGACGCCTGATGCCATGCGCCGTCGATGCGGTTGATCATCGTCGTCGTGCCCATGTGCGATTGCGACGGCACGCTGGTCAGCGCCGGCAGCGGCACGCTCAGGCTCAGATCGGGCCGCCCGCCCGGGCCGGCGATACGCGCGCGCGCCGTCGCGCCGATGTTCACGTCGATATCCGCGAGCCACTTCGGCAACTGATAGCCGTGGACACCGCGCACCCGCGCGATTTCCGTCGTGACCGGCAGCGCCAGCACGTGCGCGAAGAAGCTGCGGCGCCGCATCGAGTCGATCAGCTCGAGCGCGTGCGAGCCTTTCGCGCCGGGCCGGCGGATCACCACCGCGACCGATACTTCGTCATACGGATCGTTGTCGCACACCGAATACGAAAAGAACGTCAGCGCGACGAGCCCGTATCCGGGCAGCGCCCGCAGCGGTTCGAGCGGAACCGGCAGCATGGTGCGCAGGCGGTCGAGCGGCGCAAGAAACAGCAGCTGAATGCTGCTGGAACGATAGTAGAAGTTCGGCGCCCACGTCGGGCCCACGCGCGACATCACCTGACGCTTCGGAATCCGCCGGAAAAAATCGATGTTCCCGGCGGCGGGATCGCGCGCCACAGCGTCCAGGTCCGGATTCATTCGGAACCGGTCGTAGTACCCGCCCTCCGGCACGTCGACCGTATGCGGCCCGAATTCGACCTGTGTAAAACGCCTGTCCATGTTCGTTGTCTCCCGTCGATCGTCGACCGTGGCAGGCAACGCCCGAAGCCTGCCGATTCACTGTCGTCGGCAAGCACTCTAAGATTCAAGTCAACTTCAAGGTCAAGGCGCCGAGTAGAGGAATATGTCGGACTTGGGGTGCGGCGCACATGTGACGATCCTCGGGCCGCGCGTGCTCAAGGATCGACAGCGCTGGCTTATAGTGCAGGTTGCCCATTCAACGAGGAGAAACAGTATGAAACTGCAGGCCAGCGGTCCGTTCGAAGTGAAGCTGAATCCCGAACCCTTGAGTCACGTTGCGGAAAACAGCGGGCTCGGCCGCATGTCGCTGGACAAGCATTTTCACGGCGATCTCGAAGCCGTCAGCCAAGGCGAAATGCTCGCGTTTCGCAGCAGCGTTCAGGGTTCGGCCGGCTACGTCGCGTTGGAAACCGTCAAAGGCGTGCTCGGCGGACGCAAGGGCAGCTTCGTGCTGCAGCACAGCTCCACCATGACGCGCGGGCAACCGACGCAGTCGATCACGGTCGTGCCCGATTCCGGAACGGACGAATTGCTCGGGCTGTCCGGCACGATGCGCATCGACATCGACAACGGCCAGCATGCGTACCGCTTCGACTACGCATTGCCCGACTCGCCGCGGTAAGCCCGCCCGTCACGCGAGCGCCGCTTCGCGCAGACGGAACTGCGCGACCGCCGCGCTCAGCCGCGCACCCTGTTCGTCGAGCGACAGTGCCGCGGCCGCCGCCTCCTCGACCAGCGCGGCATTGCGCTGCATCGTCTGCTCCATCTGGATCACCGCGGCATTCACCTGCTCGATGCCCGACGACTGCTCGTCGAATGCCTGGCTGGTTTCCCCCATGATCGCGTTGACGCGCTCGACCGCCGCGACGAGCTCGGCCATCGCCGAGCCGGCCAGTGCGACGAGGCCGCTGCCGTCTTCGACACGTCGCGCGGAATGGCCGATCAGGTCGCGAATTTCCTTCGCTGCCGCCGCACAGCGCTGCGCGAGCCCGCGCACCTCGGTCGCGACGACCGCGAACCCGCGCCCCTGCTCACCCGCACGCGCGGCTTCGACCGCGGCGTTCAACGCGAGGATGTTCGTTTGAAACGCGATGCTCTCGATCACGCCGACGATGCCGGAGATGCGCGTGGAGCTGTTCGAGATTTCCGACATCGTCTCGACGACGCGCTGCATCGCTTCGCCGCCGCGCGACGCGATGCCGGCCGCGCCCTCGACGTACGTGCGCGCATCGCGCGCGTTGTCCGCGTTCTGGCGCACGGCCGCCGTCAGTTGCTCGACGCTCGCGGCCGCCTGCTGCAGCGACACGGCCTGCTGCTCGGTGCGCGCGGACAAATCGACGTTGCCGCTCGCGATCGTGCGCACGTCGCCGACGATCGTCTCGGTGCTCGCGCGCACCTGGCTCACGGTATCGACGAGGCCGTCCTGCATCCGCTTCAGCGCATTCAGCAGATACGCCATCTCGTTCTCGCCCGGCACGACGACGGCGCCGGTCAGGTCGCCTTTCGCGATCTTGTCGAACTGGTCGACCGCGAGGTTGATCGGCTCGATGATCGCCTTCGCGAGCACGCGCTGCGCCACGAACCCGACGACGAGCGCCAGCACCGCGACCGCCCCCATCCCCCACACGATCCGGTGGAAATTGACGCCGGCTGCATCGTAGCGGGCCTTCTGGCGCGTGACCTGGAACGATTCGAGTGCGTCGATCGCCTCCTGGTAGGCGGCGAACAACGCAGGCGGCGCGGTGCGCTGCGTGTCGAGGAAGTTGAACGCGTCGTCGCCGTCGAGCTGCGATAGCGCCTTCAGGAACACGCGGTCGAGCAGCGCGCGACGGCGGTTCTGCAGCGTGTCGAACAGCGCCTGCTCGCCGGCGTCGCGCGCGTGCAGACGCGTGTACGCGTCCAGTTCGTCGTTGCTCTGCTTGAGCAGCATGTGCAGTTGCGCGACTTCGTCCTTCGCGGGCTGGCCGGCGCTGATGATCTGCGCGACGTCGCTCATCCGTTCGCGCAGCACGAGCATCCGCTCGGAGCTGGTCTTCAGGTGCAGCAGCGACGCGGTGTCGTCGCGGTACATCGCCTCGAGCGAGCCGTTGCCGACGTAGAGGGCCGCGATGCAGGCGCCGACCACCAGCACGAGCAGCACGGTATAGCCGGCGATGGTCGCGACAAGACCACCACGAATAGTGAGTTGTTTTCGCATGACGTTCCCTTGAGCCGGCCGGGCACGGCCAGCGGCGGATGTGAATTCCGGAACACGAACGGCGCGCGCCATCACGCGATACGCGGCGCGGGGCTGCGAACGAGTTAACGGCGCGGGGAACGGGCGGCTTTTATCCGCACGCGACGCGAATCCTGACGATTGCGACAGAGGAAGTGGAAACAGCGCGGCTAATCGCCGTCGCCGAGCCGGGCGCGAAGCTCGTCGGCCGACAGTCGCGCGGGCGCGTGGCGATCTGCCAAACGTTTCCGTACGCGTCCTTCACCATCGGCCGCCTGTCGCCGGACGGCATCGCGGCGGACGCTTTCAGCGGGATCGCTTGCGCGGCGAGCGCCCACCGGCAAGTCGAATCGGCGCCGTCGACATGCATGTACGGAAACGCCGGCATCGCATCACGCGTCGGTCTCGTAAAACAGGCCGTATTCGCCGTTCGTTCGCCTGATTCGCGCGAACCCCGGTTCGCCCAGATGCATGCCGGCGATCAACAACCCTTCCGCGCTGACCCGGTCGAGCAGCCGCGCACGCGTGGCCGCCGCCTGCGACGCATCCTGATCGAATGCAATCGATACGTCCGGCCGCTTGATCTGGATGTGCGGAAAATGCACGATGTCGCCCCACACGAGCAGGCCCTGATCGCCGGATTCGAGCACATAGCCGGTGTGCCCGTCGGTATGTCCCGGTAGCGGCACGGCAGCGATTCCCGGCAGCACCTCGCCTTCGTCGAAGGTCCGCAGCGCATCGCCGTAAGCATCGAATACCTGACGCGCGAACCGGAAATTGCCGCGCGCGCGCTCGCTGGCGCGGCTCAGGTTGCCGTCGTCCCGCCAGAACGCGACCTCGCGTCGATGCGCGACCAGTTCCGCATTCGGAAACGCAACGTGCCCGGCGGCATTCACCAGCCCGCCGACGTGGTCGGGATGCGCGTGGGTGAGCAGCACGGTGTCGATCGCGACAGGATCGATGCCGGCAAGCCGCAGATTGTCCATCAGGCGGCCGCCCCAGTGCCTGATGCCGCCGGCCCCGGCATCGATGAGAATCGTGCGGCCCGCGCCGCGCACCACGTAGCAGTTGATATGCACGGCGGACGGCTCCTGCTGCCCGGCCGCACGCTGCATCCCGGCAGCGTCGGTCACGTCGATATTCGACAGGAAATCGAGGCTGGCCGTGAGGTAGCCGTCGCTGATCGCGGTGATCGTGAAATCTCCGACACGCCGGCCGGGAAACGTAACGTTGGACATCGTGCTTCTCCGGAGCGGCTAGTTTCTGGCGTGAAGGGTCGGCGCGGCATGACCGAAGCAACGGATGCGTGCCGTCAGCCCCGTGCGGCGAACGATCGCCTGGTCCAGCGCTTCCATGAACGCATTCATGACCGCCGGTGGTCGAGACGACGCCACGCGATACTGGATTTCCGCGAAAACGGGATGCCCGCATCCATGCCGAACCGCCACGTAAATGACATGCACGTTCCTCGGTTCTGCCTGAAGGACATCCGTACAGAGTGCGATGCAGTCGCCGGACAATTCGGCAAGGCGCTCATCCTGCGGCATGCGTTCCGCATCGATATGGAAAGTCACGTTAGGCATCGCGGGCCGCCTTCGTCAGTTGTTCGGTCATCGGTGCGTAAAGGTAAAGCCCGGCCGGCACGTTCCCGGCAAGCGGCGCATCGCGCCGCGGGAGGACCGCGAGCCAGCGGCGCGCCGGACACTGCTCCAGCGCCACGGCCTGCATGGCCAGCGGCGTCAGGCCCAGTTCGATCAGCGAGTCGGGCCCGCTTGCGCTCAACACGAGCAGTTCATCGGCATCGACCGCCGGCGCACGACCGATAGCGCTATAGAGATTGCGGTGCCAGTCGGTGATGTGCTGCTGCCACCGCGCGAAATTGCCGCCGCCCTTCTGCCGATATTCATCGCCGGTCAGCACGTCGAGGCCGTCGATCGTGTGAACGGCCAGATACACGGGGCAGCCGTCGCTGATCGCCCTGAACCGCTGCGACGTGTGGAAACCCGTCACCGAGATGAGGGCCGGCAGCTTGTCGAGGCTGTAGAAGTCGTTCCATTCGGCTTCGCTGGCCAGGTCGGCGAAGCTGCATTCCACGGTATAGATCATCGGCTTGTCCTTGGCTTCGAATGCAGGATATTCGGTGCAGTGACGTAATGCTAATCTGCTGTTTCCCGCGTAGAAATCGACTTAAAGTCAGCCTTCAGTGATATTTGATCAAGCTGACCGTTGAACCCACCCCGACCGGCGAGATCCCGATGCGACGCAAGATCCCGAGCAATTCCGCGCTTCTGGCCTTCGAGGCGGCGGCGCGACACGGCAGCTTCGCCCGCGCCGCCGACGAGCTGGCGCGCACCGAAGGCGCGGTCAGTCGCCAGATCGGCCGGCTGGAGGCGTTTCTCGGCGTGACGCTGTTCGAGCGCGTCGGCAACCGGGTGCGGCTGGCGCCCAACGGCACGCGATACGCGGCGCAGGTGCGCGAAATTCTGGATCGGCTCGAACGGGACAGCCTGTATCTGATGGGGCAGCCCGTCGAAGGCGCGAGCATCGATATCGCCGCGATTCCGACCTTCGCGACCCGCTGGCTGATCCCGCGGCTGAAGCGCTTTCAGGCGCGCCATCCGAACGTCACCGTGCATATCGCCGAACGGATGGAACCGTTCCTCCTGGCCGGCAGCGGCTTCGACGCGGCCATTCATTTCGCGCATCCGGCCTGGGCCGGCATGCATGTGCATCCGCTGCTGGAAGAGGTGCTGGTGCCGGTCTGCAGTCCGGCGCTTCTCGAACGCGAGGGCGCGAACCCGTCGCTGGATGCGCTGCCGCGCCTTCACCGGCGGCAGAATCCGGATGCGTGGCAGCGCTATGCAGAGGAGACCGGCATCGCGCTGACCAATTCGGCGGTCGGCCCGCGATACGATCTCCATTCGATGCTGATCGAGGCCGCGCTGGCCGGCCTCGGCGTCGCACTGGTGCCACGTCTTTACATCGGGACCGAGCTTGAACAAGGGCGTCTGGTCGCGCCCTGGCCGGACGGCGAAGCGGTGACGAAAAACTTCTGCCTCGTGATGCCCGAGCCGATCGAATTGAGCGCGGCGCCGGTGCGGGCGTTTGCGGAGTGGGTGCTGGGCGAGGCGCGAGATGGGGTACGTTGATGCCGCGCCCGATGTTCATCGCGACACGGATTCGGAAGGGCCTGCTCCGCCGCTCCACTAATCCAGATACGGCTCCAACACACCCCCGATCCAGTCCATGAAAGCCCGCACGCGCGGCGACAGATTGCGCCGATGCGCGACGACGAGCGACGCGGCAAGCGGCTCGGGCCGCAAGTCCGGCAACACCTCCACGAGCGCGCCGCTTTCGATGTGATGCGCGAGCGCCGAATAGCCGGCCTGGATCAGCCCGATGCCCGCGAGGCCCGCTGCGTGATAGGTCTGCACACTGTTGACCTGCATCGCGCTCGGCAACGGCAGCCACGCATAGCCGTCGCCGTCCGGGTATTCCCATCCGGGATGCCGCGCGCCGAGCGTCAGCGTGTAGTGGATCATCCTGTGCCCCTGGCTGTGCAGATCGGCGAGCGTATGCGGCACGCCATGCCGCGCCAGATAGTCGGGGCTCGCCGCATTCGTCATGCGCAGCTTGCCCAGCG
Source organism: Burkholderia sp. BCC0044 (assembly GCF_902832955.1). NCBI lineage: Bacteria > Pseudomonadati > Pseudomonadota > Betaproteobacteria > Burkholderiales > Burkholderiaceae > Burkholderia > Burkholderia sp. BCC0044. Next base: position 177,084 of record NZ_CADFDO010000004.1, on the reverse strand, counting down.
GCCGCGCAATCAGCGTCTCGTCGGCGATCGGGCCCAGCCGGATCACGCAATCGAACCCTTCCCGAACGAGATCGACACGCCGGTCGGTGCTCGAAAGCTCCAGCTCCAGGTCCGGATGCGCGGCCATCAGTTGCGGCAGCGCCGGCACCACGACGCTGCGCGCGAGTTCCGTGGGCATGTCCACGCGCAACCTGCCGCGCAGCGATGTACCGCGCCCCGAGAACATCGACTGCAATTCCTGCACTTCGGCGAGCAGATCGGTTGCGCGCGCATAGAACGCGCGTCCGTCTTCGGTGAGCTGCACGCGTCTCGTGGTCCGGTGCAGCAGTGCGACGCCCATATCCCGTTCGAGCGCGCGGATAACCGTGGATACCCGTCCTTTCTGAATACCGAGGCTTTCGGCGGCATGCGTGAAGCTCGCCATTTCGGCGACACGGGCAAAAATCAAAAGCGCGTCAAGGTTCTGCATTGTTCATCCGGAAAGTAACAGAACGTTCAATCTGTCGTCGTTTATAACCCGATTGCGGCTCGGTAGAGTGGCTTCCCACGTCGTCTGAATGACAACCCGAACGAAAGGAAACCCTCATGGATCAACTCAACCCGCCGGTGAGAACGGTCGTCGTCTACCACTCCGGCTACGGCCATACGCAACGGATGGCCGCCGCTGTCGCGGACGGCGCCGGCGCCGCACTCGTCGCGATCGATGCCGACGGCAACCTCGCCGACGACGCGTGGAACACGCTGGCCGGCGCCGACGCAATCCTGTTCGGCTCGCCGACCTACATGGGCGGCCCGAGCTGGCAGTTCAAGAAGTTCGCGGACGCGTCATCGAAGGTCTGGTTCGAAAGCGGATGGCAGAACAAGATCTTCGGCGGCTTCACCAATAGCGCAAGCATCAACGGCGACAAGCTCAATACGCTCGAATACTTCTTTCTGCTCGCCGGACAGCACGGCGGCATCTGGGTCAGCATGGACATCAAGCCGGCGAATCTGAAAGCATCGACGCGTGACGACCTGAACCGCATGGGCGCCTACATCGCGCCGATGGCGCAGACGCCAGCCGATGCGTCGCCGGAAGAAATGTCACCGGGCGATCTCGAAACGGCCCGCCGCTACGGCGCGCGCGTCGCGGCGATTGCCGGGCAGTTGCGGGCCGGCCAATCACGCGCTAACTGACATTCCCATGTTCATGCGGGGCGCCACCGGCCGACGCCCAGCATTGTGTCCGGCCGATTCTGAAGGGCGCCGAAATGAAATACAAGCAATTGGGCCGCACGGGCCTCTATGTGTCCGAGCTGTGTCTCGGCACGATGACGATGGGCGGCAATGCGGATGCCGGCATGTGGGCGGCGATCGGCGCGGTCGGCCAGGACGACGCGAACCGTTTGATCGCCCGCGCGCTCGACGCAGGCATCAACTTCATCGACACCGCCGATATTTACGCGTTCGGCCAGGCCGAACGCGTGGTCGGGCAGGCGCTGCGCGATCTCGGCGTTCCGCGCCACGAGATCGTGCTGGCGACGAAGACGGCCGGCGTGATGGGCGCGGGCCCGAACGACCAGGGCGCGTCGCGCGGTCACATCATGGATTCGGTGCAGCGCAGCCTGGAACGGCTCCAGGTCGACCATATCGACCTGTACCAGATTCACGCGAGCGACCCCGTCACGCCGATCGAGGAGACGCTGCGCGCGCTCGACGATCTGACGCGACAGGGGCTGATTCGTTACGTCGGCGTGTCGAACTGGCGCGCGGGCAAGATCGGCAAGGCGCTCGGCCTGAGTGCCGCGCTGCACGCCACGCGCTTCGAGACGCTGCAGGCCTACTACTCGATCGCCGGGCGCGACGTGGAGCGCGAACTCGTTCCGCTCGCCGTCGACGAGCAGATGGGGCTGCTCGTGTGGTCGCCGCTCGCCGGCGGCTTGCTGTCAGGCAAGTTCGGCCCTGGTGCATCGACCGAAGCGGGATCGCGGCGCGGCCATTTCGATTTTCCGCCGGTCGACCTGGATCGGGCTTGGCCGTGCGTGGCGGAAATGCGCGCGATCGCCAACTCGCACGACGTGTCGGTCGCGCGGATCGCGCTCGCGTGGCTGCTCGCGAAGCCAGCGGTCACGAGCGTCATCATCGGCGCCAAGCGGATCGACCAGCTCGACGACAATCTCGGCGCGGTCGATGTCGTCCTGACCGACGACGAACTGGCGCGTCTCGATGCCGTGAGCGCGTTGCCGCCCTGCTATCCCGGCTGGATGATCGCGCGTCAGGAAGCGGGCAGGATTCCCGGGCCGTTCACGCGCACCGCGTCGCAATAGGAACGGCGGCACTTCATCTCATCGGCGGTTCGACGCGGGCGGTGGCGAAGCGGCTCGTGTCGAACCAGGCGCGCGTGCGATGCGCGCTTACATCCGGTAGCCCGGCTTCTTGTACAGCGTCCCGGAACGCGCGTCGATATCCGGACGATAGACTTCCTCCTTCCATCTATCCGCCGGAATTTCCTCGAAACCGACTGAAACGGATTCCTCACCATAACCGAGTATGTCCATCACGTCGCGCGTGATGGCGTCCGCGAGACGTTGCTTCTGTTCCTCGGTCTTCCCGGGCCAGGCTTTGACGATGACGTGGGGCATGACATCTTTCTCCAGAGTTCAACAATGACGGCGTGCGCGCGGCCGCGCTCAATACGCCTGACTCGTTGGCCGGGGCGCCGGTCACGCCGCGCGCCGTGAAAACACGTCCTTGAACACCGGCATCGCCGAAAAGACGTTCGGCCATCCCGCGTAGAACGCCAGTTGCGTCAACGTCTCGGACGCTTCGGCCTGCGTAAGCCCGTTGTCCATCGCCCGGTTCAGGTGATACGGGATCTGCGCGACCTGGCCGTTGGCGACGAGCGCGCTCACCGTCACGAGGCTGCGGTCGCGCGGCGCGAGGCCCCGGCGCAGCCACAAGTCGCGAAACAGCGCATCGGTCGTGTACTCGACCACGCCCGGCGCGACGGCGCCGAAGTTGTCCGCGACCGTCCGCGCGCGCTGCGCCTCGGCCGCCTCGTTCAGCGGCAGCGGCGTGACGTCCGCGGGCGCGAGCTGATCGGGCCCGATGCCGCGTTCGTCATAGACGTGCTTGACGACGATCGACGCGGCGCTCGCGTTGGTCCATCCCGCGTAAAAGGCCAGGTGCGCGATCATTTCCGATATTTCCGCGGGCTTCACGCCGTGATCCAGCGCGAGACGCACATGAAGCGGCATCTCGACGGTCTGGCCGCGAGCGATCAGCACCGACAGCGTCACGATGCTGCGATCGCGCGGCGACAGTTGTGGTCGCTTCCACAAGCCGTCGAACACGGTGCGCGCTGTATAGCGCTCGAAGGCCGGCGCAACCGCTTTCAAATCATTGGGAGACAGGGGTTCCTGCATGGTGTCGCTCCTTTGCATGTTGGCGCACGCGGCGGCAAGCAGTGCCAGGCTCGTCGCGGCGACGAGTCGCAACGGGCGACGCGTGCGATCGTCAATGCGCGTCGTACTGCGCATCGATGACGTGTTCGAGCCAGTTGACGTCGGTCTCATCGAGCGCCTCCTGAAGCACGACGTGCGCGACATCCGCCGCCGCAGCCGCGTGCGTTCATTGCTGTTCGCCGCCACCGAGATATTCCTCGTCCGTCACCTTGTCCAGCCAGTTGACGTTCTTGCCGTCGAGCGCTTCCTGAATCGCGATATGCGTCATCGCGGTGGTCGACGTCGCCCCGTGCCAGTGCTTGTGGCCCGGGGGGCACCAGATCACGTCGCCCGCGCGGATCTCGACGCGCGGCTCGCCGTCGCATTGCGTCCAGCCGCAGCCGGCGGTCACGATCAATGTCTGGCCGAGCGGATGCGTATGCCACGCGGTGCGTGCGCCCGGCTCGAACGTCACGCTGGCGCACGATACGCGCGCCGGCGGCGGCGGTGCGTTCAGCGGGTCGATCCGGACCGTGCCGGTGAACCATTCGTCGGGGCCCTTGATCGAGGGCTGCGAGCCCGCGCGCTTCAGTTCCATGATGTCGTCCTCTACCGAAAAGGGTGCCGCATGGAGCGTTCCAGCGGCCAGTCGTCCCACTTTAATGACTCGCGATTCATGCGACTAGGTGGCAAAATCGGCATAGGCCTATGCTGTGGTGCATGAATCAATGGAAGACTTCAACGATCTGGTGGCGTTCATGGCCGTCGCGCGCGAGCGCAATTTCACGCGGGCGGCCGCGCAGCTCGGCGTGTCTCAATCGGCGCTGAGTCGAACGGTGCGTGCGCTGGAAACGCGCATGGGCATTCCGTTGCTGACGCGCACGACGCGCAGCGTATCGCCGACCGAGGCCGGCGAGCGCTTGCTGGAATCGATCGCCCCGCGCTTTCAGGAAATCGAGGCGGAGCTGGAAGCGCTACGCGCGATGACGGCGCAGCCGGCCGGCAACGTCCGCATCACCGCGACGGACTATGCGGCGAACGAGTACGTGTGGCCGCGGCTGCAACCGCTGCTGCGCCGGTATCCGGCGCTCAAGGTCGAGCTGGTGAACGACTATGGTCTGACCGATCTCGTCGCCGGCCGCTACGACATCGGCGTGCGGCTCGGCGACCAGGTCGCCAAGGACATGGTCGCGCAGCGCATCGCGCCGGACATGACGATGTCGATCGTCGGTTCTCCCGATTACCTTGCGTCCCGACCCACGACGAAAACGCCTCAGGATCTGACGCAACACAACTGCATCAATCTTCGGCTGCCGACCAGAAACGCGCTGCTGTCGTGGGAGTTGAGCAAGGGGCGGCGCGAGTTGCAGGTGCGCGTCGAAGGGCAGCTGACGTTCAACAACGTCTATCAGATGGTCGACGCGGCGCTTGCCGGCTTCGGGCTCGCCTATGTGCCGAAGGACCTGGTCGCGCATCACGTCGAAGCTGGCCGGCTCGGTTGGGTGCTGGAGGACTGGTTTCCGACGTTCGTCGGACACCACGTCTATTACCCGAGCCGGCGCAAGTCGTCGCGGGCCGTCGAACTCGTGGTCGACGCGCTCCGGGCCGGGTATCAACGCAACACGCGGTGAGCACGGGCCGTCACGCCAACGCGTCGACCGCCAACAGCATTCGAAATGCCGTGGCCCTGCGCACGCCGCCACGGGATTGAACGGAACTGCGTCGAGTCACGGGCAGACGCGATCGGCCATCACGCCCCCGATACGCGGGGTACGTCGGACAACACCGTCGAGCGACAGGATCTCGCCTGGCGACATCGTCCACGCTCGCGCATCACTTCGGAAACACGCCCTTGCTCATCGCATCGAGCTGCCGAACGATTTCCGCACGCAGTTCGGCCGATACCTCGACGCTGTCGAGCAGTTCCGAAATCCACAACCCGTCGGCCGCGAGCCGGCAGATCATCAGCGTCGCGGCCTGTTCGAGCGGCACCGGATCGGGCCGCGTCCATTCGCGCATCGGCACCGACCAGCGCGCACGCGTGTCCTGCTCGGTGATCATCGATGCGACCAGCACGCGCAGCACCTCGATACTCGCGGCAGGATTGGCCGCATCGAGCACCGCATGCAGATACGCGCGCGCCGCCGCACCGTCGCCGCTGGAATCGGCCGCCATCCGCGCGGCCAGTTGCGCGCCGAACCGCTCGGTCGCCTGCCCGAACAGCGCATCCAGCAGCCCCTGCTTGTTCGCGAAATGATATTGCAGCGCGCCTTTCGTCACGCCAGCCCGTTCGGCCACCGCATCGAGCGTCAACGCGGCCACGCCGTGATGCGTCGCGATCTCCGACGCGGCCGCCAGCAATTGCGCGCGCACCTGCTCCGGCGCTTTTTTTCGGCGCACGCCGGCCACGGCTGCGGCCGGCGCCGATGATCCTTCGGAGGCCCGTGTATCGGGCTTTCCAGCCGGTTCGACAGGCGCGGACACGTCGCGCGGCGTGGGTTCGAGGCGTTTTTTCATGGTGCGGATGGTAGCACCCGGATGTCTTCGGATAAACATTCCGTCTGGATGGTATGATCCGCCGCATGAATAAACCGGCCCCCTCTCCCTGGTCCGCGCTCGACACGGCGATCGCCCGTGGACGCGACGCACTCGTACGCCTTCAGCAGCCCGACGGCAGTTGGTGTTTCGAACTCGAATCCGACGCGACGATCACCGCGGAATACATCCTGATGATGCATTTCATGGACAAGATCGACGACGTGCGCCAGGAAAAGATGGCGCGCTACCTGCGCGCGAATCAGCGGCTCGACACGCATGGCGCATGGGATCTGTACGTCGACGGCGCGCCGGACGTGTCGTGCAGCGTGAAGGCGTACTTCGCGCTGAAAGCGGCCGGCGACAGCGAACAGGCGCCGCACATGATCCGCGCGCGCGACGCGATCCTGAAGCTCGGCGGCGCCGCACGCTCTAACGTGTTCACCCGCATCCTGCTCGCGACGTTCGGCCAGGTGCCGTGGCGCGCGGCGCCGTTCATGCCGATCGAATTCGTGCTGTTCCCGAAGTGGGTGCCGATCTCGATGTACAAGGTCGCGTACTGGGCGCGCACGACGATGGTGCCGCTGCTGGTGCTGTGCTCGCTGAAGGCGCGTGCGCGCAATCCGCGCAACGTGTCGATCCGCGAGCTGTTCGTCACGCCGCCGGAAGAAGAACGCCGGTACTTCCCGCCCGCGCGCGGCATGCGCCGGCTGTTCCTCGCGCTCGATCGCATGGTCCGCCCTGTCGAGCCGCTGCTGTCGAAGCGTTTGCGGCAGCGCGCGATCCGGCATGCGGAGACGTGGTGCGCGGAACGGATGAACGGCGAGGACGGGCTCGGCGGCATCTTCCCGCCGATCGTGTACAGCTACCAGATGATGCAGGCGCTCGGCTATCCGGACGACCATCCGCTGCGGCGCGATTGCGAGAACGCGCTGGAGAAGCTGCTGGTGACGCGGCCGGACGGCAGCGTGTATTGCCAGCCGTGCCTGTCGCCGGTGTGGGACACCGCGTGGAGCACGATGGCGCTCGAGCAGGCGCGCGGTGTCGCGGCGCCGGAAACCGACGAAGCGGCCGGCGCGCTGCGCGAACTCGATGCACGCATCGCCCGCGCGTATGACTGGCTCGCCGAGCGGCAGGTGAACGACCTGCGCGGCGACTGGATCGAGAACGTCCCGGCCGACGTCGAACCGGGCGGATGGGCATTCCAGTACGCGAACCCGTACTACCCGGACATCGACGACACGGCGCTCGTCACCGCGATGCTCGATCGCCGCGGCCGCATGCATCGCCATGCGGACGGCACGAACCCGTATGCGCCGCGCGTCGCACGCGCGCTCGACTGGATGCGCGGGCTGCAATCGCGCAACGGCGGCTTCGCGGCGTTCGATGCCGACTGCGACCGCCTGTACCTGAACGCGATTCCGTTCGCCGATCACGGCGCGCTGCTCGATCCGCCGACCGAGGACGTAACGGGCCGCGTGCTGCTGTGCTTCGGCGTGACGAAGCGCACGGACGACCGTGCTTCACTCGCCCGCGCGATCGACTACGTGAAGCGCACGCAGCAGCCCGACGGCAGCTGGTGGGGCCGCTGGGGCACGAACTACCTCTACGGCACGTGGAGCGTGCTGGCCGGCCTCGCGCTCGCCGGCGAAGACAAGTCGCAGCCCTATATCGCTCGCGCGCTCGACTGGCTGCGCGCCCGTCAGCATGCGGACGGCGGCTGGGGCGAGACGAACGACAGCTACATCGACCCGAAGCTGGCCGGTACGAACGGCGGCGAGAGCACGTCGAACTGCACCGCGTGGGCGCTGCTCGCGCAGATGGCGTTCGGCGACTGCGAATCCGATTCGGTGAAGCGAGGCATCGCGTATCTGCAGTCGGTGCAGCAGGAAGACGGCTTCTGGTGGCACCGCTCGCACAATGCGCCGGGCTTCCCGCGCATCTTCTACCTGAAGTATCACGGCTATACCGCGTACTTCCCGCTGTGGGCGCTCGCGCGCTATCGACGGCTGGCGGGCGCGAAGGATGCGGGCGCAACCATGTCGCCCGCGTCCGGCGTACGCGCCACACGCGCAACGGACAGCGCCCTCGCCTGAGCCGGAACCCTGGCCCCCGGCCGAAACGGCAATGCGCCGGCACGCCTGACGGCGTCCGGCGCGCTCAAAGCGACTCCCGTCCCCTTCCTGCTTACGCGTCGCGCGGCGCCCGCATCCGCGCGAACGCATCCCGCAAATCCGCGCAGAACGCGTCGCCGATCATCGACAGCGGCTGCGACGCGGACGTCACCAGATAGAAGTGATCGGGCACGGCCGGCTCGAACGGCTTGACGGCCACGCGATGCCCCGCGTACGCGGCCGTCACCGGATCGATCAGCGCGACGCCGGCGCCGTTCGCGACGAACGCGACGATCGTCTGCGACAGTTGCGCCTCGATCGACAGCACGCGCGACACGCCGGCTTCGACGAACACGCGGTCGATCGCGCTGCGCGCCTCGAAACTCGGCGGAAACGAGATGAACGATTCGTTGCGCAGGTCGGCCGGCTGCACGAGGCGCTTGCGCGCGAGCCGATGCCCGCGCGGCACGATGCAGCGCATCGCGCTTTCCGCGAGCCGCTCGCCGCGCACGGCCGGATGCGGGACGGGTTCGGCGATCAGCCCGACGTCGCATTGCCCCGACGCGACCTTGTCGACGACGGTGGACGCGCTGTGCGCGAGCAGCGTGATGTCGACGCCCGGATGCGCGTGCGAGAAACGCGTGACGAGTTCCGGCAGAAGATCGAGCGCGACGGCGGGCGAGCCGGCCACGCGCAGCGTGCCGCGCCGCATCGCGCGAATCTGCTCGGCGGCCTGCGCGACGCGGTCGAGGCCGACGAACGCGCGCTCGACCTCCTCGTACAGCACGCGCGCCTGCGCGGTCGGCGTGAAGCGCCCCTGCTGCCGCTCGAACAGCACGAAGCCGACCCGCTCCTCGAGATCGGCGATCAGCCGGCTCACGGCCGGCTGCGAGATATGAAGATCGCGCGCCGCGCGCGTGACGGTATGACGCTGCATCACCGCGCGAAATGCTTCGATCTGGCGAATCCTGAGCGAGGGCGTGGTCATAACACTGGATTATGGATCGTTGATCAAGCTGTATTGGACAGCCCATTTTGCCTGTCCGAACATCGGTTCCGCAACGTATTGAAAGCAAGGAGCCGCGCCGCCATGGGATATAACACGCAACCGCCTCACCCGCGACACCGGAGCCGCACATGACCGTGCGCCGCTTCGACGTCGTCGTGGCCGGCGGCGGCCTCGTCGGCATGGCCATTGCGTGGGGCATCGCGCGGCTCGGCCCACGCGTCGCGGTGTGCGACGGCGACGACATCGCGTTTCGCGCGGCGCGCGGCAATTTCGGGCTCGTGTGGGTGCAGGGCAAGGGCGGCCGCTGCCTGCCGTATGCGCGCTGGTCGTGCGAATCGTCGGCGCGCTGGCACGCATTCGCCGCGCAGTTACAGCGCGAAACGGGCGTGGACTGCGCGTTCGAACGTCCGGGCGGCATCGAGCTGTTCGAGCATCGCGCGGAACTCGACGGCGCGACCGACCTGCTCGAATCGCTGCATCGGCAGGATGCCGCGCTGTCGTATGAAGTGCTCGATCCGGCGGCGCTGCGCCGGCTCGTTCCCGCGGCATCGCCGTCGCTGGCCGGCGCGCTGTGGTCGCCGAACGACGGTCACGCGAATCCGCTCACCACGCTGCGCGCGATGTTGCAGGCATTCCAGCAGTGCGGCGGCGTCTACCTGCCGCGCAGCGAAGTCGCCGAGATTCGCCCGCGCGCCGGGCGCTTCGAAATCGACACGCGTAACACGCAGCTCGAAGCCGGGCGCGTGGTGCTCGCGGCCGGCCTCGACAACGCGCGGCTCGCACCGATGGTCGACCTGCGCGCGCCGATCTCGCCGTTGCGCGGCCAGATCATGGTCACCGAGCGCCTCGCGCCGTTTCTCGACTATCCGACGCTCGTCGTCCGGCAGACGCCGGAAGGCTCGGTGCTGCTCGGCGATTCGGCCGAAGACGTCGGCTTCGACGACGGCCAGACGCGCCCGGCGATGGTCGACATCGCGCGCCGTGCGCGCACCGCGTTCCCGGCGCTGGCCCATGCGCGCATCGTGCGCGCGTGGGGGGCGCTGCGCATCATGACGCCCGACGGCCTGCCCGTCTACGAAGCGTCGGCCACGTATCCCGGCGCGTTCATCGCGATCTGCCATAGCGGCGTGACGCTCGCGGCGACCCACGCCGATCTCGTCGCGCCGTGGATCGCCGGCGGCGCCGCACCGGCCGACCTGTCCGCCTTTACCACCGCGCGCTTCGCCGCGCCCACGGAAGCCCGGCATGTTTGAATCCCTCGTTCCCGCCGCCGCGACGCTCGAACGCGTGCGCATCCATATCGACGGCACGCCGCACGACGTGCCCGCGCACTACAGCGTCGCGGCCGCGATGCTCGCCGCCGGTTCGGCCGCGTGCCGCACGAGCGCGGTGAGCAGCGCGCCGCGCGGCCCGTTCTGCATGATGGGCGTGTGCTTCGACTGCCTCGTCGACATCGACGGCGTGCCGAACGTGCAAGGCTGCATGACGCCCGTTTCCGACGGGATGCAGGTGCGCACGATGCACGGCAAGGCGAGGCTCGCATGACGCGCCGCCAGTGCGACCTGCTGATCGTCGGCGCCGGGCCGGCCGGGATGGCGGCGGCGGCCGCCGCGCGTGCGGCCGGCTTGTCGGTCGTGGTCGCGGACGAAGGCCGCGCGCCCGGCGGCCAAATCTACCGCAACGTGGCCGATGCGCCCGCGCCGCTCGCGCAATGGCTTGGCGCCGACTACACGGCCGGCCGCCCGCTCGTCGACAACCTGCTCGCCAGCGGCGCGCATTACCTGCCGCGCAGCGTCGTGTGGCAAATCGCGTTCGAGCCGTCGCCCGTCGCGATGCTCACGCAAAGCGGCCCGTCGCGCGGCACGCTCGAAATCGGCGCGCGCGGGGTGCTGATCGCGACCGGCGCGCAGGAGCGGCCGTGGCCGGTGCCCGGCTGGACGTTGCCCGGCGTGATGGGCGTCGGCGCCGCGCAGACGCTGCTGAAAGCGTCGGGTCTCGCGCCGTCCGCCGACGCCGTGCTCGCGGGTAGCGGCCCGCTGCTGTGGTTGTTCGCCGCGCAGTTGCTGAATGCCGGCCGGCGCGTGCGCGCGCTGATCGATACGACACCGCGCGACGCGTGGCGCCGCGCGCTCCCGCATGCGCTGCCGGCGCTGCGCGGTGCCGACTATCTGATCAAGGGCTGGCGCATGTTGCGCGCGGTGCGCGACGCCGGAATTCCGGTGTATCGCGGCGCGACCGACATCCGCATCGACGGCGATAAACGCGCCGAACGCATTCGCTTTCGCGACACGGAAGGCGTCGTGCAGACGCTCGATACGTCGCTCGTGCTGCTGCACCAAGGCGTCGTTCCGTCGACGCAGCTCGCGCGCTCGCTCGGCTGCGCACACGAATGGGACGAACCGTCGGCATGCTGGCGGCCGCGCTGCGACGCGCGCGGCCACAGCAGCGTGCCGCACGTGTGGATCGCGGGCGACGGCGCGGGCATCGGCGGCGCGCGGGCGGCCGCACTCGCCGGCGAAGTGTCGGCGCTCGACATCGCCGTGCAACTCGGTGCGCTCGACGCGCAACGGCAGGCCGCACGCGAACGCCCGGTGCTGCGCGCGTTGCGCCGCCACCTCGCGGTGCGCCCGCTGCTCGATGCGCTGTACACGCCGCCCGCCGCGCTGCGCCGCCCCGACGACGACACGATCGTGTGCCGCTGCGAGGAAGTCACGGCCGGCGAAATCCGCCAGCTCGCGGCGCTCGGTTGCCAGGGGCCGAACCAGATGAAGGCATTTACGCGCTGCGGGATGGGCCCGTGCCAGGGACGCTGGTGCGGCACGACGGTCGGCGAACTGATCGCCGACGTGCAGCAGCGCGGCGTCGGCGACGTCGGTCACTACCGGATCCGCGCGCCGATCAAGCCGGTCACCGTCGACGACATGGCCGACGCGCTCGAACTGTCGAACGATTTTCAGCGCGGCGAATTTCCGAGCTGACGCGCACGCCCACTCTTCCCCACACGAACGGAGCCTGACCATGAAGACGCGCCTCACGATTCTCCTTTCCGCCGCCGCGATGGCCTTCGCGTCGATGGCGTCGGCGAAGGAATGGACGACCATCCGCATCGGCGTCGATCCGACCTACCCGCCGTTCGAGTCGACCGCGACCGACGGCAGCGTGAAGGGCTTCGACATCGATCTCGGCAACGCGCTGTGCGCGAAGCTGAACGCGAAATGCGTGTGGGTGTCGAGCAGTTTCGACGGGCTGATTCCGGGGCTGCAGGCGCGCAAGTTCGACGTGATCCTGTCGTCGATGGCCGCGACCGAACAGCGGCGCCAGCAGATCGACTTCACCGATCGCCTGTACCGCAACCAGACGCGGCTGATCGCGCGTACCGGGTCGGGGCTGCTGCCGGACGCGGCGAAGCTCGCCGGCAAGCGCGTCGCGGTCGAACAGGGCACGGTGCAGGAAACCTATGCGCGCGAGAAGTGGGCGGCTGCGAAGGTCGAGGTCGTGCCGTATCCGAGCTACGACCAGGCGTATGCGGATCTCGTCACCGGGCGCGTCGACGGTGTGCTGATGGACGCAGTGCAAGGCCAGCTCGGGTTCCTGGCGACGCCGCGCGGCAAGGGCTTCTCGTTCGCGGGCGGCGTGGTGTACGACGCGAAGATCATGGGCAACGGCGACGCGGCCGGCGTGCGCAAGGCCGACAACGACCTGCGCGACGCGCTCAATCGCGCCATCGCGCAGATCCGCAGCGACGGCACGTACGACAAGATCCAGTCGAAATACTTCGACTTCGACATGTACGGGAATTGACCGTTGCACAAATGACGGTTGGACAAATAAGTCTCTCCGGGACATAATTCATAAAACTTGAGTCCCGGAAGGTCTTACATGCTCGACATCCGCCAGCTTCAATATTTCATCGCGGTCGCGGAAGAGGAACACGTCGGCCGCGCGGCCGAACGCCTGCATATTTCGCAATCGCCGCTCAGCCGCCAGATCGCGCAGCTCGAGGAAAAGCTCGGCCTCACGCTGTTCGAACGCAGCCAGCAGCGCATTCGTCTGACGCGTGACGGGCGCACGTTCCTCAGCGAAGCGCACGCGTTCCTGCGCCATGCGAACCGGCTCGAATCGCTCGCGCGCCGGCTCGGCCGCGGCGACGAAGGCGGCCTCTGCATCGGCTACCTCGAAACGGCCACGCACTCGGGCGTGCTGCCGCGTGCGCTGAAAACGCTGCGCGTCGAGCGCCCGTCCGTTCACATCGCTTTGTATAACTATCAATCCGCCGCGCAGCTCGAAGGCTTGCGCGAGCGCAGCCTCGACATCGCGCTCGTCACCGAGCCGCCCGCGCCGGACGATCCCGAACTCGATTCGATGATGGTGCTGAACGACCCGATGCTGCTTGCGCTGCCCGACGGGCATCCGCTCGCGAAAAAGAAGACACTCGCGGCCGACGATCTCGCCGCGCAGGCGTGGATCGGCGTCACGCAGCAGGAAAGCGCGCCGCGTCACGGCGCGTTCGTCGCGGCCTGCGCGAAGGCCGGTTTTTCGCCGGACATTTCGGTGGAAGCAACCGAGCCGCTCGCCGCGCTCGGCCTCGTCGCCGCCGGGCTCGGCGTGACGATGATCCAGCAGAGCCTGCGTCACCAGGTGCCGGAAGGCGTCGTGCTGCGCGAGCTGCCGTGGTTCAGCTACCGCACGCCGCTGTGGGCCGCATGGCACAAGGTCAACCTGCGGCCGCTGGTCGGCATCTTCCGCGAGATCCTGACCGGCGAGGACGTCGTCGCGGCAGTCGGAAAGTGAATCGATGAACGCGCGGGGCGTCGTTGTATCGCGACGCCTTACGCGCCACCAGCGACTGACTGTTGTGCCGATTGCTTCGCAATCCTGATCTTCTTTGGATAGCGCACGACTTGTGATCGACGCGCACCGCAGATGCGCCAACGCCTTCGCAGCGGGCCGAAGCCCGCGACGAAGGCGCTGACGGAGCCCGATATCGCCAGGCTCGTGCTCACACGATGCAGCGTGCCGCCGTCAAGCCGACGCAAAACGCTTCGCCAGCTCCGCGAGACCGTCTTCGTAGATCCCGCGAAACAGCCGGACGGCTTCCTCGTCGGTCGCGCCGTGCGGCGTGAACGTGCCCGACCATTCGACTTTCGCAGTGTTCGGGCCGTGCTCGCGCACGCGCAGCGTCGAGCGATAGTCAACGACCGGGAACGGCGCCGCGAGGATCGCATACGTATAGCTGCGCTCCGCTTCGTCGAACGCGACCAGCCGCTCGACGATCGCGTCGCCCGCCGGATTCGCGAGACGCCGCACGCGCCCGCCTTCGCTCAGCTCGCTGGCCGGAATGTACGACAGCCAGTCGGGCAGCGACCCGAAGCCGCCGATCAGTTGCCAGACCGTATCGGCCGACGCCGCGATCTCGATACCTGCATGAGCCTGTGCCATGTCGCCACCTGTCAGGATCAACGATCGGTGGGCAGCGGCGCATTGGCCGCGATCAGACCTTGTTCGCGCATCTCGCGCCAGAAGTCGGCCGGAATCGCGACGTTCAGCGCCGCCTGGTCTTCCGCGATCCGCTCCGGACGGCTCGCACCCGGAATCACCGCGACGGTGGCCGGATGCGACATCGAGAACTGCAGCGCGGCGGCCTTGATCGGCACGTCGTAACGCGCGGCGATCGCCTTGATCCGCTCGACCTTCGCGAGGATGTCCGGCGAAGCCTTCTGGTATTCGAAGTGCGTGCCGCCCGCGAGCACGCCCGAGCTGTACGGGCCACCGACGACGATCCCGACGTTCTGCGCGGCCGCAGCCGGCATCACGCGTTGCAGCGCGCGCTCGTGATCGAGCAGCGTGTAGCGGCCGGCCAGCAGCATGCCGTCCGGTTGCGGTTCGGCGAGGTCGAGCACCAGTTCGATCGGCTCGACGCGGTTCACGCCGAGGCCCCATGCGTTGATCACGCCTTCTTCGCGCATCTTGCTCAGCACACGGAACGCGCCCTTGCGCGCCACTTCGAATTGCGCGAGCCATTCGTCGCCGTAGAAATCCTGCGCGATGTCATGCACCCACACGATATCGAGACGGTCGGTGCGCAGGCGCTTCAGGCTGTCCTCGATCGAGCGCAGCGTCGCGTCGGCCGTGTAGTCGTTGACGATGCGGTTCGGCCGGCCGTGTTCGAACAGGCCGCCCTTTTCACCGAGATCGCGCGCCGACACGTCTTCGATTTCGTCGAGGATCACGCGGCCGACCTTCGTGCTCAGCACGTATTCGTCACGCGGATGGTTCGCCAGCGCGTCGCCGAGGCGGATTTCCGCGAGGCCGGCGCCATAGAACGGGGCCGAATCGAAATAACGGATACCGTGTTGCCACGCGGCTTCGACGGTGGCCGCGGCTTCCGCGTCGGGGATGTTGCGGAACATGTTGCCGAGCGGGGCGGTACCGAAACCGAGGATCTTGTTGCCGGGCAGCTTGTCTTTGAGACTCATGATTTTCTCCAGGGAAGGATGGAAAGCGAGTTCAGTCTAGGGACGCAGGTTAAGTCTGTCCAAGACGGAATTCGACACACTTGAGTCCCTGGAGGTCTGATTGGCTGACCGGCGGCCTGTTTCGAGCACCGGCCCCGGCGCCCGGTTCGGGCGGGACGCCCGGCCGGCAAGGCTGTCGACCGAATTGCCGATCGATTAGTGACTCGGAATCAAAAATGATTTGGCCTGGCAGCCGTTTTTCCCGGGCGGCGCCGTACCTATATTGGCTGCACGCGCAACGATATCGACGTGGTCGACGTTGGTTGCAGCGCACTCAACCAGACAGGTCCTCATGATGAAAACGCTCGTTTCCTCCACCCTTGCCGCACTGATCCTTTCCGCACCGGCGCTGTCGTTCGCGCAACAGGCCGACCACGCTCTGACCCGCGCCGAAGTGAAGGCGGAAATGGCCCGCCTCGCGGCCGTCGGCTACACCCCGGCGATGGACCACAACCAGTATCCGGCCGCGATCCTTGCCGCCGAAAAGCGCGTGAGCGAAGACGCCGTCGCGCAGGCAGCGCCGCACGCCGCACCGGCCGCGGACAAGACCGGTTACGGCAGCGAAGGCCGCAGCGTCAGCGAATCCGGCCGCGCGACGATGATCAACGGCCGCGACTCGATCTATCGCGGTCATTGAGTCCGAGTCGCGTCGGCGCGCAAGCGAGCCTGACGCTCGATACGCGTACACGCTCGCCGCGCACCGGATTGTCCGCCCCTCATGAGCATTTCCCGACGGGCGGGCATGCCGACGTTACCGCGCGCCGCCGAGCGACCCGAGAATCCGGTACGCGACCTTCACGCGGTCCTCGATCGGCACGTTGCCGTTCGCAAGCATCACGATCGCGAGCCGCTTCGCGGGAACGAACGCGACGTACGTGCTGAAGCCGCCGGTCGAACCCGTCTTGTTGATCCAGGTCGCGGGATTCGGCGCGAGCGGCGGCTGGATCGCGCTGGCCGGCACCGCATCGAACAGCATCTTCGGCGCGTTGCCCGCAAGCAGCGTCGGCAACGCGACCGGGTACGGATACTGTTCCCAGATCAGATCCTGCGTCAGCGGCCCCGCGCGGAAATAGCCGGTGTGCGTGCGTTCGATCGCGCGCTGCAGGCGCGGCGCCGTCTGGATCATCCCCATGTTCGCCTGCACGAAGCGCAACAGGTCGGCGGCCGTGGTCCGCACGCCGTATGCCGGCTGCCACAGCATGCCTTCCGTCATCCGGACCGGCTTGCCGTCCTTCGTGTAGCCCTGCGCGTAGTCGGCCATGCGTGCGGCGGGCACGTCGATGTACGTATGCGTCATCCCGAGCGCGGGAAAGAGCCGCTGCTCCATCAGCGTCGCGAAATCCTGGTGCATCGCCTTCGCGGTGAGCCAGCCGAGCATGCCGATCGCGACGTTCGAATACTTGCGGTGCGTGCCCGGCGCATATTCCGGCCGCCACGCGTCGAGATAGCGGATCAGGCCCGCGTCGTCGCGGATGCTGCCCGGCACCTGCAGCGGCGTGCCGCCGGGCGTGTGGGTGCCGAGCTGGAGCAGCGTCACGACGCCGAACGGCTTGCCCTGCATCTCGGGCAGATATCTGGCCACGGGGTCCGCGAGCGACAGTTCGCCGCCCTCCTGCGCGTCCGCGGCGAGCGTCGCGGTCAGCGTCTTGCTGACCGAGCCGATCTCGAACAGCGTGTCGCCGGTCACCGGCTGGCCGGTCTGCTTCGACATCACGCCGTAGTCGAACACGTACGGCTTGCCGTCGGCCACGATGCCGATCGCCATGCCGGGAATCGCGTACTGCTTCATCAGCGGCGCGATATGGCCCGTGACGGTGTCGCGGAGGTCGTCCTGCGTGACGGCGGCCGCGCGACCGGCCGTGGCGGTCGCGCATGCGGCGACGAACAGGGTCGCGGCGAAGCGTGTCGCGTTGAATCGCATGGGTGCGGTTCCTTCTATTCCTGATGGTTGCATGGACAACAGATCCGGCCGCCCCGCGCGCGGAGGGCGGTGGCCGGCCTGTCGAAGCAGGACTATCCGCTACCGCCCGGCCGCCAACAATCGACGATATGTTGCGCGAGCCGAAAGAAAAACTTATGAGATACGCGACATGCCGGATGGGGGTGCCGCCATTGCGAAGCCACTCGTCCGTTTGCCGGAAAACCTGTCGGTTTCAACAGCATCGAATCCGGCGGCCGAATGGCGTCGCGTCGACCATCGACGAAAAAGAGATAAGTCTTGTCAGATCCGCGCGCGCCGGCCAGCCGCGCGATTGATTCATCCGTATGGATCGAAGTAGACTCGCGGAAGCCAAAAATAAAATCTGACCTGAGAGAAACAATGAATCGTCATTTCCCGATCGCCCGCTCCCGCGTCATCGGCTCCCGCGCGGTCGCGTGATTTTCACGCACCGACCGACCTGAACCGAAATACGCGACGCCGCCGCGTTTCTGCGCGCGCACGTTCGCCGTTTCGCCGTTGAGCCAAAAGAACTGCCAGGATCCCGCGCGCACCGCCCGCGCACGCCCTGCCCGACCGGAGAATGAGCCCGTGACCGAAACCGTGGCCGCGTCGGCCTATCGGCCGCGCGACGTCGTCAATGCGCCCGACATCAGGGCGGCCATCGCCCGCCGCAGCGCCGAGCGCGGCGATCCGGCCGAGATCCTCGCGTGGCTCGGCAATCATTTCTTCCGCTGGGTCGTCGGTGCGTTCGAGCAGGCGCAGCCGCTCGATTCGCTCGCCGATTACCGCGCGCTCGCCGGCGCCGATCGGCCGGCGCCCGAATGGCTCGTGCGCCGGTTCCGCGCGCAACCGGCATCTGGGGCATCTGGGGCATCCGGCCGGACGCCCGATGCGGCGCCGCCGTCCGCCGCGGAACCGGCGCCGCTCTACTTCATCGATCCCGACCACATGCTGCTGATCGACCGCGAACGCGTGCTGGTCGAATTCCTGCGCTCGCGCGCCGGCACGCGGCTCGCGCAGAAACTGCAGCGCATCACCTGCGCGATGGCGCTCGACATGTGGGAGCGCGAGCACCAGCGGATGCAGGCGCGCCGCGACAAGGGCTGGGTGCCGAGCAGCGGCCTCGCGCTGCGCGAGGTGCTGCGCACGCCGAACGGGATCGTGTTCGAATTCGTCGGCGATCATGCGGCGCTGCGCGAGGAACTCGCGTACGAGTCGTACTGCATGCAGCACTGCCTCGGCCAGTTCGCGGATCGCCGCCGGCTGCGCGGCGGCTATGGCGAGCAGTACGCGCAAGCCGTTCAGGACGGCCGGCTGCGCCTGTTCACGCTGCGCGGCGCGGGCAACCAGCCGCACGTGACGATCAGCCTGCAGGCAAGCGGCGACCGCCTGCGCATCGACCAGATCAAGGGCAAGCAGAATCGCCATCCGGTGCGACGCTATGCCGACGACGTCCGCCAGTTCCTGCGCGCGCTCGCGCCGCGCGGCGAGCGTCATCCCGATTGCGAGGGCATGGGCCTCGTGTTCGAACCGGATGCGCCGGGCGCGACCACCGGCGCGTGGACCTTCGTCACCGACGTGCGCTCGCCCGACCATCTGCTGAGCGTGATGAGCGCCAACTTCCACCTGATCGAGCATTTCGAGCAGCCGCCGGCCGTGCTGCAATGGCTGCTGCTGCGCAACGCGCCCTATGCGCTCGGCCAGTTGCGGCAGATCGATCCGGCCGTCGCGGCGGCCGCGCGCCATGCATTGCCGGCCGATGCGCTGCCGGCCGCGCGCGCATCCGACGCGCCGCCGGCCACGGCCGCATTCGAGATCGAAGGCATCGCGATCGATCCCGCGCTGTGCACGGCGTTCGCGTGGCCTGCGCCGGCGGACGGGAGCCCGTCATGCTGAAACTGCTGCTTGGCGCGGTCGTGCTGTGGCTCGCGTGGTACGTGTGGCGCTCGTTCCGGGTCGCCGCGCGGATGGTGCGCGAAGTCGACGCCGACCAGGCCGCGGGCGCCGACAGCGCGGTGCCGGTGCGGCAAACCATGGCCGTCCGGCTCGCGCATACGCAGGCCGAGCAGGCGCCGCCGAACCGCCGCCGCTGGGCGCTCGCGCTGGCCGACATCCTGCTGATCCGCAACGGGCTGCGCTGCGATTGCGACGACCTCGTCCATGCGCTGCCCGATTCGCAGCGCGAACAACTCGCGCGCCAGGTGCGGCGCGAACTCGACCTGCCGGCCGATCTGCCCGAGTGGCAGATCGTGCAGCGCGTGCCGACGATTCTCGCGGGCTGGATCCGCGGCGTCGGCCGCTCGCACGACGGCTTCTACGAACAGCTCGCCGCGGTGGGGCGCGTGCGCGACGCACTCGCGTTCGATTGCGCGCGCACCGCGTTTCTCGTGCGCTGCATCGCGCTGCTCGGCTGGACGTCCGAACAGCACGCGTGGATCGTGCTGCTGCTCAACGCGCAGCGCGCGCAGGACAGCTTCGACAGCTGGGAAGACTTCGGGCTCGCGTATGCGCGGGCGCGCCAACAGTGGCTGCGCGGCAGCGGCCAGGATGGTCCCGCGTCGTCGCGCGCCACGCAGGAAGTGCGCGAATACCTGCGCAATCCGTCCGGAAACTGGCTTTCGCTGCCGTGGAAGCGCTACCGCATCTTCGATCCCCAACCCGTTTCGCCATGACCGCCGATACCGACATGTCCTCCGCTTGCGCCGACCTGATTCCGCCCGCGCCATCCCGCTGGTTCATTTGCGACGTCGACGCGCTGCTGCGCGCAGGCGAGTTCGCCGCGCTCGACGCGCAACTCGATGCCGCGCTCGCCGCCAGCTTCGCCGATCGCACCGCCGAGGCGCGGTACGCCGACGCGCTGCCGGCCGACGTGCAGCCGTGCATCGACGCCGGCGCCGAAGGCCTCGCGCGGCTGCGCGCGTGGCAGGCCGCGAACCCGCGCTCCGCGCACGCGTGGCTGTGCGAAGCGCATTACTGGCACCACTGGGCCTACGAGTACCGCGGCAGCGGCTGGGCCGAAACGGTGACCGAAGCCGGCTGGATCGGCGCGCACGCATGCGCGACGCTGACGCTCGTCGCCGCGCTGCGCGCGCTGGTGCTCGCGCCGACGATGTGGAGCGCGCCGATGGTGATCTTCACGAGCGTGTCGTCGTTCGGCGAACCCGAGTGGCTCACGCGGCTCGTGCGCGAACGCCGCTGGCCCGTCACCGAACTGCATCTGAACGCCGGCGCGGAAGACGAAGCCACGCGCGCCGAACTGCAGCACATGTTCGCGCGTTCGGGGCTGAACCCCGACGTGCCGGTCGCCTGCCCGCCGGAATTTCCGGACGCGCTGCCCGGCCCGGTCCAGGGCAAGAAGCTGCGCAAGGAGAAGTGGTACTGGATGGAAGCGACGCTGCACATCCACCCGGCGCTGTTCTTCCCGATGCGCACGTTCATCTGGTACATGCAGCCGCGCTGGGGCGGCTCGCACGATCACATCCGCGCGTTCGTCGCGTCCGACGCATGCGCGCACCTCGATGCGGTCGAGAAGGACCGGCTGCTGCACGAGATCTGGCGCGACGACTACGCCGGCAACACGCTCGACGCGGATGACGACGAAGACGACGCACGCCGCGCAATGACCGCGACGCTCGCGCGTGCGCAGGCCGCGCTGCATCCGTATCACCGCTGGGAGACACTGCACTGGCTCGCGTACAGCCACTTCAAGCGCAGCGAGTACGAACAGGCCTACGCGCGGCTGCAGGAAGCCGAGCGCAACGAGCCGATCGACGACAACCGCGCGATGGCGATGGGTGTGCGGCTGGCCCTCGGCCTCGATCCGCATGGCGACTGGCTGACCCGCGCGATCGAGCGTGCATCGGACGCACGTGCATGCACGTCGGCGATGATCCTGCGCGGCTACGGACACCGCACGGGCACGTTCGGTTTCGCGCAGGACGACGCGCGCGGCGACGCCTGGCTCGAAGCCGCGCGCGAGAACGAGCCCGGCTCGCTCGCTTGGAACCAGATCGCCACCGCATTCGAGTATGAAAACCGGCGCCCCGCCGATGCCCTCGCCATCTGCCAGCTCGGCTACGAGGCGGGCGGCGATTCGTGCGACTACCTGCTCGGCTGCTTCTACAAGGACGGCATGCATGTCGAGGCCGACCCGTACCGCGCCGCCCACTACTTCCGCGAATCGATGGAAGCCGGCGGCAACATGGCAGCGTACCGGCTCGGCTACACATACCATCACATCGGGCAGACCAGCACGGACCGGGCCGAACGCGTGCGCATGCAGGTCGAGGCCGTCGAGGCCGCGCGCAAGGCGCACGAGATGGGGCATACGGACGGCCTCGAGTGCATGCTGATGTTCATCGGCGACATCGAAGATTATCCGTCGCGCCATCGCTACGTCGACGAACTGCGCCGACATGCGCAAGGCGGCCACCCGGCCGCGATGGCCGCGTTGTCGTTCTTCCTTGCCGACATCAACGACAAGTCGCTGTACGACTATCGCGAAAGCGTGCGGTGGATCATGGGCGCGCAGGCGATCGCGCCGGACGACGAATACGTGCTGAACATCACGCGCGTCAGCCACGAAGACGGCATGCTCGGGAAGCTGCGCTACAAGCTGCAGCGCAAGCAAATCAAGGCGCACGAGATTCCCGGCGCCGACAACGCGATGGTCTGAACGCGGGCCGACTCACGCGCCCGCTCGGCGGCGGGCCGTGCGTCCTGCCCGCGCATCACCCCGGCAGCCGGTCGAGAAACGCCAGCATCGCCGCGTTGAACCGCGCGGGCCGCTGCAGCGGCGCGAAATGGCTCACGTCGGGCAGGATCGTTAGCGTCGCGCCCGGGATCGTCCGCGCGAGGTACGCCGCATGCTCGGGCCGGATGAATTCGTCGTGCTCGCCCTGCACGATCGCAACCGGCACGGCGATCGCCGCGAGATCCTGCGCGGTGTAATTCGGTTGCGTGCGCATCATTTCGCTGACGGCCGCGACGAACGCGTCGAACTGGCCCGGTGTCGCGGACAGCTGTGCGTAGTCCTTGCGATGCCGCGCGAAACAGCGGTCGATCAGCGGGCTCGGCACCATCTCCTTCGTGCCGCCCGGATCCATGTTGCACGCGAAGAAGAACACGCCGGCCGCGCGTTCCGGTGCGCGCGCGGCCAGCACGAGCGCGATGCATGCGCCGTCGCTCCAGCCGACGAAGCGTGCACGGTCGACGTGCAGCGCGTCCAGCACGGCCAGCACGGCCAGCACGTCCGATGCCATGCGTTCGTACGAATAGGGGCGATCGTCGCGCGTGCTGCGGCCGTGCCCGCGGCTGTCGATCACGATCGCGCGGTAACCGGCCGCGAGCAGCGCCGGCACCTGGTTACCCCAGTTGCCGCCGTGGCCGAGGCCGCCGTGCAGCAGCACGACCGCCGGCCCCTGGCCGAACGACGCGTGCCAGATGCGCGCGCCGTCGTGGTCGAGCCATCCTTCGGCATCGGCTGCCGGCAGCGGCGTGCCGCCGTGCGCGTCGAAGCGAACGAGTTCGTCGTCGTCGAGTTCCGCATTCATCGTTCAGCCATCCTTGAGAGGGAGACGAGCTGGCAATTGTAATGCGGGCGGCAGACGCCGCCGTGACAGCTCAGGCCTGCGTCGACACCAGCCCGCCCGCCTGCGAGCCGCCGGATTTTTCCAGCGCCGCGGCGAGTTGCGAGATCGCCGTCGCGAGCGCGGCTGAAATCGCGCTGGCTTCCGCGCTCAGCGACTGCTGTTCGACGGCCGCGGCCGGGTCGTCCTTTGCGCGCTGGGCCGCGGCGGCCATCTGCCGCTCCAGTGTCGCGAGCTGCTTCTGCAGCCGCTCGATCAGCGCCTTCAACTGGGCGACCGCCGGGTCTTCCGCCGATGCGCCCGATGCGCCGGACGTTGCGCCGGTGGCGCCGGTCGAATCCTTCGTGCCGGTGGTGCTCGACGTGCCGGTCGCCGCGGTGGTGCCGGGGGTGCCCGTTGTGCTCGTCGTGCCCGCGGCATCTGTCGTACCGCCAGTGGACGACGTCGCGGCGGGCGGGTTCGGGTTCGCGGTCACGCCGCTGTCCGCGAGCGGCGCGCGCGTGGTCGTGGAGAAATCGATCTGCATCGTGTCGGTCCGTGTTGACAGGGGCGGGAATCGCCTTCCAGCACGTTTACGGCATTCGTCACACGAAACTTGAATATCGGGGCCGGGTGGATTGCCCGGCGATGACCGCAATTGATCGCGAAAGGGCCAGATTGGCGGCATGACGGCGCTGGTAAAATCGCCGCTTCGCCGGCTGTATGCGCACGTCGGACGCCTCGTTCGGCCCGATCGCGCGATACCGCCGGCTCCGACTCGCGGACTTTCGAGGCGCGGCATGCAACGTATGCCAACGACGCCCTCTCAGCCTCCGAGTCGCCTTTTCCGTCCGCCTGCATGCGTGCCCCGTTCACCGTTCGAGCGGCCAACGCCGCGCGCGGCATGCATTCAACTCATCGTACATTCGAGGAACACACGATGGCCCGCATCGGCGCCTTCTGCATCACGACGTGGCTCGCCGCCGCGATTCTCTACTTCGGCCAGCACTCCGTCGCGATGATCGTGCTCAGCGGTGTCGTGGTGTTCGGCGGGTTCGATCTGCTGCGTCCGTAACTGCGGGCGTGCGACCCGGTGCGGCCGCACCGGGCGCTTCTTTCCGCGTGCATCCTCGCGAGCGCGCCGCCGATTCGCCTACGCCTTCATCCCTTGAAGGAGCGCGCAAGCCGCGAACAACGCCCGCCTCGCCTGTCAGCGCGGCAACGTCCTCAACGAAGACGGCCCGCCCGTCAGCGCGATCCGCTTGCCCGTATCGCGCAGCTTGCCGCCCTCGACCGCATACAACGCAAGCTGCCGCTCGACGTTGAACTGCACGATCACGTGCCGGCTGTCGGCGGTAAACACGATGCCCTGCGCGGCTTCGCCGCCCGGCGCCTCGCTCACCTTCACCGCCTGCCCGTCGCGGATCTCGAACAGCAGCACCTTGCCGATCTTGTGGCGGCCCGGGTTGTCGGCCGTCAGGTTCGAGCCGTCCATCGCCTGCACTGCGATCCACTTGCCGTTCGGCGAAATCGCGACGCCTTCCGGCAGCGACGGCACCGTCAAATACTGGACCGTGCGGAACGGCACGCGCGACACGTCGATCAGCGCGACCGAATCGGCGTCGCCCGCGAGCGTGCCGGTATAGCCCGGCAGCCCCGCGAGGCCGACGTTGCTGACGACGGCCCAGCGGTTGTCGCTCGACACGTCGATCGTGTAAGGTGCGACGCCCGTGCTCAGGCGCGTCCCGCTGTCGGTCACCTTGCCGTCGTCGACGTTCAGCACCGCGATGCCCTGCTCGTCGCGCAGCGACACGAGCGCATGCTTGCCGTCGTGCGTGAAGCTGATGCCCGCCAGCCGCTTCTTGCCGATTTTCAGGCTGCCGTCGAGCGTCACCTGCGTGCCGTCGATGCGCAGGATCGACACGCTGCCGTCGACGTTGGCGACGAGCGCGAGCCGGCCCGAGCGGTCGATCGCGATCCCCTGCGGATGCGTGCCGAGCTCGATGCGCGTGATCGCGGGCGGCGCGGTGTCCAGATTCACGACCTGCAGGAACGTATCGAACACGAGCTGCTTCGCGGCCGTGTCGTAGCGCGTCGGCGCGCCGACCAGCGCGAGCTTCGCGTCGGGCGTGATCGCGACGGCCTGCGGCGGCCCCTGGATGCCGTTCTCGACGTCGACCTGCAACGCGACCTTCGGCGGGAACGTGCTGGCGTCGAGCAGCGTCAGCGTGTCGGCGGGCGGAGAAGGCAGATAGGTGTCGCGGCCCTCGACGCGCTGGTACTTGCCGTCGTTGCCGGACACGATCCAGTCGGCGGCGTGCACGGCAACGGCCGTCGTGGCGAGAGTCAGCGCGGCGAGCAGGCGCGCGCTGCG
Source organism: Burkholderia sp. BCC0044 (assembly GCF_902832955.1). Taxonomy (NCBI): domain Bacteria; kingdom Pseudomonadati; phylum Pseudomonadota; class Betaproteobacteria; order Burkholderiales; family Burkholderiaceae; genus Burkholderia; species Burkholderia sp. BCC0044. The sequence continues at coordinate 151,606 of NZ_CADFDO010000004.1, read as the reverse complement.
CAGGCGGAAGGGATTCGATTGCATGGCGGTCGGTTCTCCGGATCGGTTGCGGACGCAATGGCTTGACCGACCCTGCTGCCCGACGGGCCGGCGCCATCGGATGATGCCCGAAAGCGGGCCGACCCGGCGTCTCGCGCCCGGTTCCGCTCCGTCAATTCGTGCGTCGCGTGCCCGCCGAGCACTCGCCGATATCGTCGAGCGGATACACCGGCCGCGCGAGCCGTTCGTAGCGGAACAGCCCGAAGTCCGAACCGGTCACGCCGCGGCTGTCGCATTCGACCAGCGCGGACGAAATCGGCACGAACACCGGCCGGCAATACATCCGCGATTTCAGCAGCAGGAAGCGCGCGCGGCGCGGATCGACGCCGACGCTCTCGAACACGCCGAGATCCCACGGCTCCTGCGTGCGCTCGGTGACGACGAGCGTGGCCGTGCCGATATCGAGCACGGCCGCGCGGCCCATGTACGCACGCTGCCCGGTGTACGTCGGCCCGGTGATCACGTATTCGCCGTCGGTGATCGCGCGCACGATGCCCGTCGCGCGAAACGGTTCGCGCCGCACGCCGCCGTGCGACGGCAGCCGGTTGCCGACCGGCACCGTGACGGTGGCGCCGACGCCCGCGTCGATCAGCGCCGCGACGGCTTCGGGGTCGCACAACGGCCCGCTGACGATCCCGTCGAGCCCGTGCGCGAGCGCGGCTTCGAGCAGGTCCATCGTGTCGCACGGGCCGCCCGACATGCAGTTGTCGCCGTGATCGAGCATCAGCACCGGGCGGTCCGCGCCGCGGGCGAGCGCCGCGGCCTGCGCGACCGACTCCGCGAGCGGCGCGCTGCGATAGACGAAGTCGTCGCGCGCGTCCCAGATCTGCCGCGCGATGCGCTCGGCCACCGCATCGGCCGCAGCGCGGTCGCCGTCGGCCACCACGACCACGCTGATGCACGGCGCGGGAATATCCGCGAGCGAGAAGCCGGGCAGGATCGACACCGCGAGCATGCCGTCCGCCTCGGCCGCCAACGCGGCCTCCACCGCGCGCCGCATCGCGCCTTCGGCGCTCGCGCTGCGCAGCGTCGACGTCATCAGCGGCGGCTGCCGCCACGCGAGCACGGGCTGCGCGCGGCCGTGCAGCCGGTCGAGCAGCAGCCGCGCGGCGTGCTCGCCGGTCTCATACATGTCGACGTGCGGATAGGTCTTGAAACTGACGATCACGTCTGCGTTGTCGACCATCTTCTGCGTGACGTTTGCGTGCAGATCGAGCGCGACCGCGATCGGCACATCGGGCAGCGCCGCGCGCACGCGCGCGAGCAGGTCGCCCTCGCCGTCCGCGCTCTGCTCGGCGACCATCGCGCCGTGCAGGTCGAGCATCACCGCGTCGCAACCGGGTGCGGCCGCAACGATCGCATCGCAGATCGCCGCATACGCGTCGGCCGCGACTGGCCCGCTCGGGTTCGCGGCCGCCGATACCGGCGTCACGATGTCCGCGCCTTCGCGTTCGGCCGCATCGATGAACGCGGCCATCGCGGTGCGCATCCCGCGATTCGCGCGATACGCGTCGTCGCCCCAGTCGGGGCCATGACGGCCGAACGCGGCGAGCGGCGTCGGCACCGGCGAGAACGTGTTGGTCTCGTGGTTCATCCGGGCAATCAGGATCTTCATCGCGCAGCGCCCTCCGCGATGCCGGCCGCGCCCAGCATCGCATGCAGCAGCACGTTGCAGCCGGCTTCCAGATGGACCGGATCGGCGTCCTCGATCTCGTTGTGGCTGATGCCGTCCTTGCACGGCACGAAGATCATCGCGGTCGGCGCGACGCGCGCGAGATACACCGCGTCGTGGCCCGCACCGCTGATCACGTTCATCGACGACAGCCCGAGCGCATGCGCGCCGGCGCGGACCTGCTCGACCAACGCCGGATCGAACGGCTGCGGCGGAAAGTACACGACCGGCTCGATGTCGATCCGCATCCCGGCCGCCGCGCCCAGATCCGCGCATGCCGCACGCAGTTGCGCGTCCATCGCCGTCAGCGTCGCGTCGTCGGCCGCGCGCAGGTCGACGGTCAGCGTCACGCGGCCCGGAATCACGTTGCGCGAATTCGGATGCACGTCGACCCAGCCGACCGTGCCGCGCCCATGCGGCGGATGCGCACGCGCGATCTCATTCACCTTGCGCACGAGATCGGCTGCGACCAGCAGTGCGTCGCGGCGCAGTTCCATCGGCGTCGGGCCCGCATGCGCCTCCATCCCGTGGACGGTCACGTCGTACCAGCGCTGTCCGAGCGCGCCCTCGACCACGCCGATCGTCGTGTCGTGCGCCTCCAGTACCGGCCCCTGCTCGATATGCGCTTCGAAATACGCGCCGACCGGATGCGCGCCGCGCCCCTCGTCCGCACTGCCCGCATAGCCGATCGCGGCCAGCGCATCGCGCACCGACACGCCGTCGCGGTCGCATTGCGCCAGTGCATGATCGAGCGTGAACGCGCCCGCGAACACGCCTGAACCCATCATCACCGGCACGAAGCGCGACCCTTCCTCGTTGGTCCAGACGGCCACCTCGAGCGGCGCGCGCGTGCGCACCCCGGCGTCGTCGAGCGTGCGCAGCACCTCGAGGCCGGCCAGCACGCCGTAGTTGCCGTCGAACTTGCCGCCGGTCGGCTGCGTGTCGATATGACTGCCCGTCGCGACGGGCGGCAGGTCGTCCCGTTCGCCCGCGCGCCGCGCAAAGATATTACCGATCGCATCGACGCGCACCGTGCAGCCGATGTCCTTCGCCCATGCGACGAACAGGTCGCGCGCGTCGCGATCGAGTTCGGTGAGCGCGAGGCGGCACACGCCGCCCTTGTCGGTCGCGCCAATCCGCGCGAGCCGCATCAGGCTGTCCCACAGCCGCGCGCCGTCGACGCGCAAGCCGGACGCCGCGACGCCCGGAGTCGAATCCTGTACTTGCATCGTTGCCATTCCTCGCATTGAAAGGGCACGGCTCATGCCACGCCGACGCCCAGGTACCGGTCCTTCACGTCATGGTCGGCCGCGAACGCCGCGTTGCTGCCTTCGTAGACGATCACGCCCTGTTCGATCACGAAGTGGCGATCCGCGAGCTGCGTGCACACTTCGAGGTTCTGTTCGACGAGCAGGATCGCGACGCCGGCCGCCTTGATCCGCTTCAACTGCTCGACGATTTCCTCGACGATCACCGGCGCGAGCCCCTCGACCGGCTCGTCGAGCATCAGCAGCCGCGGATGATTCATCAGCGCGCGGCCGATCGCGAGCATCTGCTGCTCGCCGCCCGACAACTGCGCGCCGCCGTTGCGGCGGCGCTCCTTCAGGCGCGGAAAGATCCGGTAGATATCGTCGAGCTGCCACGGCGAATCGCGCCGTGCGCCGAGCCGCAGGTTTTCCTCGACCGACAGCAGCCGGAAAATCCCGCGATGCTCGGGCACGAAGCACAGGCCGCGCGCGGCGATGCGGTGCGCCGGCTGCCCGGACACCGGCCGGCCCGCGAACGTCACCGTGCCGCCGGTCGGCGCGACGACGCCCGCGATCGTCTTCAGCGTCGTCGATTTGCCCGCGCCGTTGCGCCCGAGCAGCGTCACCGTCTCGCCTTCGTTCACGTTCAGCGAAATGCCCTGCAGCACGTGGCTCTTGCCGTAGCACGCATGAACCTCTTTCACGTCGAGCATCATGCACGGCCTCCGGTGATCATGTTGCCGAGATACGCGCTGCGCACACGCGCGTCGCCGCGAATCGCGTCGGGTTTGCCTTCGACCAGCACGCGCCCCTGCTGCATCACCGTGATCGTGTCCGAGATGTCCATCACGATGCCCATGTTGTGTTCGATCAGCACGACCGTGTAATCGTCGCGCAGGCCGCGGATCAGCGTCTTCATGTCGTCGAGATCGTCGATGCCCATGCCCGACGTCGGCTCGTCGAGGAAGATCGCGCGCGGCCGCGCCGCCAGCGCCATGCCGACTTCGAGCCGGCGCTGCTGGCCATGCGACAGCACGCCGGCCACGGTGTCGGCGAAGCGTTGCAGGCCGAGCCGCTCGAGGACGTCGTCGACGATGCCGCCATGCGCAAGCGCGCCGCGCGGCGGCGTCCACGGATTCAGCGCCCGCCGCGATTCGACGCCCTGTGCGGCGACGCGCAGGTTCTCGCGCACGCTCAGGTTCGGAAACAGGCTCGTCACCTGGAACGAGCGTGCGATCCCGCGCCGCACGCGCTTGTGATCGGGTTCGTGCGACACGTCGTGACCGTCGAACAGGATCGAGCCCGACGTGATCGGCAGCGTGCCGGTCAGCGTATGGAACAGCGTCGTCTTGCCCGCGCCGTTCGGGCCGATCACCGAATGCACGGTGCGCGGCATGATGCGCAGATCGACGCCGCCCAGCGCCGTGAACTTGCCGTAGCGCTTGACGATGCCGCGCGCTTCGAGAATCGCTTCGCTCATTGCCGCTCCTTGACCGTGGCCGCCGCGCGATCGCCACGCCGCAGCGACGCCACGATGCGTTCGCCCAGCCCCCACAACCCGCGCTGCATGAACAGGCTGACCGCGATCAGGACGAGGCCGAGCAGCAGCAGCCAGCGCGGCCACAGCGTCGATAGCCAGTCCGCGAACAGCACGTAGAACGCCGCGCCGAGCACCGACGCGAACAGGTTGCCCGTGCCGCCGATCACCGTCATCACGAGGATCATTTCGCTCGTGTGATAGTCGATGTTCGACAGCGGCGCGATGCCCGTCATCAACGCGTGCAGCGCGCCCGCCAGGCCCGTGACCGCGCCGGAGATCACGAACGCCGCGAGCTTGAAGCGCTTCACGTCGTAGCCGGCCGCCGCCGCGCGCGCCTCGTTGTCGCGAATCGCGAGCAGCGTGCGGCCGAACACCGAGCGCGACACGCGCAGCAGCAGCCAGAACACCGCGACGAACAGCACCGCGACGAAGCCGTAGTAGCGCCACGGCGAATCGAGCGACACGAGCGGATGCCCGAACGCGGCGAGCGCCGGGCGCGGGATGTCGAGCAACCCGTTGTCGCCGCCCGTCACATCCGGCGTCGTATACGCGAGGAAATAGAACAGTTGCCCGAACGCGAGCGTCAGCATCACAAAATAGGTGCCGCGCTGCCGGATCGAGAACCAGCCGACGAGTGCGGCCGCGACGGCGCCGAGCACCGCCGCCGCAAGCAGCGCGACGCTCACCGATGCGACGCCGCGCGTCAGCACCAGCCCCGCCGCGTAGCTGCCGAGCCCGAAGAAGATCCCCTGCCCGAACGACAGCAGCCCCGTGTAGCCGAGCAGCAGGTTGCAGCCGAGCGCGGCGAGCGCGAACACCAGCACTTCGGTCGCGAGCGAGCCCGAGCTCAGCACGAGCGGCAACACGCACGCGGCCACCACCGCGAGCCAGCCTTCCGGCCGCTGCAGCACGCCGCGCCACGGCCGCGAGCGTTGCGACGTCGCCGCGCCCGGCGGCAGCGGTTTCGACGAATCGATCATGCGGCCCTCCCCAGCAAACCGTTCGGACGCAGCAGCAGCACGGCCGCCATCGCAACGTAGATCATCAGCCGCGCGCCTTCCGGCCACAGCGTGCTCATCAGGCTCTGCACGATGCCGACCAGCAGCCCGCCGACGAGCGCACCGAGAAAATTCCCCATCCCGCCGACGACGACCACGACGAACGCGACGCCGAGCGCCTCGATCCCCATGAACGGATCGACGCCGCGGATCGGTGCGGCGAGCACGCCAGCCAGCGCGGCCGTCGCCGCGCCGAGCGCGAACACGAGGCTGAACACGCGGGTCACGTTGATGCCGAGCAGCGACACCATCTCCGTCGACTCGCTGCCCGCGCGCACCGTACTGCCGAGCCGCGTGCCTTCGAGCACCCACCACAGCAACGCGGCGAGCACGGCCGTGAACGCGATCACGAACAGCCGGTACTTCGGGTAAACGAAGCCGCCCCAGATCACGACGCCATTCAGCGCGTCGGGCGGCGGCACGTTGTCGCCGAGCGGCCCCCATGCGAGGATCGCGCACTCCTGCAGCACGAGCGCGAGCCCGACCGTCGCGAGGATGTGGAATTCGTGCTGCTGCGCGTACACGTGGCGCAGCACCAGCTTCTCGACGATCCATGCGAACGCGCCGACGACGAGCGGCACGACCGCGAGCGCGACCCAGAAATTCGCCGACCATTGCAGTGCCTGGTAGCAGAGATACGCACCGAGCAGATAGAACGCGCCGTGAGCGAAATTCACGAAGCGCAGCAGGCCGAACACGATCGACAGGCCGACGGCGAGCAGGAAATACAGCATGCCCACGCCGATGCCGTTGACGATCTGCAGCAGATAGACGTTCATGGCTTCCATGTCGGAAAGGAAGGTAACGGACGCCCGCGGCGCGCGTGGCGCCGCGAACGCATGCACGGCGTCACGCGAGCTTGCAGCCCGTCTTGTCGAGCGGCAGGAACGACTGCCCGGAGCTGACGATGTCGGCGTAGTCGTCCGCGTTCTTCATCCGGCTCTTCGGCTTGCCCTTCAGCAGGTAGTAGTTCTTCAGCACCTGGTGATCGCCCTTGCGGATTTCCTCCGGGCCCGTGAGGCCGTCGTACTTCATCCCTTCCATCGCCGCGACGACCTTCTTCGGATCGGCGCTGCCGGCCTTCACCATCGCGTCGATCAGGATCTTCGAGCAGATGTACGAACCCGCGAGGCTGTAGTTCGGGTTCGCCTTGAACGCGGCGTTCGCGCGCTTCACGAGATCGCGGTTCAGCGGCGAATCGATGCCGTGCCAGTACTGCGCGCCGAAATACACGCCGTCGCAGATGTCCGGCCCGAGCGCCTCGAACTGCTCGAGTCCCGATGCCCACGCGAGCAGGATCGTGCAGTTGCGCTTCATCCCGAAGCTGACGGCCTGGCGCAGCGTGTCCGACGATTGCGAACCGAAGTTCAGGATCAGCAGCACGTCCGGCTGCGCGGCCGCCGCATTCGTCAGGTAGCCGCTGAACTCCTTCTCGGCGAGCGAGTGATAGCTGTTGCCGACGTGCTCGATGCCCTTCTCCTTGAACACCGCCTTCGCGGCCGACAGCAGCCCGTCGCCGAACACGTATTGCGGCGTGATCGTGTACCAGCGCTTCGCCTTCGGCAGCATCTGGATCAACGGGCGCACCGTCTGCTCGATCGCGCCGAAGGTCGGCACCGACCAGCGGAACGTCGACGCGTTGCAATCCTTGCCGGTGATCTCGTCCGCGCCGGCCGTCGTGATGAACACGCCGTCCGCCTTCTGGACTTCCTTGCCCATCGCCAGCGATTCGGACGACAGGATGCCGCCCGCGAAGAAGCGCACGCCCTTCTGCTGCGCAATTTCCTGCACGCGCCGCACGGCGGTCGCGGGCTTGCCCTCGGTGTCGAGCGCCGTATAGGCGAGCGGCGCGCCGAGCACCTTGCCGTATTGCTTGACGACGAGCTGCATGCCGAGATCGGCGTACTTGCCGTTGGCCGCGAACGGGCCGGACATCGGCACCGGGCATGCGAGCTGGATGGGCGAGCCCTGCGCGAACGCGGCCCGGGACGACATGCTGCCGAGCGCGCCCGGCACGGCCGACAGCGCGGCCAGTTTCAACAGTTCTCGGCGATTCAAGTTGACGCTCCTCATCATGGGGGACACACGCGATACGACCGACTGCCAAACCGTGCCCACGCCATGTCTGGATGCGCGCCGCCGGTTGATCCTATTTATCATGATAAATAGAATGAACCTGATGCTAGAGTTGATCAAAATTGGTGTCAATCAGGCAAAATTCCGTACCCGCGCCGGGACCGGTCGTCGACGATGACGCGGCGCGCAGCCACACAAAGGAGTCGTGAAGATGGTCATGGACCGAGCCAGGGCGGGCCTCGCGGTCGAAATCAAGCAGCCGAAGCGGGCCGACCTCGTCGCCGAGGAGATCAAGCGGCTGATCACCGAGAAGGACCTGAAACCGGGCGACCGCCTGCCGCGCGAAGCCGAGCTGCAGCAGCTCTACGCGGTGAGCAAGAGCACGATCCGCGAGGCGCTGAAGTCACTGGAGGTGCAGGGGCTCATCAAGGTCACGACGGGGCCGTCGGGCGGCGGGATGGTCGTCGAGGTGCCGCTCGACCGCACGCTTCAGCTGCTGCAGAACTACCTGTTCTTCAAGGACGTGACGATCGACGACATCTATACGGTTCGCAAGCTGCTCGAACCCGAGCTGGCCGCCGGCGCCGTGCCGCACCTGACGGAGCGCGACTTCGCGGCGCTGGAAGCGAACATCGCGTGCTGCGACGGCGCGTCGGGCGTGCACGATCGCGGCCACATGCTGCGTCAGCGGCAGGAGGATACGACATTCCACGACATCCTCGCGGCCGCGAATCCGAATCCGTTCCTGCGCTTCAGCTGCGAACTGATCAACGAGATGATCCGGCAGCTGATCGAGTTCCGGAACGATACGCCGCTCGCCGAGCACAAGCGCTTCGGCGAGGCGAACGTGTCGATCCACAAGGCGATCCTGCAGGCCGCGCGCGAGCGCGATGCCGAGCGCGTCCGTGCGCTGATGGTCGAGCACATGACCGAGGCGCCCAAGCACGTGAAGCGGATGAAGGGCAAGCTGCGCGGGCGGTTGATCCTCGACTCCGAGATCCGCAGGCGGGCCGCCGCCGCGCCCGTTACGGGATTCGATGCGGCCGCAACGGATCCGGAAGAACGCTGAGCGGCGGCATGCGCGGCGCGGATGCACTCGCGCCGCGATTCATCCGGGCGATCAGGCCGTCATCGCGCGCCGCCTTCCGTGTACCCGGTCGTCCCCTTCGTTTCCAGATACTCGACGAGGCCGAACTCTGCATATTCGCGCCCGTTGCCCGAACGCTTGTAGCCGCCGAACGGCGCGGCCGGGTTCCACGCCGGGTAATTGATGTGGACGTTGCCGACGCGCAACCGCGCCGCGATCCGGCGCGCGCGTTCGAGATCCGTCGATTGCACGTAGGCCGCGAGCCCGTAGACCGAATCGTTCGCGAGCGCGACGGCCTCGTCCTCGGTCCGGTAGGTCATGATCGACAACACCGGCCCGAAGATCTCCTCGGTCGCGATCGTCATGGCCGGCGTGACGTTCGAAAACACCGTCGGCCGCACGTAGAACCCGTCCGCGAGCCCCTCCGGCCGGCCGGGGCCGCCCGCGACGAGCGTCGCGCCTTCATCGATCCCGAGCCGGATGAAGTGCTGGATGCGATCGAACTGCGTGCGGCTGACCACCGGCCCGATGCCGGTTTCCGTCGAACGCGGATCGCCGACGACGGTGCGTTCCGCTTCCCGGCGCGCCGCCTGCTCGGCCCGAGCCAGATCATCGACGTGCACGAGCATCCGCGTCGGCGCGTTGCACGACTGCCCGCTGTTGCTGAAGCAGCTGCGCGCGCCGCGCGTGACGGCATCCTCGATGTCCGCGTCGGGCAGGATCAGGTTCGGGCTCTTGCTGCCGAGCTCCTGGTGCACGCGCTTGACGGTATCGGCCGCCGCCTTCGCGACCTCCACACCCGCGCGCGTCGAGCCCGTGAACGACACCATGTCGACCTCCGGATGCCGCGACAGCGCATCGCCCACTTCATGTCCGTAGCCGTGCACGAGGTTGAACACGCCATGCGGCACGCCGGCCTCGTGCAGGATCTCCGCGAACAGGATCGCGCTGAACGGCGCGATCTCGCTCGGCTTGAGCACCATCGTGCAGCCGGCCGCGAGCGCCGGCGCGACCTTGCACACGATCTGGTTGATCGGCCAATTCCACGGCGTGATCAGCGCGCACACGCCGATCGGCTCGTGCGACACCAGCAGCGAACCGGTCTGCGTGCTGAAGCGGAACGACTGCAGCGCGCGAATCGTCTGTTCGAGGTGCGCGGTGCCGACCGCGGCCTGCATCGCGCGCGCGAACGCGATCGGCGCGCCCATCTCCTGGCTGATCGTCTGCGCGACTTCTTCGTAGCGACGCCGGTAGATCTCGAGGACGCGCGTCAGCAACGCGACGCGCTCTTCCACCGACCAACGCGCATACGTATCGAAGGCCCGCTTCGCCGCGCCGACTGCGTGATCGACATCGGCCGCATCGCCGATCGCAAGCTGTGCATACGGCCGCGCGGTAGCCGGATCGATCACGTCGATCGATCGCGCATCGACCGGATCGAGCCACTGGCCGTCGATATAAGACTGTTGTGACGTTCGCATCGAATGCTCCTGAAAGGAAGGTTGGCGCGCTCAGCGCGTCGCCCGTGCATAGGACTCGACGAGGATGTCGCGGATCCGCGCGACGAACCACACGATCTCGTCGCGCGACATCACGAGCGGCGGCGAGAACTGCACGATCGGCGTGCCTTCGTGGTCGACGCCCGCGCGGCACAGCAGCCCCGCGTCGAAGATCGCCGGCGCGAGCAGCGTCGACACGAACGCCTGCGCGCCGATACCGGCCGCCCAGCGGCGCGCGGCCTTGTCGGTCACGAGTTCGAGCGAATAGTGATAGCCGTCGCCGCGCACGTCGCCAACGCACGGCAGTTCGAGCAGCGCGTCGAGCGCCTGGCGGAACACCGCTTCGTTGTCGCGGACGTTCGCGAGCACGCCTTCGCGCTCCATGATCGCGAGGTTCGCGAGCGCGGCCGTGCACGCGACCGGATGACCGCCGTAGGTCGCGCCGTGCAGGAACATCTGCTGCGGCCCATCGAGCACCGTGTCGACCACCGCGTCGCTCGCGATCACGCCGCCGAGCGGCACGTAACCCGACGCGATGCCCTTCGCGAACGTGATGATGTCCGGCTTCAGCCCGTAGCGCGCCGACCCGAAATATTCGCCGAGCCGGCCGAACCCGCAGATCACCTCGTCGGCCACGAGCAGCACGCCGTGCCGGTCGCAAATGTCGCGCAGCCCGGCCGCGTAGCCGGCCGGCGGCGTCAGGCTGCCGCCCGCGTTCTGCAGCGGCTCGACGACGATCGCGGCGACCGTGTCCGGCCCTTCCTGCACGATCAGCGATTCGATCTCGTCGAGCAGATGGCGCGTGAACTGCGCTTCCGTCTCGCCCACCGGGCGGCCGTAGCGCTTCGTGTTGCTTACGTGCCGCACGCCCGACATCAGCGGCTCGAAATGCTTGCGGAAGTTCGTCATCCCGTTCAGCGCGAGCGCGCCGAACGACGTGCCGTGATACGCGACGCGCCGCGCGATGAACTTGCGCCGCTGCGGCTCGCCGCGCGACTGGTGATACTGGCGCACCAGCTTGATCGCCGATTCGTTCGACTCCGAGCCGCTCGACGTGAAGAACACGCGGTTCAAGCCTTCCGGCGCGAGCGCAGCGAGCTTGTGCGCAAGCCGGATCGCCGGTTCGTGGCCCACGCCCCAGTTGGTCGCGAACGGCAGCCGCGCCATCTGCTCGCGGATCGCGTCGCCGATCTCCGCGCCGTGGCTGTAGCCGACCTGCACGCAGTACAGCCCGGCCAGCCCGTCGAAATAGCGCTTGCCGTTGCGATCGACGAGCCAGCAGCCTTCGCCGCGGTCGAACACGGTCAGCGCGTTCTCGCGGTATGCATCGGCATGCGTGAAGTGCATCAGCAGGTGGCGCTTGCCGAGCGCCTGCAGGTCCGCCTCGAGATTGACGTCAACAGCGTTCATGGATCACTCCTCCTTCAGGGTTTCAGAACCGGCATCGTGCAGCCGGCCATTCAGTTCATCGACAGCGTCGGCGCCGGGCGCGTGAAGCCGCGCGTCAGCCACACGAGCTGGCCGAGGCCGAGCGCGAGCCAACCGATGCCGACGTAGAACGTCTGGCGCGACAGCCCCGACCAGAGCCACACGTTCATCGCGAAGCCGATCGCCGGCAGTACGCCGTACGCGATCCAGCCTGCGGCATCGCGATGCTCGGGCCGGCCCAGATAGCTGCGCATCACGCACAGGTTCACGATCGCGAATGCGACGAGCGCGCCGAAACTGATCATCGTCGACGCGAGATCGAGCGAGATGAACAGCGCGGACAGCGACACGACGCCGACCGCGAGCGTCGCGCGCACCGGCGTGCGCAGCCGCGCATGCAGATGGCCGAACACGCATTCGGGCAGCACGCGGTCGCGGCCCATCGCGAACAGCACGCGCGTCACGCTCGCCTGGCCCGCCATCGCGCTCGCGAAGCAGCCGGCCACGTACACCGCGACGAAGAACGCCGACAGCGTGCGGCCGCCGACCCGCCGCATCAGGTCGAGGCTCGCCGAATCGAGATCCTTGAACGCGTGCCAGTCGGGAAACACCCATTGACCGACATACGCGATCAGCATGAACAGCAGGCCGCTCGCGAGCGTGCAGAGCAGGATCGCGCGCGGGACCGTGCGCCGCGGCTCGCGCGTTTCCTCCGACAGCGTGGTGACCGCATCGAACCCGAGGAACGACAGACACAGGATCGCGGAGCCGGCGAAGATCGCGCGCGCATCGCCGGACGACGGCCATGCGACGGCCATCGACAGCCCTTCGCCGGCCGCGACGTGCGCCGACGCGATGACGAAGACCGCGATGAACACGAGCTGGCTCGCGATCAGGATCAGGTTCACGCGATTGACGAGCCGGATGCCGACGATGTTCAGCCCGGTGACCAGCGCGATGCTGCCGACGATCCACACGCTGGCCGGCACCGCCGGAAAGATCTGCTTCATGTAGATGCCGATCGCGAGGTAGCTGATCATCGGGATGAACAGGTAATCCATCAGCAATGCCCAGCCGACCATGAAGCCGGCCGACGTGCCGAAGTTGCGGCTCGCGAACGTATAGGCCGATCCGGCGCTCGGCATCAGCCGCGCCATGTGGCCGTAGCTGCGCGCGGTGAACAGCATCGCGATCAGCGTGACCGCATACGCGGCGGTCAGATGCCCGTTCGTCTCGCTCGTGACGAGGCCGTAGGTCGTGAACACCGTCATCGGCAGCATGTACGCGAGGCCGAAGATCACCAGCGTCGAGAGCCCGAGCAGGTGCGGCTTGCGTGCGTCCGTGTCGCTGCGCGGCGTGGTCTCGCCGAAGTCTCGCGTCGCGGCGGTTGATGCGGGTCGACCTGGCCTGTCGTTGTCCATGCTGTCCTCACGTGGGTGGCGTCCATGACTTCAACACGCGTGCGTCCGGCGCTATCGACGGGGCACGACTGGAAGAAAGTGTGGTGCGTCAAAAAATCGAGAACGAATGAGAAAAACGGACGTAATCGAGGGATATTTCCGGACACGTGGTCGTGCATCGTGCCGTCCGGCCTTGCATGCTGCTGTGCCGCACTGGCGTTTTGCGGACATTCCGGCTATGTTCTACGCGACCCCGTCACCGCCTCGGCACCATGGACAGCCGTTCCCCACGAAACCAGAGCCGGGCCGAACGCAGCCTGCGTTCGGCGCTCGGCCTCGCGCGCCCGGCCGGGCGCCAGGAAGACATTCCCGCCACGGTCCACGCGATCGCGGTCGCGCTGGACGAGTGCCGCGTGCGGCACATCGACGGCGCCGCGCTGCTCGAAGGCACGGGGCTCGGCGCGGACGAAGTCGCGTCGCCGAACCTGCACGTGAACCGCGGCCAGGAACAACGTTGCTTCCGCAACCTGCTGCGCCGCAGCGGCGTGCCGTCGATCGGGTTGTCGATCGGCGCGCGGCTGCATGTGTCGACGCTGGGGCTCGCCGGTTACGCGATGCTGATCAGCGGTTCCGTCATGCAGGCGTTCCGCTGCATGGGCCAGTTTCCGCTGTTCATGGGGCTGTATTTCGACGTGCGCGTCGACACGCACGCGGGCGGCATGAGCGTGTCCATCGGCCGCTACAACGGCGAGCCCGATCTCGAGGTATTCCAGGCCGACATGTGCCTGTCGAGCCTGCGGCTGATCGTGTCCGATCTCGTCGGCAAGCCGGTATGGCCCGAACAGGTGCAGCTCGCGCGCCGCACGCCGCGCAACGCGGCCGACTATGCGCGCCACTTCGGCTGCCCGGTCGTCTTCAATGCGGACGACAACCGGCTCGTGTTCACGTCGGTGAACGGCACGGAAGCGCCGCGGCTCGCGAACGAAGTCAGCTTCAATGCATTGCACGGTCAGTGCGAGATACTCGAACGGCAGTGGGCCGCGTCGGTCGGCACGCGCTTCGCCGATCGCGCGAAGGAGCTGATGGCGCGCGACCTCGTGCGCTTCAAGTCGATGACGGCGCTCGCCGACGCGCTGCACCTGACCGAACGCACGCTGCGCCGCCGGCTCGACAAGGACGGCATCACGTTCCAGTCGTTGCTCGACGACGTGCGACGCGACGAAGCCGTGCGATTGCTCGACGATCACACGCTGACGGTCGCCGCGATCGCGGAGCGGCTCGGCTACAGCGAGCCGCGCAGCTTTCGTCATGCGTACCGACGCTGGACCGGCAGGACGCCGCGCGCGGAGTCCGACCCCGACGCGTGAATCCGCTGCGCGGTATTCGGCGATCACGCTCGTGCCGACCACGTGTTCGGCACGAGCGCGCGATGACGACGGTTTTGCCGATTGATTCGGTCTTCGAATCAATTTTGACGCACCCCGTGCTTCGCTGCCGCACGCCCGGCGACGCATCGCCGCGATCGTCCGCCGGGTAGACGCGATTAATCGATTGCTCTATACTCGCGTCAACTTCATCACAAAACGCATGATCTCGCGCGCAACGTGATGTCATTTCGCACTTCGTTGCGCATGCATCCGTTTCGCCACGTCAAAGGGGCCACCGGCCCCAGCGGTCGGCTGCCAGCCGTCCGCATCCATGCCGTCTTCACAGGACGGTGCCCTGCCCGAACGCGCCTCGTTGTTACGGCGCCGCCGGGCTGAACCTGACAATCAGACGAACGCGTCGCAGCGTTCACCCGACCGCCAGCCGCACCTCGGTGCAGCCGGCAGCACTGTTTCCGTCAGTTCAATCGCGGCCATGCCGGGATCACGAACTTCCATCGCGACGCCATTGGCGTCATCGCGGCGTGCGCCTGCGCGCGCCGCACCGAATCGAGGAGGCGTATCTTCATGACTCGACGCACTGTCCAGCTGGTGGGCAGCCTGGTGGCAATCATCGCAGCGGGATGGGCATTGGCCCGCGGCATCGGCGCCGACACGTTCCATCAGCGCTCGGACGATCTCGCCTACTACGCGGGCCAGCACATGCTGCTGGTCGCCTATTCGATGACGCTGGCCATCGCCGTGGGCGTGCCGGCCGGCGTGCTGCTGAACCGGCCGCGCTTCCAGCACCAGGCCGAGCGTTTCATGCAGGTCTTCAACATCGGCAACACGATCCCGTCGCTCGCCGTGCTGGCCATCGCGCTCGGCATCTTCGGCATCGGCGACGTGCCCGCGATCGTCGCGCTGTTCCTCGCATCGCTGCTGCCCGTCACGCGCAACGCGTACGAAGGCATGAAGAACGTGCCGGCCGCGCTGCGCGAAGCCGCGAAGGGCATCGGCATGACGGGCTGGCAGTCGCTGGTGCGCGTGGAACTGCCCAACGCGCTGCCGATCATCGTCGGGGGCGTGCGCACCGCGCTCGCGATCAACGTCGGGACGGCGCCGCTCGCGTACCTGATCGGCGCGGACAGTCTCGGCTCGCTGATCTTCCCCGGCATCTACCTCGACAACCAGCCGCTGCTGCTGCTCGGCGCATCGCTCACCGCGATCCTCGCGCTGGCGCTGGACGGCGTCGTCGCGGCCGGCAGCCGTCACTGGCTCGCACGCCACGGAGGTGCCGCATGACGCTTCAACGCTTCCTTCGATCGCTCGCACGCGCGGGCGCCGCCGGCGCACTGTGCATCGCGGCCTGCACCCCCGCATTCGCCGCGAAGCTCGTGCTGGGCGCGAAGAACTTCACCGAGCAATACGTGCTCGCGGAACTCACGTCGCAATACCTGCGCTCGCGCGGCTACGACGTCGAAGTCCGCGCCGGGCTCGGCAGTACGCTCGCGCGCAGCGCACTGGAGAACGGCCAGTTCGACCTGATGTGGGATTACACGGGCACCGCGGCGCTCGTCTACAACAAGATCCAGGACAAGCTGTCGCCCGACGAAATGTACCGGCGCGTCAAGGCGCTCGACGTGCCGCGCGGGCTCGTGTGGCTCGACGCGTCGCCGCTCAACGACACCTACGCGATCGGCCTGCCGAGCGAGCTCGCGCAGGCCACCGGCATCCGCACGGTGTCGCAGCTCGCCGAGCACCTGAAGAACAATCCGGCCGCGAAGCACTATGTATTCGGCATGGACGCGGAATTCGCGAATCGCCCCGACGGCCTGAAGCCGCTGCTCGCCGCGTACGGCATGCAGTTCAGCCGCGCGCAACTGAAGCAGATGGATCCGGGGCTCGTCTATACGGCCCTGCACAACAACCAGTTGAAGATCGGCCTCGTCTACACGACCGACGGGCGCGTGAAGGGCTTCGGCATCGTGCCGCTCGAGGACGACAGGCAATTCTTCCCGCCGTACAACGCGACGCCCGTGGTCCGCAAGGGCACGCTTGAAAGCAATCCGAAGCTCGCGACGCAGCTCAATGCGCTGTCGGCCGCGCTCGACAACGACGCGATGCAGGCGATGGCCAAGGCGGTCGACCTCGACGGCCAATCGCCGCGCGACGTCGCCGATGCGTTCCTGCGCACCCACCCGCTACCTTGAAGGAGAACCGGTGAACGTATTCGACTATCTCGCTTCGAGCTGGCCCGAGCTGCTGCAGCTCACGCTGCAGCACATGTGGCTCGTCGCGATCGCCGTGGGCTGCGCGATCGTCGCCGGCGTACCGCTCGGCATCCTGATCAATCGCCACGACTGGCTCGCCGGGCCGCTGCTCGGCCTCGCGACGCTCGTGCTCACGCTGCCGTCCATCGCGCTGTTCGGCCTGATGATCCCGTTCTTCTCGCGCTTCGGCCAGGGCATCGGCGCCGCGCCCGCGATCACGGCCGTGTTCCTCTACTCGCTGCTGCCGATCATGCGCAACACCTACCTCGCGTTGCACAACGTGGATGCGGGGATCAAGGAAGCCGGCACCGGCATCGGCATGACGTCGTGGCAGCGCCTGCGTCTCGTCGAGCTGCCGCTGGCGGTGCCCGTGATTCTCGCGGGCGTGCGCACCGCGGTCGTGATGAACATCGGCGTGATGACGATCGCCGCCGTGATCGGCGCGGGCGGCCTCGGCACGCTGATCCTGCGCGCGATCGGACAGAGCAGCATGATGAAACTGCTGGTGGGCGCGGTGCTCGTGAGCCTGCTCGCGATCGTCGCCGACCGGCTGCTGCAGATGCTGCGACGTGCATTGACACCGAAGGGAGTGCAGAAGACATGATCGAACTCGACAAACTGACCAAGACCTTCACGCGGAAAGACGGCCAGGCCGTGCGCGCGGTCGACTCCGTGAGCCTGTCGGTGCCCGAAGGGGAAATCTGCGTGTTCCTCGGCCCGTCGGGCTGCGGCAAGACCACTACGCTGAAGATGATCAACCGGCTGATCGCCGCGACATCGGGCCGCGTGCTGATCAACGGCGAGGATACGGCGCAGCTCGACGAAGTCGACCTGCGGCGCCACATCGGTTACGTGATCCAGCAGATCGGGCTGTTCCCGAACATGACGATCGAGGAGAACATCACCGTCGTGCCGCGCCTGCTCGGCTGGGACAAGAAGCGCTGCGCCGGGCGCGCGCGCGACCTGATGTCGATGGTCGCGCTCGATCCGAAGCTGTACCTGAAACGCTATCCGCGCGAGCTGTCGGGCGGTCAGCAGCAGCGCATCGGCGTGATTCGCGCGCTGGCCGCCGATCCGCCCGTGCTGCTGATGGACGAGCCGTTCGGCGCGGTCGATCCGATCAATCGCGAGTCGATCCAGAACGAGTTCTTCCAGATGCAGCGGCAACTGAACAAGACCGTGATCATGGTGAGCCACGACATCGACGAAGCGATCAAGCTGGGCGATCGCATCGCCGTGTTCCGGCGCGGCCAGCTCGTTCAGTACGATCACCCCGACACGCTGCTCGCCCGCCCGCGCGACGAGTTCGTCGCGCAGTTCGTCGGTCAGGACAGCACGCTCAAGCGCCTGCTGCTCGTGAAGGCCGGCGACGCCGCCACGCAGCCCGAAACGGCGCGCGTCGATACGCCGCTCGCGCACGCGCTGGCGGTAATGGACGAAACCGACTGCCGCTACCTGACCGTGCTCGACGACGCGGGCCGGGCGCTCGGCTACGTGACGCGCCGTGCGGCACGCACCGACGGCGGCGTGTGCGGCGAACGCGCGACGCCGTTCCCGGCCGGCGTCGCGGCGGACGACAACCTGCGCATCGTGCTGTCGAAGATGTATCAGTACAGTGCGTCGTGGATGCCGGTGCTCGACCCCGACGGTGCGTGGCTCGGCGAGATCACGCAGGATTCGATCGCCGCGTATCTCAGCTCCGGCCGGTCGCGCCGGCAAACGGGCCAGCCGCCGGGCAGCCCGGCCGACGCGGCGGCCGCGGTCGCCACGTCCTGAGTCGCGCCCGGGCCGGCACGCATCAGCGCAGCGGCGTGCGGATTTTTCCGTCGACCTTCAACGTGCGCCGCTCGCGCGCGGCCTCGTATTCGACCATCTGCGCAGGCGTGACCGTGCCGTAGGATTGCCCGTTCACGTAGACGACGCCGTCGCGCAACTCGACCCTGTCGCCGTTGACGGTCGCGGTGGCCCGGTCGCCCTGCAATACCGCGCCCGAGCAGCCGGCGGTCGAGAAGCTGCGGACCGACGCACCCGGCATCGCGGCGTTCCCGCCGCCCTGATCCGCCGCATGCGCGGCGCTGCACGGCGGCGCATCCATGGTGCCGGCCGCGTGGAGCGGCGGCGCGCCGATGCCGCTCCCGGCAAGCAACGCGATCGTCATCGGCAGCAGCTTGTTCATGGTGATCTCCATGGTCCGCGGTCGTCGATCGGCGATCGATCGACATCCTGCCCGCGGGCCGGCCAGCGCCGCCCAGTATGCGGCCGCTTCGCCGCGCACGGCCATCCGCTTCAATACCAGTCGCGCCCCGCCATCCCCGTTCGCCCCCGTGTCTCGCCCGCTCCGGCATCGGCCGCATGGAAGCCCCACCCCGAAACAATCGACCCCCGTGAAAATCCGCCTTGCTCAAGTTGCGACTCGCAACTATTATTGCTTGCGATACGCAACCTTTCGGGAACAACCATGGATCTCATCGACGCACCGGCCAAGCCGCGCGACGCGACCATCCTCGAGCTGCGCGACTTCTCGCGCAAACTGGTGCGCGAGCTCGGCTTCATGCGGGCGACGCTGGCCGACAGCGACTGGGCGCCGTCGGCCGTGCACGCGATCCTCGAGATCGGGATGGCGCCCGGCATCAACGCGAAGGATCTCGGCGCGATCCTGCGGCTCGACAAGTCGAACACGAGCCGGCAACTCGCGCGGCTCGAAGCGGCCGGTGTCGTCGAGCGGCGCGTGTCGAGCGAGGATGCGCGCGCGATCGAGCTGTACCTGACCGCCGAAGGCAAAAAGCTGCAGAAGCGCATCGACACGTTCGCGACCGACCAGGTGTCGAATGCGCTACGCCGCATGATCCCGGCCGACCAGCAGGCGCTGCTGCGTTCGCTCGCGCTGTATGCCGATGCGCTCGCGCAGGACAACGCGGCCAGGGCGAGCGTCGCGCCCGCCGATGCACCGTCGATTCGCGAGGGCTATCAGCCCGGCTGCATCGGCGACATCGCGAGCCTGCATGCACGCTTCTATGCGGAACACTGGGGTTTCGGCGCCTTCTTCGAGCAGCGCGTGGCGACCGAGCTGGCTGCGTTCGCGGGCGCGCTGCCGGCCGACGGCAAGGCGCTCTGGCTGTGCCAGGAAGACGGCCGGACGCTCGCGTCGCTCGCGATCGACGGCGACCCGGCGACGGGCGTCGCGCACCTGCGCTGGTTCATCGTCAACGACGCGTTGCGCGGCTCGGGCGTCGGGCGTCAGCTGATGACGCTGGCGATGCGTTTCGTCGACGAACACCGGTTTCGCGAGACCTACCTGTGGACCTTCAAGGGCCTCGATGCCGCGCGCCATCTGTACGAGTCGTTCGGCTTTGCGCTGACGAGCGAGTCCGCGGGCACGCAGTGGGGGACCGAGGTGGTCGAGCAGCGCTTCAGCCGGGCCGGGCCGGCGGGCGGTTGAGATCGGCGGCCAGCCGTCGCCGCGCAGGTCGCCGTCGTTCCCGCAGCGACGCTCGCGAGCCCGATACGGGCGCTGCCGAACCGCATCGCCAACCCGCCGCCCGTCAGCAGGTTGAACCCGGCCTGCGCGCGCCGCACACCGAGCGGTTCCGAAAACGCGAGCCACGGTTCCTTGCCCGAGCCGATCGCGCCGACGGTCTGCTGTTCCGCTGCATCGTGGTTTCCGGCGAAATCGTGGCGGCGCGTGCGCGCAGCGCGCTCATTCCAGCTCGACGCCCTTGAGCTCGGGAATCAGGAACAGCGTCGCGACCATGTCGAGCACGTAGAGGCCGGCGAGTAGCGCGATGGCCGTCTGGAACGAGTAGTGCGCGGCGAGCGCGCCGACCGCGACCGGGCCGAAGCCGCCCACCGCGCGGCCGATGTTCCACAGCACGTTCTGCGCGGTCGCGCGTGCGGCCGTCGGATAGCCTTCCGACATCAGCGTCCCGTAGCCGCCGACCATCCCGTTGACGAACATCCCCATCAGCGCGCCGGCCCACAGCATCGCCGTCGGGTCCGACAGCCGCGCATACGCGATGACCGTCACGACCGAGCCGAGCTGGTACAGCAGGAACGTCGGCTTGCGGCCGATGCGGTCGGCCAGTTGGCCGAACACCCAGACGCCGATCATTATCCCGACGACGGTCGCCGCCGTCCACAGCCCCGATTTCGTCAACGAAAAGCCCATCTGCTTCGACAGGAAGGTCGGCAGCCAGATCATGATCCCGTAGTAGCCGAAATTCTGGACCGAACACAGGATCACGATGCCGATGCTCGTGCGCGTGGTGCGGCCGTCGGCGACGAGCATGCGGAACGCGTTGGACTTCGGCTGCGTCGCGCGCTGCACGAACGCTTCCGGCTCGTGCAGCCTGTTGCGCATCACCCAGGCGAGCAGCGCCGGCAGCACACCGACCACGAACATGCCGCGCCAGCCGATGTGGAGCAGCAGAAACGGCGTCAGCAGCGCGGCCAGCAGCACGCCGGCCTGCCAGCCGAGCGCGACGTAGCACGACACGCGGGCGCGTTTGCTGGCCGGCCACGCTTCGGCCGCGAGCGCCATGCCGATCCCGAACTCGCCGCCGAGGCCGATGCCCGCGATGGTGCGATAGACGAGCAGATCCTCGAAGCCGCGCGCGAACGCGCACAGGCCGGTGAAGATCGCGAACAGCAGGATCGTCCAGGTCAGCACGCGCACGCGCCCGTAGCGGTCGCTCAGCGCGCCGAACACGATGCCGCCCGCGACCGCGCCGATCAGCGTCCACGTGACCAGCGCGCCGCCCTGCCCGGGCGTCAGGTGCAGCGCCGCCGTGATCGCCGGCAGCATGAAGCCGAGGATCAGCAGGTCGAAGCCGTCCATCGCATAGCCGATCGCCGACCCGGCCAGCGCTTTCCACGCATACGCGTCGACCTGCTCCACGCGCGGGGCCGACGGGCCGCCGAGCGTCGAAGATTTGATGTTTGCCGCCATGATGTCCTGCCACGAATGTCCGGCGACATTCTAAGGCCAGTGCCCGCGAACGACGGAGGCGGACGCGCGCCGGCCCGCGCTGGCCGGACGGCGGGCGGGAAACGGCGGGCAATGCGCGGAAACGGAAAAGAGAAAGAAAAAACGTCGATCCGGTGCGGCGGCGAGGCCGGCGATGTCGCGATCAGGCCGGACACCGGATGAAAGACAGCAGGCTGGCGGGGGATTGCCGGCCGGCCCGCGTGCGCGAACCGGACGGCGCCGGATGGCCTTGCGGCGCGGCGGGCTTCAGCCCTGATCGTCCCCGGGCCACCAGGTCCTGGCCTCGCGGTCGACGGCGAGCGTATCGAGATCCTTGCCTTCGAGCCATTTCGGCCGCGGGCCGCGCCCCGACCATGAGCGGCCGGTCGACGGATCGTAGTACTTGGCAGGCGCCTTGCGCTTGCGCTGGACGATGTAGCCGAGCGCGCTCAACACTTCCTGCTGCGAAATGCCCAACAGCTCGACCTGTTCCTTGAAAGCCGCGAGCGCGGCTTGCTTCTCCTTCTGCTTCGCCTCTGACAGCTTGATGTTCAGGTCCCGAAGTTGTGCTTCGAGTTCCTGCAGGGCCTGGGTCATGTATTCATCCTCTTTGGGCATGTTTTTGCAAAAAACTCCGATGGCCGAACCTACCACGAAGTTCCGCCGATCGGGGCTGTCAAATACGTGAATCGTCCATCTGAGCCGACATGATTTGCGCGATGCGCACTAGTCGACGTCGTGCGTCACTGACAGACAGGGCCGCGCCGGCAACGGACGGCGGCGGCGACAAGTGATCGCCTCGCCATGGCACGGGCGCGGCATGGCGCGAATGATAGCAGTGCGCGGCGTCGTGTTGCAGAAGTCGCAGACCTGGGCCGATGCAGGCCCGGCGGTTCAGCAGTCTTCGCCGCCGGCATCCCACGCAATCCGGTCGAACAGCGCGCGCAGCTTCGCGCCGCGCGCCGCGTTCAGCGCGGTCGCATGCGCGACGCGTCCGGCCAGATGCGCACGGAAATCCGGATGCGCGTCGCGATTCTGCGACGCCGGGCCGCACCGGACGCAATTGGTCAGGATGGCCTTCAGGCGATCGAATTCGTCGCGCGCCAGATTCGGATGACGGTTGACGACCACGCCGGCCAGTTGCTGCCGCGTGCCGCGGCGCATCACACGCGTCTTGCGCAATTGCAGCGCGAAGCCTTCCTCGAGTGCGATCGCGGCGACCCGGATCCGCAGCCGTTCGATGTCGCGCGCGAGCGCGCCG
Organism: Burkholderia sp. BCC0044; assembly: GCF_902832955.1. Lineage (NCBI taxonomy): Bacteria > Pseudomonadati > Pseudomonadota > Betaproteobacteria > Burkholderiales > Burkholderiaceae > Burkholderia > Burkholderia sp. BCC0044. The sequence goes on along the minus strand of NZ_CADFDO010000004.1, from coordinate 128,699 downwards.
CCGCCGGAAAACGCGAGATCGTCCGCATAGCGCGTGTAGGTCGCACCGAGCGAACGCGCGAGCGCAGCAAGCCGCATGTCGAACCGGAACGCGCACAGGTTCGCGAGCGCCGGCGACGTCGGCGCCCCCTGCGGCAGATGCCGTTCGCGGTAGCGCTGGCGGCCGATCCAGTCGAACCGGTCGCGCAGGTCCGGTGCGAGCAGCCGCGCCGACGGCACGCGATTGGTGCACAGCCCGGTGAGCGTACGCGCGACTTCGGCCGGATAGCCGAGCGTCGCGAACAGCGCATGCACGCGCGCGGCGCGCACCGACACGAAGAAATCCGCGAGATCGAAGCGCACGACGACATCGCGATCCGCATGCGGCGCCGCGAACGACACGATCCCGTGCCCCTTGCGAAAGCCGTGTACCGCGCCGTGCGGCGCAATGCGATCGAGCAGCCCGTGCAGGATGCGGCGCTGGGCTTCGCGCAAGCGCCCCTTCGGGATCTCGACGAGCCGGCACCCGCCGCTGCGCTTGTCGAGCGCGACGTATGTGTAGTGATGCAGCGGCGTGGCGCTGCTGCCTGCGTCGACGCGCCAGTGATCGGCCAGCCAGTCGAGTTCCGGCGGGCTCACGCCGAGCCAGCCGGCGAGATCGCCGGGCGTCGGCCACTGCGGCAGGTCGCAGCCGGCGAGCGGCGAAGGCGGCGGTCGCTGAACCAGCGGCCGCCGCACGATGCGGATCACCGCAGGCCGACGGTCGCCATACCATGCACGCACGAACGCGGGCGCCTCGGCCAGCACCGCCGCGAGCGCGTCGGTGTCGGTATCGGCCCAGTTCGCGCCGAAGCGCACGAGCGCGGCGTCCGCGCATTCGTGCGTCCATGGCGGCGCTTCGCCGAGCACGGCGGCCATCCGCGCGACGATGCCGCCGCGGTCGGGCGAACCGGCGAGCATCGCGTCGGCAATCGTGCGGGTGGTGTCGCGCAGGGATGCGTGCATGGACGAAGATGGGCGGGACGATGAGTCAACGTGGCTGGTGCTGCGAGCGCAGTCGTTGCGCAACGCGCAACATGCGCGCTTGCGACGCATCGGCGTATCGATCTGATCCACGGGGTAGCCCCGTAGTCCTGGAACATCGGCTGCCTGTTCCGGGCGTGTGCTTGACCCGCCGCCCCGCGTCGCGACTTTAATCGGCGGCGACGCGACGTGTCAAATCGAGCCGGACGATGCGCGCTGCGCGGCGGCGTCGCGCTTATGCGCGCCGGCTGAACAGTTCGCTGAACGCGATCGGCGCCACGCCGATGCCGGTCATGCCGTTCAGTATCGTCGCCCAGCTCGCGTCGGCCACGCTGACGGGAAACGACCGCACGCGATGAGCGAGCAGCCAGAAGGTGCGCGTCATGCCGTCGCTCATCGCGACCTCGTAGCCGCTTGTCGCCGCCCAGTAGCCGACCGACGGCAGCGTCACCGGTGCGTCGCGGCCGCTCCTGAATGCCGCGGCAGCCGTCGCGAACTTGCTGTCGAGCGACATGGCCCGGCGCGGTACGCAGTCCTGCGAATCCTGTTTCGGGAACGCGGGGCTCGTCTCGAGCCAGCGGCGATAGAACCTCTCCGCGTCGATATGGACGACAAAACGCTCCACGCCACCCGGTTCGGCCTTCAGATAGCAGTCCGCCTGGTTCGGCACGGGAACGCGCCACATCGCGCGCTTCGCGCTCAGGTCGACCAGTTCGCACGCCATCGGCCGGAGCTGGATGGATGAAGCGGATCCGGAGTCGCGCAGGTCTTGTGCACGCAGGATGCCGTTACGCAGACGTGTCAGCATGGGCCCTCTCTTTCTCTCGATTTTTTTCGAATGAATCAGGGGCCGTGGCGCGATGCGGCTGCCCGGTTCCCCGACGCTCCCGACCGAATCGGGAACCCGCGCAGTGTATCGCCTTTCGATGCAGGTCCATCACGGCCGATACGGCGGCGCCGGCCAGCGCCGGCTGACGCGGCAAACAGCCGCTTCGCCCAGCCGCCCTGCTTCCCTACATGTTGCCCGCCAGATGAAACCGCGACGCCGGATGCCACAGCCTGACCGACGTGGCGACCTGCTCGCCGACCCACGTGCGGCGTCGCAGCAGCAGGCACGGTTCGCCGATTTCCATCACGAGATGCCGACGCACCTGCGCGTTGGGTTTTTCCGCGTAGATCCGGAACTCCGCGCGCTGGATCGGCGCCAGTCGCACCATGTAATGATTCGGCGTCTCGAGCGTGAAATCCTGCTCCAGATACGCGGGAAACAAGGCCGGATTGACGTAGCGATCCTCGAACTGGATCGGTTCGTCCTCCTCGTAATGCACGATACGCGAATGAAACACGGGCCCGGCGCGCAGGCCGAGCGCATCGATCGCGTCCGGATCGACGCTGCGCTCGATCAGCAGCACGCGCGCACTGTGCCGATGGCCGCGCTCGGCGATTTCGTCCGCGATGTTGCGGATCTCCAGCACCGTCGACTCGTAATGCCGGCGCTCGACGAACGTGCCGGCCCCCTGGATGCGCGTCAGCACGCGCTCGGCCGTCAGCTCGCGCAGCGCGCGCGACACCGTCATCCGCGCCACGCCGAATTCCTTGACCAGTTCCGCCTCGGTCGGGATCGCGCCGCCGGGCTTCCAGTCGCCCTTCGCGATCCGCTCGACGACGTAACGCTTGATCTGCTGATAGGCCGGCAATGCCCGCGCCGGCACGGCGTCGGCCGATGCCAACGCCTGCCGGGCGGAAAGTCTGCGTTCCGTTTCGCTCATGCGCCCTCGACCGGATGAATGTGGGGTGATCGGCCCGTCCTCGACCGTCGTCACTGCAACGACGGCGGCACACCGGCGACGATGCCGGCCGCGATCGCGATATCGTCCGCGAGCGGCCGGTCGTCGTGATACGCCGGCACGCGTTCGCGCACGTGCCGCCACAGCGCGTCGGTCGATGCGGCGCGCCCCGTTTCGCCGGGCTGCAGATCGTACGCCTGCACGGCGGCCAGCAGCTCGATCGCGAGCACGCGCGTCGTATTCTCGATGATGTCGAGCGCTTTCAGCGCGGCCGGCGTCGCATGACACAGGTGATCTTCCTGCAGCCCCGACGTGATGCCGCCGTCGAGGCTCGCCGGCGCGGCAAGCCGCTGATTCTGCGCGACCAGCGCGACCGCCGTGTACTGCGCGATCATGAAACCCGAACAGTTGCCGCCCGGCGCGGCGAGAAACGCCGGCAGCCCGCTGACGAGCGGATTCACGAGCCGGTCGAGACGCCGCTCGGCGATCGCCGCGACCTGAGCCATCGCCGCCGCGAGGCTGTCCATCGCGAGCGCGATGCCCGCGCCGACCGCATGCGCCTGCGAATGCACGGCCGGCGCCTCTCGCGTGCCGGCCACGATCGGATTGTCGGTAACGGACGCAAGCTCGCGATCGACGACCTCCGACGTGACGTCGAACACGTCGCGCGCCGCGCCATGCACGTGCGGAATCGTGCGCAGGCTCAGCGGATCCTGCGTATGCCGGCCGCTCGCCGCGGCAAGCATGCCGCTGTCCGCGAGCAGTGCACGCAACCGGGCGCCGACCTGCCCGATACCGGGCGAAATCCGCAGCGCGAGCGACGCCGGATCGAATGCGGCGAGTTGGCCGCCGAGGTTCTCGAAGCTCATCGCCGCGATCCAGTCGGCCCAGTCGAGCAACCGTTCGGCACGGGCCAGCGCGAACGCGGCCAGCCCCGTGACGCAAGGCGTCCCGTTGACGAGGCTCAACCCTTCCTTCGCGCCGAGGACGAGCGGTTCGCGGCCGATGCGCCGCAGCGCTTCGTCGCCGCGTATGCGTTCGCCGCGATGGCGCGCATGGCCGTGCCCGACGCAGACGAGCGCGACGTGCGCCATGTGGGTCAGGTACCCGACCGAGCCGTGCGCCGGCACTTCGGGCAGGCAATCGTGCTCGAGCAGCGCAACGAGCTGGTCGACGACGTCGGCACGCACGCCCGAATGGCCGTGCGCATAGTTGTTGATCGCGGCCGCGATGATCGCGCGCGTTTCGGCCGCGCCGAGCGGCATGCCGACGCCCACCGCGTGGCTCATCAGGATGTTGTGCGACAGCGTGCTCTGCTGCGCCGGCGACACGATCACGTCGCACAGCGCGCCGACGCCGGTATTGACGCCGTAGGCGCGAATCCCGCGCGCGACGATCTCGTCGACGAGTTCGCGAGCGGCCACGATGCGCGCGCGCGTCTCGTCGGCCAACGCCAGCGGCTCGCCGGCCGCCACCGCCGCAACCTGTCGCCAGTCGAGCGGCTGCGCCGCACGGAATACGGTCATGGCAGCCTCAGTTCGTGGTGCGGTCGTGGTGGCTCGACACGAATTGCCGGAAGCGCTCGGAGGTCTGCCCGCCGAAGACTTCGTCGGGACTCCCGTCCGTATCGACTTCGCCCTGATGCAGGAACATCACGCGATTCGACACGTGGCGCGCAAAACCCATTTCGTGCGTGACGACCAGCATCGTGCGCCCCTCTTCCGCGAGCGAGCGCATCACGCGCAGCACCTCGCCGACCAGCTCCGGGTCGAGCGCCGACGTCGGTTCGTCGAACAGCATCACCTTCGGATGCATCGCCAGCGCGCGGGCAATCGCGACACGCTGCTGCTGGCCGCCCGACAGGTGCGCGGGATAGTAGCCGCGCTTGTCCGCGAGACCGACGCGTGCGAGCAGCGCCTCGGCTTCCTCCACCGCCTCCGCGCGACTGCGCTTCTGCACGCGCAGCGGCCCTTCGACGAGGTTGTCGAGCACCGTCATGTGCGACCACAGGTTGAAGTTCTGGAACACCATGCCGAGTTGCGAGCGGATCCGGTCGACCTGGCGCCGGTCGCTCGGATGCAGCTTGCCGTCGCGCGCGCGCTTCATCGCCAGTTCCTCCCCGGCGAGCGCGACGGAGCCGTCGTCGGGCGTCTCGAGCAGGTTCAGGCAACGCAGGAACGTGCTCTTGCCCGACCCGCTCGCGCCGAGGATCGAGATGACGTCACCCTCGTGCGCGTCGAGCGAAATGCCCTTCAACACATGATGATCGCCGAACGACTTGTGAATGTTTCTGACCGACAGCGCAACGGGAGCAGCGGTGTTCATCGAATTCTCCTGGAAAGAATGGCGCGCTCAGGAAGCGACGCGCTGGGCATTGCGCGTCGCCGCGGCGGGCGCACCGGACGGCTTCGGCGCACGCAGGTGCCCGGAGAGTCGCCATTCGAGCGCGCCGAGCAGGCGCACGACGATGAAGTTCAGGCCCAGATAGATGAGGGCCGCGCAGACGAACACCTCGGTCGTCCGGTAGGTTTGCTGGATGATCTGCTGCGCGACGCCCGTCACTTCCCACACCGTGACGAGGCTCGCCAGCGCGGTCGACTTGACGAGCAGCACGGCCTCGGTCGAATACGCGGGCAGGCACTGGCGCAGCGCGATCGGGCCGATCACGCGCCGCAGCAGCGCGAAGCCCGACAGGCCGATCGAATACCCGGCCTCGATCTGCCCGACCGGGACGGCCATCAACCCGCCGCGCAGGATTTCGGCCGTGTAGCCGGCGGTGCACAGCGCAAGCGACAGCACCGCGCAAACGTACGGCTCGCGCAGCACCGGCCACATGAAGCTTTCACGGATCACGCCGAACTGGCCGAGCCCGTAGTACACGAGAAACATCTGGATCAGCAGCGGCGAGCCGCGAAACACGAGGATGTAGGCACGCGCGAAGCGGTTCGGCAGCCAGTGCGGCGACACGCGCATCGTGACGATCACGAGCGACAGCAGGCCGCCGAGCACGAGCGATGCGAAGAACAAGCCGAGCGTGGTCGGCACGGCCGCGAGCAGCTGGCGCAGCGTATCGACGAGAAAACCGAAATCGATGGACATATACGCTCCCCGTCAGTTGCGCGCGAAATTGCGGCGGAACGACCGGCCGACGATCGCTTCCGCCCGGTTGAACACGCGGTTCGACAAGCCCGTCATCAGCAGATACAGCGCACCGCCCGCGACGAAGAACACGAAGTACTGGTGCGTCGAATTGGCGGCGATCTGGCTCGTGCGGAGCAACTCGGCAAGACCGGTGACCGAGATCAGTGCGGAGTCCTTCAGGCTCAGTTGCCACACGTTGCCGATACCGGGCAGCGCGAAGCGCAGCACCTGCGGCACCAGGATGCGCCGCAGCACCATGCTGCGCGGCATGCCGATCGAGCGCGCCGCTTCCAGCTCGCCTTTCGACACGGCGAGCACCGCCGCGCGATAGACCTCGGCCTGATAGGCGCCCGAGATCATCCCGACCGCGAGCGCACCGACCACGAACGGCGGCACGCCGATGAAGCCTTCCGCGCCGAACCACTGGCCGACGGCCGTCACGAGCGTCGAGCCGCCGAAGTAGAACAGATAGATGACGAGCAGTTCGGGCACGCCGCGAAATACCGTCGTATATAGATCGCCGAGCAGGCGCAGGCTGCGGTAGCGCGACAGTTTCGCCGCCGCGATCGCCGCGCCGATCACGGCGCCGACCGCGAGCGCGGCGAGCGTCAGCGCGACCGTCATCAATGCGGCGAGAAGCAGCACACCGCCCCAGCCTTCGGTACCGAAGCCGAGCATTTCAAGAATCTCCATGCGTGCCTCCCTGCATGCGTTGATTGAATCCGCTGGATGCGTGCCGCCGCGCGTCGTTCGACGACCTCACGCGGCGGCGGCCGAACGCGCGCTTACGGCGTGACGTCGGTCTTGAACCACTTGTCGGCGAGCTTCTTCACGGTGCCGTCCGCGAGCGCCGCGGCGATCGCCGTATCGAACTTCGTCTTCAGGTCGGCATCCTGCTTGCGGAATGCGAGCCCTTCGCCCGGCCCCCAGATCGGGCCGCCGAGCTTCGGCCCCGCGAGCACGATCGATGCGGTGTCCTTCTTCGTGTTGTTCGCCGCGTAGTACGTGACGTCGTCGAACGAAGCATCGATGCGCCCGGCGACCAGGTCGAGATCGCGTTCGGGCGACGTCTTGTACACGCGAATCGACGCAATGTCCTTGAAGCTGTCGTTGATGAATTTCGTGTAGACGGTGCCCGACTGGATCCCGATCGTCTTGCCCTTCAGCTGCTTGCGCAGCGTGTCGACGGTCGGCTTGTCCGCATTGGCGTCACCTGTGAGCTTGACGATCGGCGCGCCGGGCGCGGCCTTCGGCAGGATCTTCGTATCGGTGACGGCGAACGTCGCCGGCGTCGCCGCATACGGACGCGAGAACAGCAGAATCTTTTCGCGCTCCGGCGTGATGGAAATCGCATCCATCAGGACATCGAACTTGCCGGCCTGCAGACCGGGAATCATCCCGTCCCAATCCTGCGCGACCATGTTGCATTGCACCTTGATGCGCTCGCACACGTTGGCGAGCAGCTCCGGTTCGAAACCGCCCAGCTTGCCGCCCGGCAGCGTGAGGTTCCACGGCGCGTAGCCGCCTTCCAGCGCGACCGTCACCGTCTTCCATTCCTTTGCCTGTACCGGTGCCGCGAGCGTGGCCGCCGCAGCCGCGATGACGCCGATCGTCCCGATTGCCCACTTGATGCGCTTGCCGTTCACGAGATTTCTCCTTGCGTTGAGGGTTCGCCATCCCTTCGGTGCAGCAAGCCGCCTCAGGAATTTGTCTATACAAGCATGCAAGAAGAAAAACAGCGAGACAAGCAGTGATCAATAAAAACCGTGGAAACGCGGGAAATCCCCTAATTTCAGGGGTCTAGCGCGCATCGTTACGGGGAATTCCGGCACATGTTTGGTGCAATTCGAGTGGCCGATTCCCAAGGATGACTAGACAAATTTTGAATTCGATTGCGTCTGCGGGTTACGCCGTTCGCGTCTCTCGCACGCGTCGATTTCCGCGGGTTCGTCCGGGCGGAGTGCTGCGGCCGCTCGCGGCGCGCAATCCCCACACGAATGCGTTTCCCGTCGCATCGCCATGAACACACGCCGTCTCGGCCCGTTTTTGTACGGGGCGCCCCATTCGCGCTCGCTTGGGCCCACGCAACCGCCGCCGCGCGACATGCCGGTACGGGCCGGCACCCGGCAGCCCGGTTCAGCGTTCGAGCAGCCGCCCCAGCCGCATCATCGTGACGTTCACGCCGAGATGGCGCATCGACGGCTGCACGATCACGCAGTTGTCGTACGGCGTGACGATCGTGTCGTCGCCGTCGCGGGCGATCTCGGTGCCCGCCTTCGCGATCACCTCGAGCCCCGTGAACGGCTGCGAGAACCGGAAATCCATCGAGCGCGCGACGACCGGCTCCGTGATCTCGATGAACTTCTGCCGCACCGGCGCAACTTGCGTCAGGAACGCCGCGACATCGTCGCGCGCGACGACGCCCGCGTGCAGCAGGAAGCGCGCGGCGCTGTCGAGCGCGACAGCGCGCGCGCTCGCGGCGAAGTGCTGGCCTGTCTCGATCAGCAGCGCGTTCTTCGCGCTCGCCGGATCGCCGAAGCCACCGTAGTCGCGCAGCCGCGTGCCGTTCGCATGGCCGCGATCGACGATCACGTGCTCGGGCGTGCCGATCGCGGCCGCCAGCGCGATCGCCTTGTCGAGCGGCCCCGTCATCATCAGCGGTACGGATGCTTCGTGCATCGAATGAATGTCGAGCAGCAGGTCGACCGTGTCGAGCAGCGGCCGCATCGCCCGCGCACGCGCGAGCTCGCGGCTGTCGCGCGTGCCGTCGAGCGCGGCCGGCGTCCACACGCGGTTCATGTCTTCGTCGAGATAGCGCGTCGCGTCGGCGTTCTCCGCGCTGAAATGCTCGTACGCGCCGACGTTGCCGAAGCCGAGCGACAGCCGGCCCGCGACCGGGCGCAGCCCGGCCGCCAGCAACGCGTCCACCGCGATCGCGCCGCTCACCTCGTTGCCGTGCGTCAGCGCGAGGATCATCACGTGCCGGCCGGGCTTGCCGCTGTCGAACGTGTGCAGATAGTCGATGCCGGTGTTGCCCGCGCGCCAGCGCGCGATGTCGGGAAAGTCCACTTCGATCGGATAGGCGGGCAGCGCGGCGCGGATGGCTTCAAGCGTGGTCATGTCGGAAGGATTCGTCGGGGTTCGGGGAAGGCGCGGCGGGCGGCGGCCGGCCGCGCCGGAATCGGGTTCGTGCGCGGCGGCTTGGCTGGCCGGCGTGGCGCCGCGAGCCGCGGCGTGTGTCGATCCTACCGCGCCTGCGGCGCATCGCGCAGCACGGTCCGCAGCGCCGTATCGAACGGCGTCGCATGGTCGATCCCGAGCGCGCGCACGCGCGCGGCGTCCAGATGGCAATCGTACGGGCGCGGCGTCGCGTCGGTCGGCTGGTCGATCCGTGCGAGCGACGCGTCGATGCCGAGCGCGGCCGCGATTCGCTGCGCGATGTCGTACTTCGTCATCGGTTCCTCGCTCGACCAATGGCGGATGCCCGTGACGGATTCACCCGCGAGATGGCGCAGCGTCAGGTCGCGGATGACCTGCGCGACGTCGGGCGTCCAGGTCGGGTAACGGATCGCCCATGCGTCCATGCCGACCGCGTCGGCGCCCGGCCGCGCCGACGCGACGACGGCCGGCACGAGGCTCGTGACCGCCGATTCGCTCCAGTCTGCGATCGGGCCGAAGAGCAGCGGCAGGCGCAGCACGCACGACAGCGACGAGGCGGTGAGGAGCGCGGCCTCGCCTTCCAGTTTGGTGCGGCCGTAGATGTTCAGCGGGTTCGGGGTCGCGTCTTCGCTGTACGGCGCGGCCTTGCCGTCGAACACGTAGTCAGTCGAGATGCCGAGCGTCCAGGCGCCGTATCGCGCGGCGAGCGCGCCGATGCGGGCCGGCGCGGTGACGTTGATCGCGCGGGCCGCGGCCGGGTCGCGTTCGCAGACGTCGGGGCGGCGTTCGGCAGCGCAAATGATGACGGCAGCCGGCCGGTGGGTTTCGAAAAGGCGCTCGAGGGACGGCTGGTCGAGAACGTCGAGCTCGGCGATGTTATGCGGCGGTAACGCGAGAAGTTTCGCGCCGGCGCCTTGCGGGGTCCGGATCGTCGCGAGCAGCGTCAACGACGGTTCGCGAAACAAGGACGCGGCAACCGCGCGGCCAAGCAGGCCGGAGGCGCCGATGACGAGGACGGTTTGACGTACGGTCGACGGGGATGGGTTTGGCATGGGTGGCGATCAATCACGGAAACGAACGGAATATCAGGCCCATTGGATAACATGAACGATCGCCGCGCAACGCTTCGCTCTGCCTGCTCGCATCCGGTCGCCAACATGATCGACCCGTCGTTCGCCCATTTCGCGCCGGTCAACGGCTTCGTGCAGTGCGTGATCCGCGGTGCGGATGCCGGCCGCGAACGCATGCGCCGCGCACGGTACTTCGGCACGACACCGGTTCTGTAATCGGCGCGCGCACCGATCTGTCCATCGCCCGCAAAAGGCAAAACCCGGCACGCTCGCGCGCACCAGGCTCCCGATACCGAACGGACACGCCGTCCGCGTTACTTCCGGTCAACCGAATACCGCCCCGGCCCGCTCAGCGCGAGCAACAGCAGCCCGCCGATGATGCTTACGTTCTTGTAGAAGTTGATCATCGCCATGTACTGCTCCATCCCTTGCAGCGCCCAGTAGCGATGGCCGATCAGCGCGGTCGCGAGCGTATAGGCGGCGAACGCCAGCGCGAGCGGACGCGTATAGAAGCCGATCGCGATCAGCACGCCGCCCACCAGTTCGACCGCCACCGCGATCGCGGCCGCCAGCTCGGGCGCCGGGTTCCCGGTCGACGCCATATACGCGACCGTGCCCGAAAAACCGTTCAGCTTCTGCCAGCCGAACAGCACGAACAGGATCATCATCAGCACGCGAGCTGCCAGCAGCAGCTCGTCCTTCTTCGATTCCAGCGAAACGTAACGCATAACAATCACCCTTGAATTGACGGTTTGATGCAGCCAGTGCCGCTGCGCACCGAATCGGCGCGCGATGCCGGCAACGGACCACTCTTCGCACGATCGGACGGCAAGCCGCATGGCCCGCCGCCGAAGAATCCGTCAGGTGACGCCGCGCCTGGCGGCGTACGCCGGATCGGTTCTGGCAAAGCACGGGTGCAGTCTACTGTCCCGCCAATAATCATCAATCCTTCAAAACATGATTCGCTGTCTCGATTGAGTGGACAATTAGGAAAGAGCGGCCCCTCATTCCGACGGCTGGGGTTCATCGCAAACAAAATTTGAACTGACGCAAACAAACTTGTTCCACGGCCTTTTGAGCAAAGAAAGCCGTTCCATGCCGGCGCCATATTCGCCATGCCAAGGAAAATAAATCTCTTTCATAACTCTGTATCTTGCGCGACAAGCCAAGCCACGCGAGTGCTGCGAGCTTGCTTGACCAGCCGGCGCAGCAGATCCCCTCATTTTGCAAGATCTGCGATTTGATTCGAATAATGAAACACTCTAATTAATTCCGTGAATATTATTCAAATAATGAAACGATCGCGATAATTCAGCGACATTGACTATAAGTAATCAATTAACGCAATATCTGCATGGCCGCGAGCGTAAAGAGCGATTGCGGTCACCAGCCTAATAAGTGCACACAGGAGAGCATGAATGACTACAGCACGAGCAACAGAGCAGGCCGTCGAACTCGTCAAAACAGCACTCGCATCCGGTTTAGTCGCACCAGCCACTGGTGACCGATGGTTTACGGACCCTGCCAAAAATGGAGAGGAGCTCGGAAAATTTATCGGCGCAACCGTTGCCCAGATCGCCAAGGAAATAGACGCCCTGTAGAAAAGGGTGGTCTATTAAAAAGTGGTTTAGATCCTGCCGACCAAGTAAAAAGCCCGCTGGCTTTCGTTCAGCGGGCTCAACGAATCTGGTGCCAGCAGGGTGGCGGAAACCCGTCTGCACCCGTAGGCCGAAATAAAGTTGTCACCATTGCGCAATAAATATGTCACTTGGAGGTCGACACCGATGCGGCTCGCGCAATCCATACTGTTGCGCAGTTCAACAAGACGACAGAGGAAATAAAGATGTCGAAACGGTTCGTGGAGCGTGCCGGCCTCGAGGAGTTGCCGAATCCTGCGCGTCGGGCGTTGTCGCTGGGCCTGGGGCTATTCCCTATGCTGCCGCTGCTGCCGGGACTCGGAGTCCAGGCGGCACGGGCCGCTCTTGCAGGTACGGCGCGCGCGCCGGCTTCGGAGAGTGGCGTCTTCCGTCACCCGGGACTGCTGGTCACCGAAGACGACTTCACCCGCATCCGCGCGCTCATCAAAGCCGGCCAGGAGCCGTGGACGCACTGGTGGAGCACGCTGTGCGCCGAGCGCTTCGCTTCCCTTGACGCCCGGCCTTTCCCGCTGGCGGGCGTCTACCGGGCCGATGGCAGCTCGCGGGACATGTACGTCGACATCTGGCGCGCCTGGACCCTGGTCCTGCGATGGAAGCTGTCCGACCCGCAGGACAACCGCTATGCCGACAAGGCCGTGGAGTTCGTGGACGCCTGGGCGAACACGCTGAAGGTGGTCGGAACGGTGCCTCCCGGCTCGACCGCCCATGACGACCACACCTTCATCATCCTGGCCGGTATACAAGGCCACCAGTGGGCGCAGATCGGCGAAGTCCTGCGCACCTATTCGGGCTGGGCGCCGGCGAGCCTGAAGCGATTCCAGGACATGCTGCTCAACGTCTTCGCCCCGATATCGTCGTGGTTCCTCGGCGACGGGCGCATCGGGTCCCATGCCAACTGGGACATGGCTTCGATGGTGGGCGCCATGGCCATCGGCGTGTTCTGCGACAAGCCCGACCTGTACCGGCTGGCCTGCGACTGCTATGCGGGCAACAACCACGGCAAGCTCCGGAACTTCGGCAATGGCGCCATCGGGCATGGCGTGTACTTCATGCACCCGGGCCATTTTGGGCAGTGGGAGGAAAGCGGCCGCGACCAGGGCCACGCCACGCTGGGCATGTCGCTGGGCGGCGACCTGCTGGAGATCGCCTGGAACCAGGGCGACGATCTCTACGGGCTATACAACAACCGCTTCCTCGCAGCGGCAGAGTATGTGGCGCGCTCGAACCTGCTCGCCGAGAACGGCAAGAACTACCCGATGCCCTATGTGCGCGAGAACAATCCGTCCCAGCCCCACCCGTCTTTCTGGACGCAAGTGAACTATGGTCAGATGGGCCGCAACTGCTGGGAGCCCATCTACAACCACTACGTCAACCGCCTGGGGCTGGCGGCGCCGAACGTCGCGCGCATGGTGAAGTTGTGCGAGCCGAAGTACGGGGGCAGCAGCGACGACGTCTGGTGGCCGACGCTGATCCATCGCCGCCCGGACTATGCCGGCTCCATGAAGCCGCCGTCCGGCCTCACGGCCTACCTGCGCGGCAACCGCGTCGTGCTGTCGTGGTGGGGCAGCGTCGGCGCGACCTCGTACGAGATCAAGCGCGCAAGCCGGGCCAACGGCCCCTTCAACCTGCTGGGCACGGTTTCGGCGAGCGAGGTGCTCACCTACAGCGATATACCGTCCAACGGCGTCTGGTTCTACCAGATCACGGCGCAGGGCGCCGGCGCCCCGGGAACCGGCTCCAATGTGGTTCGTATCGCCGTTCCCGGCGAGGTCCGCCTGTCCCTGCCGCTGAACAACCCGAACGGCACCGGCACGCACGGCATGCTGCGAACCGCCGCTGGCACCGTGACCTTGATCGAGGGCAAGCTGCTGGACGGCGCGACTTGGGGCGACGGGCGCCGCAACGACAAGGCCATCGTGTTCGACGGTCAGAAGGCCGGCCTGCAGCTGCCGTCGGGCGTGTTCGGCGACCTCGACGACTTCAGCCTTTCCTTGTGGGTCTACGCGAATGGGTTGCACTGGGACAGCTGCGTGTTCTACGCAGGGCTGGACGCGAACGCAGCGATGTGCATCGCGCCCCAGACCGGCTCAGGCACGCTGTGCTTCTCGATCTTTGGCGCGACATTCAAGGATGCACAGGTGGTGGCGGCGCCGTGGGCTCTGCCGATTCGCCGCTGGGTCCATCTCGCGGTCACGCTGCAGGGCAATACCTGCCGCCTGTACGTCGACGGTACCAAGGCCGGGAAATCCGACGAAATCCTGCTGTCGCCGCGCCAGGTTGGCGACCAGGTCACTTTTTTGGGCCGCAATTGGGCGCATCCATCGTTCAACGGCCGCATCCAGGGCTTCCGCGTGTACGCAGGCGCATTGAGTGCCGCGGAAGTTGCAGCGCTGGCCCGCGATGTGATGTGATGTGATGTGATGCTACATCGCTCATCCCTGCCGGCAATGCCGGCGGGGACTGTGCGAAGTTGGCGATTCGGGATCCGCTAAGAACGTCGCCTGGCTGAGCGGCACGACGCAACTCGGCAACCAGTCATCCAGGGCCGTGCACACGCGTTCGCAGGCCGCGTCGAGCCCGGGACCCTCCGGCGCATTCAGGTCATCCGAAAACAGGCGATGGCCGTTTTCGATCATGTCGTGCGTCCAGTCGGCCCCGCGCGCGGCAAGGCACGTCGGCGCGACCGTGATCGCGTCGTAGATCAGCCCCGGCGCATCCACCGACGTGAAGGTCGTGCGCCCCGGTGCGCATTTCAGCGCGTCGCCGGCGTTCGGTTGCGGCTCGCGCAGCGCGATCAGGCCTTGCGCGCGACGACCCCCACCGGCGAAGCGGGCGCGCGTTTCGGTGCGGTCTTGTAGTGCGTGCTGTACAGCGCCGCGCCGACGAACACCAGCCCGCCGACCAGGTTGCCGAGTACCGTCGGGATCTCGTTCCACAGCAGATAGTCGACGATCGTGAAGTGGGCGCCGAGCATCAGGCCGGACGGGAACAGGAACATGTTCACGACCGAGTGCTCGAAGCCCATGTAGAAGAACACGAGGATCGGCATCCACATCGCGATTACCTTGCCGGGTACGGACGTCGACATCATCGCGGCGACCACGCCGGTCGACACCATCCAGTTGCACATCACGCCGCGCACGAACAGCGTGAGCATGCCGGCGGCGCCGTGCGCCGCATAACCGAGCGTGCGTGCTTCGCCGATGCCGCCGATCTTCTGTCCGATTGCGTTCGGCGCTTCCGAAAAGCCGAATGTGAAGATGATCGCCATGAACAGCGCGACCGTCAGCGCACCCGCGAAATTGCCGAAGAACACCAGCGTCCAGTTGCGAAACACGCCACCCCAGGTCGCGCCGGGCCGGCGATCGATCACCGCGAGCGGCGCGAGCGTGAAGACGCCGGTGAGCAGGTCGAAGCCGAGCAGGTACAGCATGCAGAATCCCACCGGAAACAGCAGCGAACCGGCCAGTGCGTTGCCGGTGTTGATCGTGATGCTGACCGCGAAGGCGGCTGCGAGCGCGAGGATCGCGCCCGCCATGTACGCGCGAATCAGCGTATCGCGGGTCGACATCGACAGCTTCGATTCACCGGCATCGACCATCCTGGTGACGAATTCGTTGGGCGTGAGGTAGGCCATGGTGTGCGCTCGTAAAGTTGGACGGGCAAAAAAAACGCGCCAGGCACTCGCTCGACATGCGAGTGCCTGGCGCGGACGCTGTTATCCACGTGATCGGCCGCCACGGTTCGACATGGCGTGATCGTCAGGCCGCCATTAGCCCGACGAGCGAGAGGTTTGCAATTCTCATACCAGTGACGGGGATATCGCGATGCAGGCTGGCCGGACGCGAAATGCCGGGGGAGAAAGCCACAGCCGATCGCAGCGAATCGCACTCGCGCGGTGCAAACTGCACCTCGTGCATGCGCTTCGGGCGCAGCCGCGGTGCGTGAAGCGCGGTGCTTTTCCGGTCAGGTCGTGCCGTCGTCGTGCGGCGTTTCCGGGCCGCTTCGCTGCGTACGGCGTCGCGCGGAAGGCTGCGCGTGCTCGTCGACGAATCGCTCGGGCGACGTCAGCGCGTCTTCCGCGATATCGGCAAGCGGCCGATTGCCGTCCATCGACGCCTTCTGCAGCATCCGATACGCTTCGTCCTCCCGCAGGCTGAAGCGCGTCATCAGCGTATTTTTCGCGCGCTGCACGAGCTTTCGTTCGTAGAGCGCGCGACGTGCCGCGTCGAGCTCGACCTCCGCGCCGGCCAGTCGCGCCGATTGCGACTCCAGCAGGGATTTCAGGCTGGCGAGCGTCCCCAGGTCGGAGCCGGAAAGGCGTCCCGGCAGTTCGTGAACCGCCGCGCGCGCCGACAACGGATCGCCGGCGAAGAACTGGGCGAGCGCCTGGATATGCGGGGGAGGATTGTTCCGCAACTGCGCCATCAGGCGCTCGGAGTCGCGTAGCGTTCGGTGCGCGTCGTCGATTCGCGCGTCGCACGTTTCCTGCACCTGCAGCGTCAGCGCAATCTGAAGGTGCCAGAGATCATCGATGCGGGCGCTCGCGGCGTCGAACCATGCTTCGCTCAGGCCGGCATCGAGCGCATCGCCGGCGTGCGCCGTGCACAGTACGCGGCGCAGCTTCTCGAGCGCCGCCATGTGCGGCTCCGTCATGCGGGTTTCCCACCATGCGTTTTGCGCCGTGCTCGCGAAGCTCGCGAAGACTTCGAGACTGCGCTCCTGCGCGGCGATCAGATACAGCAGGCGCTGCTGCTGGTCCGCCGAAAACGCGCCCGCCGCGAACATGTGCGCGCCGACGGCGCGTTCCTGTCCCGCTTCCTCCTTGCCCTCGACGACATGGACGAGGGCAATCAGCATGCGCGACACCGACGGATCCGCCGCGCCGTCGGCAAACTGGAAAATCAGCTCCACCAGGCCGCCGATCACGGTACTGAACGCCTGGACGGAATCCGGCGCCGACAGCGCAAGATGGTCGATCTGTTCGCGCAGCACATCCAGCGATTCCAGGTCGAGCAGCACCCAGGCGATCAGCGACAGCAGGCGCGACGTGGAGCCGCGCGCGGGCGTCAGCTCCAGATCCAGGCGCTCGCGCAACTGCGCGACGAGCGGCGCCGATTCGCCGCGCGAAGCCGCACGTTCGGCGGCAAAGCGCTTGCCGCTCGACGCCAGATAGATGCTGGTGGCGCCGCGCTCGCGCTGCAGCGCATGGATCAGGCGGCCGAGCAGGTCGACGAGTTCGATCTGCTCGGCCAGGTGGCGCAGGGACGCGATTTCCTGATGCTTGGCGAGCAGCGCGAATTGCAAGGCGGTGGCGGGCATGGTGGATACTGACCGTCGACAGGGACTCGGTGCAGTGTAGTGCGGACAATAATCGTTATTTCTTGACGCCTTGCACGTCAAGATCGTGACGAAGGCGCGGTCCGCAGCTTCGCTGCCCAATACTTCCCGAGCCTAGGCCTGCAATGCCTCGGCAACCTTCACAACGCGCACTGCCAAAAAACGCTCTAAATCTTTTGAGCTTGCCCGCCCGTACACAGCCCAAGGTTTCATGTCCGCTTCGGGCCGGCTACGATTTTCTACCCTCGGAATAGCCGACTTCTTTCAGAAACCGGGCTCCGCACCCCTCTTTCTTTTCCCACATTTTTCACAAGAATCATTACAAAAAATTACTAACCAATACCGATTTAATAATACGATAGCCCACCCAATCACTCTTACGTTTTCCCGACACTCCCGCGATCCGCAGCGGGCGTCGGGCGAGAAGCGCGAGAAACGACACGCACGCGGATCGCCACGGACCCGCCCGGATCGTTGCACGCCGGCCCGACCGCCGTTCGCCACTGCATCGCCTTTAACCGGAACTCACCCATGCCAACGAACACGCCCGTCAACAGCGGCGCGAACGCGAACAGCCTGATGCAACAGGCGGCGCAATCGATCATCAACGGCTCGACCGGCAATCCGGCGATGGACGTCGGCTCGCTCGTCAAGACGCTCGTGAACGCGAAGACGGCCGGCCGGGCCGCGACGCTTGCCGCTTCGCAAACGACCGGCAACACGCGGATTTCCGCGTTCGGCGCGCTGTCGTCGGCGCTCGGTGCGCTCGACGCGGGCCTGACGTCGCTGAAGAACGGCGCGCTGCAATCGACGTTCAACGCCGTCGCGAGCGGCAAGGGGCTGACTGCGACGGCAGGCGCGGGCGCGGTCGCCGGCACCTACACGGTCGGCGTCACGCAGATCGCGACCGCCCAGGCGCTGTCGTCCGCCGGCTTCAACGGCAGCAAGGCGCTCGGCACCGGCACGCTGACGCTGTCGCTCGGCAGCCAGTCGTTCAAGGTCGACGTCGGCAACGCGAACAACACGCTGGCGGGCATCGCCGCGGCGATCAACGGCGCGTCGGGCAACCCGGGGATCAGCGCGACGGTCATCAACGGCACGGACGGCGCGCACCTCGTGCTCGCGTCGTCGAAGACGGGCGCGGCGAACGCGATCAGCGTCGCGGTCGGCAACGTGTCCAGCGACAACGGCCTGTCGAACCTCGGCGTCACGTCGACGGCCGACCCGGCCGGCGGCGCGTCGAAGATCGATTCGGCGAACGGCGCGGCCGCGTGGCGGCAGAGCGCCGTCGCGCAGGATGCGAAATTCACGCTCAACGGGATCGCATCGACCAGCGCGAGCAACACGGTATCGGGCGTGCTGACCGGCATCACGCTGAACCTGTCGGCGGCCGCGGTCAGCGCGACCGATACGCAGACGCTGACGGTCAGCACCGACACGAAGTCGCAGGCCGCGACGATCACGAATTTCGTGAGCCTGTACAACACGGTGGTCAAGACGATGGGCGCGCTGTCGAGCTACACGGCAGGGGCCAGCGCGCAAGGCGCGCTGATCGGCGATTCGACGCTGAACACGATCCGCAACGCGCTGGCGTCGATCGTGGCGCGCGGCGTCGACAACGGCGCCACCACCGAGAAGGGCAACGGACACGTGAACCTGTTGTCGATCGGCATCAAGCTCGAGAAGGACGGCACGCTGAACGTCGACAGCGCGAAGCTCGACGGTGCGCTGGCCGCGAACCCGTCGGGCGTCGCGCGCCTGTTCAATCCGGAGAACGGGATCGGCACGCGCCTGGCCGACCAGATCACGCAGTTCACGAAGAAGAACGGGATGATCGACGTGCGCACGACCGCGCTGACCGCCGATCTGAAACGTGTCGCGCAGCAGCAGTCGGATCTGTCCGACTATGCCGCGCAACTGACCCGGCAGTATCAGGCGCAGTTCACCGCGCTCAACACGCTGATGGCGCGGATGAACACCAACACGCAGTACCTGACGCGCTTGTTTGGCGGTGCGAACAGCAGCGGCACGCTGTCCAGCAAGTAAGCGGCCGGGCCGCGCGATGCGCGCGGCCCGACACTGTCGTTCATGCCCGGCGGCGCGCCTGTGCTCGCCGGGTTCGTCTCATCGCGACCGGGAGCCGGCCCGCGCTTGTCCTCGAAGCAGGCACGCGTCAGCCGAGACCTTCGACGCGATCGGCGAAGCAATCGATCGCACGCGACACCTGACGCGCGAAATAGCCGGGCCGTTCGTGCTCGTACGCGCGCAGCAGCGACGTGCATTCGCGCTCGGCCCAGCGCCACACGGGCCCCTGCTTCGCGAATACCGGATGGTCGTGCAACTCGGCCGGCACCGCGTGCTCGTCCTCCCACCCCCAGAAATAGGCCTGATAAGCACGGGCGAACGGCATGCCCAGCTGGTTCGCGACGGTCTCGTCGTGGCGCAGCGTGAAGTCGACGATTTCCTTGCGCGTGCGCCCGCCCGCATCGTCGTGGCGCGCTTCGATCCAGCAGTGATAACGCGCGAGCTGCGACAGGTGCCGCGCGGTGCGACGCCGCTCGCGCGTCGTGCAGAGCGCGTACAGGTTGCCGCCGCCGAAATCCATGACTTCGCCGCCCGCGAACGGTCGATAGGGCTTGCCGGTCAGCAGCGTGAGCACCTGCGCGCCGACGATCGCATAGTCGGCGCAGCGCATGTAGCCGCTGCGCGTCGTTGCCTCCGACACGCTCCGGTGGACGACTTCGTCGATCACGGCGTGCAGCATGGGATCAACCGGCGCCGCCAGGATCGGCGGCCGGCTTGTCGTCGGCAGGTGTTGCATGGGCGAATGCGGCTTCAGCGGTTCGTCGGTAAAAATCACTCCGCGGCATGGTATTACGAAGCGTTACAACGGACGGGCGCGGGATTGCGCAGATTTGTGCGCTTTTCTCGCCGGGTGCGAGCACATGTCGACAGTCCGTCAGACATCGTCAATGCGACGCGCGGCAGGTTGGCCGGACGAGCATCGTCACCGCGCTCGCGGATCGCGGGCGGTTCGGGTTCGTGACAGAGTGAATGACCGCCGAATGACGGCCGGAGGTGCGGCGGCGCAGCGGTATGGCGGCACGCGTTGCCGCCATCGACGTGACGGGAATCTCGATGATTGGATTGCGCCGCGATCGCGACGCATCGTGCACGCGGATCGTTCCAGCAAGCGCAACGGACGTGCCGGCCGCATGCACGGCACGCGATGCGATCACGCGCCACGCCACTGGCGTGGCACGCGCCCCCCGTTACAACGCGGCGATTCGCCGGCGGAAATGCTCGGTGCCGGCCACGATCTTGTCGAGCACGGCGTCGAGTGCCCAGAAGCGTTCGCGCACGTCGTAGTCGATCGCACGGCATTTGATCGACCCGAACGTGCCGATCCGCTGGTGATAGAGCTTCGCGAGCGCCGGGTAACCCAGCGCCTCCGATACCGCCGAGACGACCAGGAACGTCGACAGTTCGTCGGCCAGCGCCGGATTCGATTCGCCTTGCGTGCGCAGCCACCGGTAGAGATCGGGGTGGAAGTTCGTGAACACGCCGTTGAAACCGGCGGACCCGGCCTTCATCGCGTCCCACGCAATCGCGGCGTTCGCGTTCAGGATCTTCAGCGGCGATCCCTCGGCAAGCGCGACGCGTCGCTTGACCGTCGCGAGATCGCAGCTCACGTCCTTCAGCATCACGAACCGGCCCGTGTCGATGCATGCGCGCAGTTCGTCATCCGACAGAAGCCGCCGGTAAGGCGCCGGACATTCGTACAGGCCGAGCGGAAGATCCGACGGCAGTCGCGCGAGCAGCCGGTTCAGATGGTCGAGCAACGCGGCGCTGCCCTTGCGTTGCGGATCGAGCCGGTTGGTCACGAGCACGACACCCTGCGCGCCCGATTCGGCCGCCGCGCACAATTCGGCGACCTGCGCGTCGAGATCGTCGCTGATGTGGCCCGACGCGACGACCGGCACGCGCCCGGCCACCCGCTCGACCACGAAGCGCGCGAGTTCCGCGCGTTCGGCGAGGCTCAGGAACTGCATCTCGCTCGATTGCGCGACCGCGAACAACGCATCCGAGCCGTGCGCCAGATACCATTCGATGAGCCGCTCGAGCCCGGCGTAGTCGATCGCGCCGGCGTCGTCGAACGGCGTCAGCATCACCGGCACGATTCCCTCGATGGTCACGTTCGATTGCTGCGGATGTTGCATCGGTTTCTCCTTCCTTCAATGAATGCGGATGCAGGCTGCATGCTCACGCCGGCAACGGTCCGGGCGCGGCGTTCGCGGCCTGTTCGGGAATCGGCTTGCGCACGAGCAGCAGGTAGGCCATCGCGCCGGCGAACGCGATCGCCGCCGCGGTGAGCAGCGCGGGCACGAACGACCACTTCTGCGCGATGATGCCGGTCAGGATCGGGGCAAGCGCGCCGCCGATGAAGCCGCCGAAATTCTGGATCGCGCCGAGCGACGCGATGCGGCTCGGCGGCGCGGCCGCCGTCGCGAGCGCCCACGAGCACGCCGACGCCGCGTTGGCGAGAAAGATCACGACCGAAATGCATGCGAGCGCAACCGTATTGCTCTGCACGAGCGCGGCCGGAATCGTGAACGCGACCATCCCGAGCATCGCGGCCACCACCGCGTTGCGCCGGCTCACGACCGGCGAGCGGCTGCGGCGCGTGACGAGATCCGACAGCCAGCCGGCGACCAGCGAACCGACGAACCCGCACAGGAACGGCACCGATGCGGCAAAGCCCGTGCGGATCAGGCTCATGTGCCGCTCCATCGTCAGGTAGCCCGGCAGCCAGGTCAGGTAGACCCAGTTCAGGTACACCGAGCCGAAGAAGCCGATCAGCATCCCCCACGTCGTGCCGTGCGAGAACAGGCTGCGCCATTCGGCGAACGTCAGTTTCGGCGCCGCGGCGACGCTTTGCGCGTCGGCATCGAGATAATTGCGCTCGGCGGTAGATAGTTGCGCGCGCACCGGATCGCGATAGAACGCGAACCACACGACGGCGACGACGAGACCGAGCGCCCCGGTCACGACGAACGCCCAGCGCCAGTTGAACGATGCAACGAGAACCGACAGCAGCAGCGGCGCAAGCGCGGTACCGAGCGGCGACGCGGCATTGAAAATGCCGGTCGGCGTGCCGCGCGCCCGCAGCGGAAACCAGTTGCTCACCACGCGCGCCGCCGACGGGAATTGCGGCGCCTCGCCGATGCCGAGCACGATGCGCGCGACGATGAACCAGCCAAACGTGGACACGAGGCCGCCCGACGCCTGCGCGAACGACCAGACGATCAGCCCGATGCCGAGCAGCCGGCGCGGGCCGATGCGGTCGACCAGCCCGCCGACCGGAAACTGGCACAGCGCATAGCTCCATGAGAAGGCCGACAGCAGCAGCCCCATCTGCGCGAGCGACAGGCCGAGATCGCCGCGGATCGCCGAACTCGCGACGGCCAGCGTGCCGCGATCGAGATAGTTGACGATCCCGCTCGCCATCAACAGCGCGAGCGCGATGCGTTGACCGCGCCGGATCCGGGGCGGCGCGTGCGGAACAGATTGGTTGTCGTTCATGTCGATTGTCTCCATGTCACTGGTATGGGCCGGGCTCGGCCGTTCCGTCGCATGCGGAATTCAGGTGTCCGACCGTACTACTTCGTCGCGCGTCGGGATCGACGTCTGCGCGCCGTGGCGCGTGACGCTGATCGCGGCCGCACGCTGGCCGAAACCGATCGCGTCGTCCATCGACGCGCCGCCGGCCCGCGCGGCCGCGAACCCGCCGACGAACGTGTCGCCGGCCGCGGTCGTATCGACGGCCGCCACCGCGATCGCGCGATGGCGGCCGCTGCCTGCGCTGCCGCGCCAGCAGACGCCGCGCGCGCCGAGCGTGACCAGCACGTTGCCGACGCCCCTCGCGCACAGCGCGTCAGCAGCGCGCGCGGCCGACGCGTCGTCGCCGACGGCGATGCCGGTCAGCGACTCGGCCTCGGTTTCGTTGACGACGAGATAGTCGACCCGCGCCAGCAATGCATCGAAGAGCGGCTGCGCGGGCGCGGGATTGAGCAGCACCGGCGTGTGATGCGCGCTTGCACAGGCAATCGCGCGCGTCACGCTCGCGACCGGCACTTCGAGCTGGCACACGAGCAGCGCGGCGCCGGCGATCGCGTCGCGTGCCGCGTCGATCCGGTCGGCATCGACGCACGCATTCGCACCGGGCACCACGACGATGCTGTTCGCGCCGCCGTCGTCGACCGTGATCGTCGCGACGCCGGTTGCCGTGCCGCCGATCCGGTGCAGGTGTGTCACGTCGATGCGCTCCGCCGCCAGCGCGGCGTGCAGGCGCGCGCCGAACGCGTCGTCGCCGACGCAGCCGATCATCGCGACCGACGCGCCGAGGCGCGCGGCCGCCACCGCCTGATTCGCGCCCTTGCCGCCGTGAACGGTCTCGAACGTCGTGCCGAGCAGCGTCTCGCCCGGCGCCGGCAGGCGCGGCGCGCGCGTGACGAGATCGATGTTGGCGCTGCCGACGACGGCGATACGCGGTGACCGGATGCCGTTCATGGCTTGATGTAACCGCTTACATTTGCAGCCGACAAAATGACCGGGAAGGCCGTCGTCTCGGAAAATTTCGCCATACGGATCGAACAAGTGTCTGACATAATAGGGAAGCAGCAGCAAGATAGCGCTTACATTCTCGCAGGCTTGGTCGAGAATGCAAGCGGGGCCATCACGAATCGAGGGTAAACAATGAGGCTTCCGACGGCACACGGCAGCGGCACGGCCGCCACGCGCGGAGACGGCCGATGAGCACGCCCCGCGCACGCCGCGGCAGCGGCCGCTCGGTGCTCGGCGACGTCGCCAAACTGGCCGGCGTGTCGACCGCGACCGTCTCGCGCGTGTACAACGATCCCGGCAAGGTGTCGGCCGACGTGCAGCAGCGCGTGCGCGACGCGGCGCTCGCCCTGAACTGGATCCCGAATGCGGCCGGCCGCGCGCTGGCGTCCACGCGCACCCACATCACGGGCGCGATCATTCCCACTCTCGACGATCAGGTGTTCGCGTCGCAAGTCGCCGGCATGCAGACGGTCATGGCCGAGCACGGCATCACGCTGTTCCTCGGCTGCTCGAACTACGACCCCGCGCAGGCGCTCGCGCAGGTGCGCGCGATGCTGTCGCGCGGCGTGGAAGCGGTGTCGCTGGTCGGCGAAGCGTATCCGCCGGAACTGTTCGAACTCCTTGCGATGCATCGCGTGCCGTACGTCGTCACGTATGCGTACCGCGACGACAGCCCGCACTGCTGCATCGGCTTCGACAACCGCGCGGCGTTCGCACGGCTCACGACGCACCTGCTCGACCTCGGCCACCGCGATTTCGCGATCATCATGCAGCCGTCGACGGACAACGACCGCGTCCAGGCCCGGCTGCGCGGCATTCACGACACGCTGGCCGCGCACGGGCTCGCGGTGCGCCCCGTCCATCAGCACGAAGGCGCGGCCACGATCGCGTTCGGGCGCGCGAGCCTGCGCGCGATCGCCGGCAGCGACGCGGCGACGCGGCCGACCGCCGTGATCTGCGGCAACGATGCGCTCGCGCTCGGCGCGTTGCTCGAAGCGCAGGCGCTCGGCATCGACGTGCCCGCGCAGTTGTCCATCACCGGGTTCGACGACATTGCGCTCGCGCGCGAGATCCAGCCGCCGCTGACGACGATGTGGGTCGACACCGACGCGATCGGGCGCCAGGCCGCGCATGCGTTGCTCGATGCGCTCGAGAACGGCGCCACGGGGCCCGGCCATGCCGTCCAGCCCGAGTTGCGCATAAGGGAATCCGCCGCGCCGCCGGCGCGGACGCCGGCGCAAGCGCGCGCCGCGCGCAAGAAATAGCGCGGCAGCGCCGGCTTGCTGCATCACGTCGATCGTCGATCGGCAGCGTCTCGTCGAGATCGTCGTGCCACGCGTCGATCGCCTTCGGCGCCGGCGACGACATCAGCCGTCGAACGGCACCAGCTCGTAACTCGTGCTGCGGCCGCCGGACGCCGAGCGACGCAGCATGCGCTGCTCGACGAGCTCCGTGATGTCGCGCAGCGCCGTGTCTTGCGAGCATTTCGCGAGGGCGGCCCACTTGGTGGTCGTCAGCTTCCCTTCGAAGCCGTCGAGCAGGCGATTCATGACCTTGACCTGGCGCTCGTTCATCGCGACGCCCGCGCATCGCTGCCAGAAGCGCGCCTTGATCAGCACCGCATCGAGCGTCGTATGCGCATGATCGATCGCCCGGCCCAGCGTATTCAGGAACCACGCGAGCCACTCCGTGACGTCGAGCGAGCCGCGCTGCGTACGCTCCAGCACGTCGTAATACGCGTTGCGCTCGCGCTGGATCTGCGCGGACAGGCTGTAGAAACGCTGCGGGCTGCGATCCGCGCGCGCCAGCACCAGATCCCCGAGCGCGCGCGCGATACGACCGTTGCCGTCGTCGAACGGGTGGAGCGTGACGAACCACAGATGGGCGAGCCCGGCCCGGATCAGCAACGGCTCGGCCGGCGGCGCGTTGAGCCACGCGAGAAAGCGCGCGATCTCGTGCGGCAGGCGTGGGGCAGGCGGCGCCTCGAAATGCACGCGCTGCCGGCCGATCGGCCCGGAGACCACCTGCATCGGCCCGCGCGCATCCGTGCGCCAACCGCCGACCGTGATCCGCGACAGCCCCGAATAGCCGGTCGGGAACAGCGCGGCATGCCACCCGAACAGCCGCGCGTCGGTGACCGGTGCGCCCGAATGGGTCGTCGCATCCAGCACCATGTCGACGACGCCTTCGACGTGACGATCGACCGGCGCCAGCGCGCCGATGTCGACGCCGAGCCGGCGCGCAATCGACGACCGGACCGATGCGACATTCAGGTTCTCGCCCTCGATCGCGCTGGTCTTGACGACGTCGTCCGTCAGCGCGGCCAGGCTCGCCTCGTCGCGCAACGCCAGGCCGACATCCGCCAGTCGTCCGACCAGCATGCCCTGCGCACGGCTGACGTCGGCGAGCGGCGTGGCGAGGGCCGGCAGGTCGAAGCGCCATGCCGGCCAGTCGGCCGCTTCCCAGATAAAGGTGCAATCTCCGCTCATCATGCGGAGATTATCCGCCCATTCGCCGCACGACTCAATAATCTCCGCAAATTCTGCGGAGATTGAGCGTCCCATTCACCGCAAAGCGGCCGGCTACCGCACCCGGCCCGCCCCGCTCGCCCCTGTCGGCGGCGCCTCCCCGAGCCGCTCCGCGAGAAACCCGATGAACGTGCGCAGCGTGACGAAGCCTTCCCGGTGCTGCGGAAACACCGCATTGAGCGTGATCGGCGGCGGCACGTACGCGTCGAGCACCGGCACGAGCGCACCGCTGTCGAGCGCCGCGCCGACGATGAAGTGCGGCAGCAGTGCGATGCCGAGCCCGGCGATCGCCGCGTCGCGCACCACTTCGCCGTTGTTCGCGACGAGCGGACCCTGCACGTCGAACGTGCGCGCCGCGCCGTCGACGCGGAATTCCCAGCCGACCCGCCGCTCGCGCCCGTACAGCACGCACGTGTGGCCGGCGAGATCGGCCGGCGTCTGCGGCGCGCCGTGCCGCTTCAGGTAGGCGGGACTCGCGCACGCGATCATCCGCCACGCGCCGAGCGGGCGCGCGATCAGCGTCGAATCCTCGAGCGAGCCGATCCGCAGCACGAGGTCGAAGCCCTCGCCGATCAGGTCGACGCGCCGGTCGGTCAAATCGAGGTTCAGCCGCACGGCCGGGTGCGCGGACAGGAATTCGGCGATCAGCGGCGACACGTGCGTGATCCCGAACGACAGCGGCGCGCTGATCTTCAGCGAACCATGCAGCTCGGTGCTGCGCACCGACATCGCCTGTTCGGCATCCGCGATCTCCGCGAGGATCCGCTGCGCGCGCGCATAGAACTCCTGCCCCGATTCGGTCACCGCGAGATTGCGGGTATTGCGATGCAGCAGCCGCACGCCGAGCGACGCCTCCAGCGCCATCGTGCGCCGGCTGACGAACTGCTTGGACAGCATCAGCTGATCGGCCGCCGCCGTGAAGCTCCCTGCATCCACGGTCGCGACGAAGATCCTCAGGTCGTTGAGTTCCATATTGTCCACTCCATAGCGACAGTCATTATCTCTACAGCGATTTATTTGTCAAATCGATTGACCTAAGATTCATCTCAACGAACAGCCGAGCCCACTACCGAGGTCCGGCGACTTCAAGGACAAAAAATCATGATCGATATCCGTGCAGCAAACCAACGTGGCCGTGCGGAGCATGGCTGGCTCAGCTCCCGTCATACGTTTTCGTTCGCGAATTACTACGATCCGAAGCAAGTCGGTTTCTCCGACCTGCTCGTGATCAACGACGACCGCGTCGCCCCGGGCCGCGGCTTCGGCACGCACCCGCACCGGGACATGGAAATCCTGTCGTACGTGCTCGACGGCGCGCTGGAACACAAGGACTCGATGGGCACCGGTTCGGTGATCGTGCCGGGCGACGTGCAGCTGATGAGCGCGGGCACGGGCGTGCGCCACAGCGAGTTCAACCACTCGCCGGACACGCCGGTCCACTTCCTGCAGATCTGGGTCGGGCCGGCCGAAAAGGGTGCGGAGCCGCGTTATCAGCAGACCAATGTCGCGGCCGAAGACAAGCGCGGCAAGCTCGCCCTCGTCGTGTCGCCGAACGGCGATGCCGGTTCGCTGAAGATCCGGCAGGACACCCGGATTTACGCGGGCCTGTTCGACGGCGACGAAAGCACTACGCTGGAACTTGATCCGAGCCGCTTTGCTTACGTGCACGTGGCGCGCGGCAGCGTGACGGTCAACGGCGTGACGCTCGGCGAAGGCGACGGCGCGCGCATCCGCGGCGAACACGCGCTGACGATCGCCGACGGCAAGGATGCCGAAGTGCTGGTGTTCGACCTGCGTCCGGTCGAAGTGACGGCCGAATGGGCGTGACGCCCGTTCGGGAAACCGGGCCCCGCTGAGCGCGGGGCCCTTTTAATCGGAGATTCGCAACATGGCCAAGGTTCTCGTTCTTTACTACTCGTCCTACGGGCACGTCGAAACGATGGCGCAGCAGATCGTGGAGGGTGCGAAATCGGTGCCCGGCGTCGAAGTCACGCTCAAGCGCGTGCCGGAGACGATCCCCGTCGACCAGGCCCGCGCGATCGGCGTGAAGGTCGACCAGGCCGCGCCGGTCGCCACGGTGGACGAACTCGCCGACTACGATGCGATCATCTTCGGCACGCCGACCCGCTTCGGCAACATGGCCGGCCAGATGCGCACGTTCCTCGACCAGACCGGCGGCCTGTGGATGAAGGGCGCGCTCGTCGGCAAGATCGGCAGCGTGTTCGCGTCGACCGGCACGCAGCACGGCGGCCAGGAAACGACGATCACGTCGTTCCATACGACGCTGCTGCATCACGGGATGGTGATCGTGGGCGTGCCGTATGCGTGCAGCGGCCTCGTCAACATGAACGAAATCACCGGCGGCACGCCGTACGGCGCGACCACGCTCGCGGGCGCGGACGGCAGCCGCCAGCCAAGCGCGAACGAGCTCGACATCGCGCGCTACCAGGGCAAGCACGTGGCGGAACTCGCGAACAAGCTCGCGTCGTAACGCGGCGGATTCGCGGGCCCGCGGTGCTGCTGCCCCGCCGCGCTGCACATGAACGAACGGCGCCGGTTCGACCGGCGCCGTTCGTGCTGTGCAACGCTTTCGACCGTTACTGGCCTTACTGGCCCGACGCCGGCGCGGCCGGCGCCGCCTTCGTCGCGGGCGCCTTCTGCACCGCGTTCTGCGGATAGTTGCTCTGGTCGTTGGTCAACCGGTAACCGCTGCCGGTGCCGATCGCCTTCAGGTCCGACGCGTGCCGCGCGCGGGCCGCCTTGCGCGCCGCCTTCTTCTGCGCCTTGTCGAGCTGCTTCTGCGTCGGCGCGGGCGCAGTGTCCTGCGCATAGGCCGCCGGCGCGGCGGTCAACAACAGACCGAACGACGCCGCTACTGCTACTGCCACCGAAACCACGCGAGACTGCTTCATGACCGATCTCCTTGTCGATTGTTGAGTGTGGGTCGGACACCGGCGCGCACGCGACGGCTTGCGACAACGGCACCGATGCAACGTTAGCCGATCGCCGCGCAAATGTCCGTGTGCGTTCCTGAATTGTCCTGATAACGTCAACGATACATGCGCGGCGGGTGCGCCGTCCTTTCGGCGTGTCGTGCACGCCATCAGGGAAACCGATACCCCGGGCGAGCGCGGCGACGCTCAGATCCAGCGCGACAGCACCGGCAGCAGGATCGGCACGACGAACGCCGTCAACACGCCGTTCAGCCCCATCCCGAGCCCGGCGAACGCGCCGGCTTCCTCGCTGACCTGGAACGCGCGCGCGGTGCCGATCCCGTGCGACGCGACGCCGAGCGCGAAGCCGCGCACGGCCGGCTCGTCGATCCGCAGCAGATTGAGGATGCCGCGTGCGCACACCGCGCCGAAGATCCCGGTCGAGATCACGAGCACGGCCGTGAGCGACGGAATGCCGCCGATCTCGGCGGCGACGGCCATCGCGATCGGCGTCGTCGCCGATTTCGGCGCGAGCGACGCGATCGTCTGGTGCGACGCGCCGAACAGCGCGGCGATGCCGACCGCCGACACGATCGCGGTCAGCGAGCCCGCGAGCAGGCCGACCAGCAGCGGCAGCGCGGTGCGCCGCAGCTTCGACCACTGGCGGTACAGCGGCAGCGCGAGCGCGACCGTCGCGGGGCCGAGCAGGAAGTGGACGAACTGCGCGCCTTCGAAATACGTCGGATACGGCGTATGCGTGAGCGTCAGCAGCACGACGATCACCGCGACCGCGATCAGCACCGGATTCGCCAGCGGATTGAAGCGCGCCCGCGCATAGACGGCCTGCGCGAACAGATACGCGACCAGCGTGATGGTCAGGCCCAGCAGCGGGCTCGCGGCGAGATAGACCCAGATCGCGCCGAGCTTCGGGAAGGCCGTCATTGCGCGCCCTCCGCGGTGCCGCCCGCGCGGCGCTGGCGCCGCAGCAGCGCGCGCGTGACGAGCGCCGTGACCGCGATCGCGAGCGTGGTGCTGACGGCCAGCGCGACGACGACCGCGACCGCGTCGCCGCGCACGCGGTCGGCCGACACCATGATGCCGACGCCGGCCGGCACGAACAGCAGCGACAGGTGACGCAGCAGCTCGAGCGCGGTCGGCTCGATCGCATCGGCCACCTGCGGGCGCAGCATCACGAAACCGAACAGCAGCAGCATGCCGATCACCGGGCCCGGCACCGGCAGGCCGAACAGATAGGACACGCCCTCCCCGAGACACTGGAAGATCAGCAAGACCGCGAACGCCTGCAACATGAACCGCTTCTCCCGAACGTGGCCGCGCGAGCGTGCGGCTGCGCGGCCAATGAACCGGCGGCTGGCGACGCCGGCGTGGACGATACGCGCGATCGTACCAACAATGCCGGCGGCACGGGCGCGTTCGTGCGATCGCCATTCATTCGCTTCAACCGTTTTGCCCGACACACTGCCGGGCATGAACGAAACGCCCACACGCAAAAACGGCGGGCAACGTGCCCGCCGTCCCGTCGTTCCGATTCGAACGACCGCCGATCGCGTTACTTCAGCCGCGTCGCGATTTCGTTGGCCATCGCCTTCGTCGCGGCCTTCGTCGGCGCATCGTCGGCCAACGCGTTCAGCAAGCCGAAGTCATGGATCGTGCCGTCGTAGCGCGTGGTCGTCGCGTCCACGCCCGCCGCGTCGAGCTTGCGGCCGTACGCTTCGCCTTCGTCACGCAGCACGTCGAACTGCGCGACCTGGATCAGCGCGGGCGGCAGCCCCTTCAACTGCGCAACGCTCGCGCGCAGCGGCGACGCGTAGATCTCGTTGCGTTGCGCTTCGTTCTTCGTATAGGCGTCCCAGAACCACTTCATCAGCGGCCGCGTCAGGAAGTGGCCTTGCTGATACGCGTTGTACGAACCCGTGTTGAAGTTGTGGTCCGTGACCGGCCACATCAGCCCCTGGAAGCGGATCGCGGGGCCGCCCTTGTCCTTCGCCATCAGCGCGACGACCGCCGACATGTTGCCGCCGACGCTGTTGCCGACCACCGCGAGGCGGCTGCCGTCGACGCCGATCTCCGCGCCGTGCGCGGCCACCCACTTCGTCGCCGCATACGCCTGGTTGATCGCGACCGGGTAACGCGCTTCCGGCGACGGCGTGTAGTTCACGAACACGGCGACCGCGCCCGACTGCACGACGAGATCGCGCACGAGCCGCTCGTGCGTCGGGAAATCGCCGAGCACCCAGCCGCCGCCGTGAATGAACACGAATACCGGCAGCGTGCCCGTCACCCCTTGCGGACGCACGATCGTGACCGGCACCGACAGGCCGTCCTGCTCGATGGTGCGGTTCGACACGTCGATGCCGGATAGATCGACCTTCACGCCGTTCTGCGCGTCGACCAGCACCTGGCGCGCCTTCGCGGGGCTCAGCGTTTCGAGGCCCGGGCCCTTCTGGCCGTTCAGCGCGGCGAGGAACGCGCTCGTCTTCGCATCGGGACCGACCGCGTCGGCGCCCGCGGCGAACGCGGCAGGTGCGGTGGACAGTGTGGCTGCCACGGCGGCAGCGATCAACAGCGGCTTGACGATCTTCATGGTGCAACTCCTTGGTCGAATCTTTGAATGGCGATGGATGGTTGGCAGTGCGATCGGTCAGACGAGCGTAAGCGTGACGTCGATGTTGCCGCGCGTCGCGTTCGAGTACGGGCAGACGACGTGCGCACGGTCGATCAGCGTTTGCGCGATGTCGCGATCGAGGCCCGGCAGCGAGATCTTCAGTTCGACTTCGATGCCGAAGCCGTTCGGGATCGCGCCGATGCCGACGCTGCCCTCGATCGCGGCGTCTGCCGGGATCGCGATCTTGTCGCGCGCCGCGACGAACTTCATCGCGCCGATGAAACACGCGCTGTAGCCGGCGGCGAACAGTTGTTCGGGGTTCGCGCCCGCACCGCCCGCGCCGCCGAGCTCGCGCGGCGTGGTCAGCTTCAGGTCGAGGCCGCTTTCGGGCACCGTCGCACGGCCGTCACGGCCGCCGGTGGCTTTTGCATGGGCGCGGTACAGCACTTTTTCGATCGACATGACAGACTCCTTTTTCCACAAATGAATGAAACAGCCTTCGAACCGGGGTCCGCGTGCCGGCGGTTTTTCCGCCGGCCTCGCATCAATTTATCTATCCATAGATAGATAAACATCCCCAAAAAATGCAGGCGGACACACCACCTGCGCCAATCATCTATCTACTACATGATAGATAACGAGATCCAATAAAAGGCGGCGAACCGCCCAACTGCATTGCGCCGTCCGTCAGGACCGCGTTTTCCAGACGGCCTCGACGTCCTCGAGACGCGCCCGCGTGTGAAACAGCCGGCTGGCCAGCACGCTGCCCTGGAACGCCGCGTACAGCGTGCGCGCCGCGGTGTCGGGCTCGCCGCTGAACTGCAGCGTGCCTTCCTTCGCGCCTTGCGCCTGCAATTCCGCGAGCCAGCGCTCGTTGGCCGTGAAGAACGCCTGCACCGCCTGCCGCACGTTCTCCGGCAGCGTTTCGATGTCGGACGCGAGCATCCCGCACAGACAGATCAGGTTGCCGTCGCCGAGCGTGCGACCGAACATCTTCGTGTACAGGCTCAGCTTCACGTCGGCCGGCAATGCCGGATCGATCGCCCGCACGGCCGCGAGAACTTCGTCGCTGTAGGCCGCCACCGCTTCCAGCACGAGATCGTCCTTCGACGGGAAGTAGTAGTGGATGCTCGACGTCTTCACGCCGACCAGGTCGGACAGGTCTCGATAACTGAAGCCGTTGTAACCGCGCTGCATCATCAGCGTGATCGCGTGGTCGAGAATCTGTTCGCGGACGGTCGTTTTCGTTTCCATGGACCGAACTTTATCTACTCATAGATAGATAGTCAAGGGGTTTTTTAAGGGCGAGATGATCCTGCGTGCGAAGGAGCCCGATGCGCAAGTACGGAGGAGCCGGCCGCACGGCCGGGGCGGCTTACAACCGGCCTGCAGCGCGATCGAATCGATGCGACACTTCACGACGGGTCACGCGATCTCGGCGCCGCGTCCATCGGCTGAAAGGATGGGCCGGCGCACGATTGCCGCATCGCATCCGGCCCGGCATCGTCGGCTCGTCCGCTGCGTCGGGCCGCACAAGGAGAACAAGTCGATGTATTCGTGGTTTGAACGGCGCCTGCCGACTTTCCCGCTCGAAGAGCCCGTCACGCCGCCGAAGGGCTTCTTCTCGTTCGTCTGGGCGTGCACGAAAGGCGCGCGCGGCTGGATCCTGCTGATCGCGCTGACGTCGGCCGCGCTGGCCGCGTACGAAGCCGCGCTGTTCGCGATGATGGGGCACGTGGTCGACTGGCTGTCGTCGTCGACCCCGGCGGAATTCGGCGGCCGCCACTTCGGCACGCTCGCCGGTTTCGCGGCGATCCTCGCCGGCAGCGCGCTGCTGATCGCGCTGCATACGATGGTCAAGCACCAGGTGCTCGCGATCAACTTCCCGATGCGGTTGCGCTGGGTATTCCACCGGCTGATGCTCGACCAGAGCCTGTCGTTCTACGCGAACGAGTTCGCGGGCCGCGTGACGACCAAGATCATGCAGACCGCGCTCGCGGTGCGCGACGCGCTGTTCATGTCGGTCGACGTCGTGATCGGCGTCACCGCCTACCTGATCGGCATCCTCGTGCTCGCCGCCAGCTTCGACTGGCGGCTGATGATTCCGCTCGCGCTGTGGGCGCTCGGCTACGGCGCGGCGTGCGCATATTTCGTGCCGCGCCTCGGGGCGGTCGGCAGCCGGCAGGCCGACGCGCGCGCGCTGATGACGGGCCGCATCACCGACGCGTATTCGAACATCACGACCGTGAAGCTGTTCTCGCATACGCGGCGCGAAGCCGACCACGCGCGGCGCGCGATGGAAGCGTTCAAGGCGACCGGCGACGCGCAGATGCGGCTCGTCAGCGCGTTCGAGATCGTCAACCATCTGTTGTCGACGCTGCTGCTGGTCGGCTCGGCCGGGCTCGCGCTGTCTCTGTGGATGCACGGCGAAGCGAGCGCGGGCGTCGTCGCGGCCGTGATCGCGATGGCGCTGCGCCTGTCGAGCTACTCGCACTGGATCATGTGGGAAATGACCGAGCTGTTCGAGAACGTCGGCACGATCCAGGACGGCATCAACACGCTGACGAAGGTGCGCAGCGTGGTCGACGCGCCCGATGCGAAGCCGCTTACGGTGGCGCGCGGCGAAATCGTGTTCGACAACGTGCAGTTCGCGCACGAGGACAACGATCGCGCGGTATTCGACGGGCTGAACCTGACGATCCGGCCGGGCGAGCGGATCGGCCTGATCGGCCGCTCGGGCGCCGGCAAGTCGACGCTCGTGAACCTGCTGCTGCGCTTCTACGACGTGGGCGGCGGCTCGATCCGGATCGACGGGCAGGACATCGCGCACGTGACGCAGGACAGCCTGCGCGGCGCGATCGGGATGGTCACGCAGGATACGTCGCTGCTGCACCGGACGATGCGCGAAAACCTGCTGTACGGTCGCCCCGACGCGACCGAGCGCGAGATGCAGGACGCGGCCGTGCGCGCGGAAGCGTCCGAGTTCATCGACCGGCTGCGCGACCGCCACGGCCGCAGCGGCTACGACGTCGAAGTCGGCGAGCGCGGCGTGAAGCTGTCGGGCGGCCAGCGGCAGCGCGTCGCGATCGCGCGCGTGATGCTCAAGGATGCGCCGATCCTCGTGCTCGACGAAGCGACCAGCGCGCTCGACTCCGAGGTCGAAGTCGCGATCCAGCGCAGCCTCGACAGCCTGATGAGCGGCAAGACGGTGATCGCGATCGCGCACCGGCTGTCGACGATCGCCGCGATGGACCGGCTGATCGTGCTCGACGAAGGGCGCATCGTCGAGGAAGGCACGCACCGGCAGTTGCTGCAGGCGGGCGGTATCTACGCGGCGCTGTGGGCGCACCAGAGCGGCGGGTTCCTCGGCGAGACGGCGGACGCGGAAAGCGTGGCGCAGTAGGCGGGACCGCCGTGGCAACATGGCGGCGCGGCGATCGCAGGCGGATGCCGCCGCGATCGCGCGGCACGCCGGCCGCGGCGCGCGAGCCATCTGCGCACCGCCCGTCAGTCCGTTGCGCGCGCATCCATCACCGCGCCGCCTCATAACGATCGGACAATTTATTGGTTCCCTCGACGATGCGCGGCCCGTATCGTTCACCGATTCGTCAGATCAATCGACCAACGGGGGAATCCAACCATGAAGCAGATCCGGTCATTCGCGCTGCTCGCCCTGCCGGCCGCGCTCGTCGCCACCGGCGCCCACGCACAAAGCAGCGTCACGCTGTACGGGATCGCCGACGCCGGCATCGCATACGTCCACAACGCGCAGAACGCGAACGGCAGCAACGCGTCGAGCCTCGTGAAGTTCAGCAGCGGCAATCTGTCGGGCAGCCGCTGGGGGCTGCGCGGCATCGAGGATCTCGGCGGCGGCCTGTCCGCGCTGTTCCAGCTCGAGAACGGCTTCAACATCGGCACCGGCGCGCTCGGCCAGGGCGGGCGCGAATTCGGCCGCAAGGCCGTCGTCGGCCTCGCGAGCAGCACCTACGGCACCGTGACGCTCGGCCGCCAGTACGATCCGATCGTCGACCTCGTGCAGGGCCTCACGCAGGACAACTACTTCGGCGGCGTGTTCGCGACGCCGGGCGATCTCGACAACTACGACAACAGCCTGCGCGTCAGCAACTCGGTGAAATACACGAGCCCGCTGATCTCCGGCTTCCAGTTCGAGGCGTTGTACGGCTTCGGCGGCGTCGCGGGCGCGACCGGCAGCGGCCGCACGTACAGCTTCGGCGCGAGCTACGCGAACGGCCCGCTGTCGCTCGGCGCCGGCTACTTCTACGCGAACGGCGGCACGACGGTCGCGAACGGCGTGCGCACGTGGTCGAGCAGCTCGGACACGCTGTTCAACACCGTGATCAACCAGGGCTTCTCGAGCGCGAAGTCGATCCAGATCGTGCGCGTGGCCGGCCAGTACGTGGCCGGGGCGGCGACCTTCGGCCTCGCGTATTCGAACACGCAGTACGGCACGGACACGCTGTCGGCATTCAGCCAGAACGCGAAGTTCAACAACGGCTCGGCGTTCTTCAACTGGCAGTTCTCGCCGGCACTGCGCGCGGGCGTCGGCTACAACTACACGTCGCTGACGGGCCCGGCTTCCGCGCACTACAACCAGGTCAACCTCGGCGCGGATTACGCGCTGTCGAAGCGCACCGACCTGTATGCGCTGTTCGGCTATCAGAAGGCGAGCGGCAACACGCTCAACGCGAGCGGGGCGACCGTGAAAGCGGCCGCGTCGGTCGGCTCGTACGGCGTGAACTCCGGCACCGATACGCAGGAACTCGCGATCGTCGGCATCCGCCACAAGTTCTGATCGTCACGTTGCACGACGATCGTCATGACAGGCGCGCACCGCGGTGCGCGCCTGCGGCGTTTACACTGTCCATCTTCACGTTCGTCACGACACAGGGAGCCCGGCATGCTGACGGTATGGGGACGACGCAACGCGTTCAATGTCCAGAAGGTGATGTGGCTCGTCGACGAGCTCGCGCTCGCCCATCGGCACGTGCCGGCCGGCGGCCGGTTCGGCGTGCTCGACACGCCCGAATTCCTCGCGATGAACCCGCACGGGCGCATCCCGGTGATCGACGACGACGGTACCGTCGTATGGGAATCGCACAGCATCCTGCGCTACCTCGCCGCGCGTTACGGACGTCCCGGCTTCTGGCGCGACGATCCCGCCGAGCAATCGCGCGCCGACCGCTGGATGGACTGGGCGCAGACCACGCTGCAGCCGGCATTCCTCAACGGCGTGTTCCGCGACTACTACCGCACGCCACCCGAGCAGCGCGACACGGTGCGCGTCGAGCAGAGCATCGCGCAATGCGCGCAGTATTTCCGGGTGCTCGATGCCGTGCTGGCCGGGCAGCCGTTTCTCGCCGGCGACGCGATCACGCTCGCCGACATCGCGGCCGGCACGCACCTTTACCGCTATTTCGAACTCGATATCGCGCGGCCCGACGTGCCGCATGTCGTAGCGTGGTACGAACGATTGAAGGCGCGGCCCGCGTATCGCACGAATGTGATGATCCCGTTCGACGATCTGCGTGGAAAGCTCGGCTGAGCGACTGATCGATTGTTGCGCCGGCAACGGAGCGGCCTGCTGGAAGGTTGCAAGCACAACGGCGTATCGTACCGACCTGCACGCACGCCGGATACGCACGCGTCGTCGCGACGACGATCGTCGCCGGGCGGGTCATGACCGACCGACCACGCAGGCAACGCGATGAGCGCTCACGACGTTCCGGTCAACTTGGCGTTTCAGCAAGACGAGGCCGATGCCGTGCATCGAAACGCCGGCCTCGAATAGATATCGCAACGCCAGCCTAATCACCGGCCTAATGTCGCCGCATGCCGCCAAACCCGTGCCCCGCACCGACCGGGAACGCGCCGTGCCGGAACCCCGCGCCCATCGGCACGCCGAAGCGGCGATGCCCGATCGGATTGAAGTGATCGACGTGATCGAAGTGGTGAAAACGACGGAAGCGATCGACGAAGATGAAGCTCACGCCCGCGCCGATGAACAGCGGCGGCCCCCAGTACCACGGATCGGCATACGGATAGGCCGCCGCCGGGTACCACAGCACGCTGCCGTCGGCGTTTTGCACGATCTGCCAGGTCCCGTCGTCTTGCAGACACGCGCGCCCCACGACCTGCTGCTCCGTGCCGTCGATGTCCGCCTGCGCGACGACCGCACGGCAGTTCGCGCCGGTCTCCGCTGGATCGTCAGCCATTTGCGCGAAGACGGACGCCGCAAAGCCGAGACAGACGATGCCCGTCACGGATCGAAACAAGTTGCACATGATCGGCTCCTGCGTTGTTGCCCCCGACCATTGGATTCCGCGCGTCGCCAACGACGCCCCACACACCGTTTTGCTTGCGCACGATGCGTCGCGCGGCGCTCACCGCTCGCCGCTGCTTCGCTTCGTACAGGGTCTCCTGAGCGCTAAACGACACAGCGCGGCAAGTTATTCCAGGGGTCGGAATACGGATGACGGTGGCCGGCACCGTCGGCAATCGATGCCCTGATCAGCCGGTAGCGTCGCGTCGGGCGACGGAGTAGACAGCCGCGGCCGTGATCCCGAAGATCAGATGAGCGACCAGCGTGATCGCGCCGCGCACCGGGATGAACCACGGAAAGATCGCCGTGAACCCGTACAGGTTCACGCCGTACAGCAGGAGCCCGAACGCGCCGCCCGCGAGCAGCGCGGGCACGCACGACAGACTGCGGACCAGCCGTGCCAGCACGGCCGCATAGACCAGCGAAAGCGCCGCATGCACGAGCGTCGCCACGCCCATGACCAGCAGATCGAAACCGCCGGACGCACCGAGCACGCTTCGCCCCATCACGATCGCGGCCGTGAGGCGCGCGTCGCGCAACAGATTCTGGACGGCGTCATCGCCGGCGATTGCCCAGAGCAGCAACTCGATGACGGTCGACCCGACCGCCGCGCCGAACGCTGCCCAGAGAATCGGAACCCCACTCGCTCGTTTCAATGGTCGTCCTCATGACGGGCCGGCCGATGCATCGAACGAACCGCCGTGCGAGCCGGTTTACGACGCCCCTTCGCAGTCCGACCAGTACGCAAACGGGTCGCGGTGTTTCGGATAGTGCTCGTCGAGCCATTTCAGCAGCGTCGCCCGCGCATTGTCCATGTCGGCCTTCAACGACGACGTCGTCAGTTCGTGCACTTCGATGGACTTTTCCCGATCGACCACGAAGCAGTTCCAGTCGGGGCCGTCGAGATCCGGATCGTCGGACGCCTTCGACGACTTGCTCCAGCCGAAACGCTTGCGCGCATCGATGTAGTAGCGCGGATGCACCTTCAGATACGACATCTCGCCGCCCTGCAGGCTGCTCTCGGCGCGCAGCACGTCGCGTTCGTCGACGATCTGCGTGACTTCCGGAAGCCGGCGCGAGCGCCATCCGGCCGGCAGCGTCGCCACCGCGCGGACGCTGTCGTAGGTGCCCCACTCGAGGCCCCACGCTTCGGCCATGCGTTTCATGAACGCGTCGGCGCTCGGATAACCGCGCAGCTGGATGCGGGTCGACAGCGTGACCTCCACCCCGCCGCGACCGCCGGATGCGCTCGACACCTCGTCGTCCGTTGCGAACGGATTGCCCGCACGCGGCGATTCGCGCTTCGCGTCCGCAGGCGCCAGGCCGGAAAAAAGTTGATCCAGCGCCGCACGCGCTTTCGACGATTTGTCTGGTCTATTCATCGGTTCCCTTTTCTGCAAATTTGAACCCGTACTGTCATGGTTGGAGAGTGGCCCATCTGCCGGCCAAACGCGCGATTCTGCCTCACTCCGGCGATCGCACCGTATTCCGCGGCTGCATTGTAACGATTCGGCGGCCCGGGCCGAACGAACGGAACGGACGGCCCGCCGCATGCGCGATGCGCGTGCCGAAGCGGTCGCCTGCGCGAGCCGCCATGTATGCGCTAGCGCAGCGCCTTCACCATCCGCTCCATCAACGCGAGCACCTCCGGCCGATTCTCGCCCTTCGCATGCACGAAGTGATAGCTGAGCAGCGAATCGACCTCGTGACGGCTCACGCGCACGAGCGCGCTGCGCTTCAGATACGCATCCGCAAGCGGCGTGCGCGCAAGCGCCACGCCCAGCCCCGCTTCGGCCGCCGCCAGCACGAGGTTGTAATCCTCGAACCGGCGATCCTGCGCACGCGGCTTGAACGGAATGCCGAGCGCGTCGAACCACGTGCGCCAGCCGGTCACGTCCGAATCGTGCAGCAACGGCATGTCGAGCAGCGCGGCGTCGCCCGCTCCGCGGCGCATCCTCGCCAGTTGGCCGGCGAGCCGCGGATGCGCGACCGGATACAGCCGTTCCGGCATGAACGGCCGGGTGTCGAGCCGACGCCAATTGCCGCGCCCGTAGCGGATCGACAGATCGGCTTCGCCGCCGGCGATATCCACGTTGCGCAGTTCGATGCCGAGCTCGATGCGCAACGCGGGCGCTTCGCTCTCGAGCGCCGGCTGCCGCTCCAGCAGCCACAGCTGCGCGAACGCGGGCACCACGCTCATCCGGACCAGCCGCGGCGTGCGCGGCGTGCGCCATTGATCGGCCGCGCTGTCGATGATCGCGAACGCCTGCTCGATCCGGCCGACGAAGCGCTGCCCGTCCGGGGTCAGGCGCACGCCGCGCGCATGCCGTTCGAACAGCGCCATCCCGAGCCAGTTTTCCACGGCGGCCACGCGTCGGCTGATCGCGCCGTGCGTGACGCCGGAGACGTCCGCGGCCGCGAGAAACGAACCCTCGCGCGCCACCGTGCAGACCGTCTCCAGGCTCGCGAGCGGCGGCCGCGGGGCCGGCATCGGCGCGGCGGCCGACGGCCCGCCGGCCACCTGGCGCGCACGCGCCGGACCGTCGGCTCGCCGTGCCCCCGAGCTGTGAGCCATATTCATATCCGCGTGTTGATCTGTGCGCTAGCTTAACATCTCGCCACGCCGCACCATTGCCGCATGAATACCCTTTCGTCACCGACGTCGCGCGGCGC
The DNA here is from genome assembly GCF_902832955.1 of Burkholderia sp. BCC0044. NCBI lineage: Bacteria > Pseudomonadati > Pseudomonadota > Betaproteobacteria > Burkholderiales > Burkholderiaceae > Burkholderia > Burkholderia sp. BCC0044. The sequence goes on along the minus strand of NZ_CADFDO010000004.1, from coordinate 87,819 downwards.
GCGACAACCGCTCGTCGCGGCAGCCGCGGTCGCGTTCACGATCGTCTCGTGGGCGTCCGCGTTCCCGTTCATCCGGATCGGCCTGCACGGCCTCGCGCCGCTGCAGCTCGCGGCCGCGCGCTTCGCGACCGCCGCGTTGCTCGTGATCGCGTGGCTCGCATGGCGACGGCCGCCGCTGCCGACGAAAGCCGATGCGTGGCGCTTTCTCGCATGCGGCCTGCTCGGCATCGCACTCTACAACGCGCTGCTCAATACCGGCGAACAGACCGTGTCGGCCGGCGCGGCGAGTTTCATCGTGAATACGCTGCCGATCTTCACCGCATTGCTGGCCGCCGTGTTTCTGCGCGAGCGCTTCAATCGCTGGGGCTGGCTCGGTTCGCTGGTCAGCCTGGCCGGCATCGCGGTGATCGCGCAAGGGCAGCCGGGCGGCCTCGTCCTCGGCTCGGGAAGCACGCTGATCCTCGGCGCGGCGCTGTGCTCGGCCAGCTATTTCGTGTTGCAGCGGCGGCTGATTCCCGTGTACGGCGCGCTGCCCTGCACCGCGTACACGCTGCTGGCCGGCGCGGTGTTGCTCGCGCCCTGGCTGCCCGGCGCGCTCGTGTCGCTCGGCGGCGGGTCGCGCGACACGGCGCTGGCCGTCGTCGTGCTCGGCGTCTTTCCCGCCGCGCTCGGTTACGCGACCTGGACCATCGCGCTCGGCTACTTCGGCGCGGCACGCGCGGCCAGCTTTCTTTATCTGACGCCGGCGGTCGCGACGCTGCTGTCGGTGGTGCTGACGGGCGAGCGGCCCGGCATCGCGACGGCGTGCGGCGGCCTGCTGGCAATTGCAGGCGTGATCGTCGTCGCGTTGCGTGGACGGTCGTAGCGTCGAGTGCTTGCAGCGAATTGCGTGGCCGCCGCGACGATCCGGATTTGCCGCGCCGCGAGTCCCAGAACGCCCCGGCTTCTGCCGATCTGAATAGACCGTTCGGTCGACGCAATCGGCACCCATTCATTGACGTCGCCGAACTTGACCGTTAGTTGCATACGAATAGCGATCGCTCTCGATGAAGCATGACCATGAAACCCATACGCGATTCGCAACTGACCAAACTGTGCAGACAAATCGACCGAACAGTTCACGATTGACCGCATGTCAGTGTCCATGGCTTCGCCGTGGCGACCGGCCGAATAATGGATGCGGCCGTAAGGCCGACGACAGCGAATCGCAGTCTTGGGGTCCGCCGCAGCGCACGATTTCCGGCATCCGGAACCTTCGACATCCGGGCGCCGACCCGCGCCGCACGGCCCGCTACGAGATTCGCCGCAGCGCGCAAAACCGGCTTCATATATATTCATACGATTGCATGACGTCCGGCGACGATTCGCCCGCTCGCCCGGGCGGCAGGTCACACGGCCGGATGCCATGCAAATGAAGCCCGCGATGGGCACGGAGACTCGTCCGATCGCCCCGGCCCGCAGCCGGCCGGTCGAGACGTCAATAGAAAGACATTCAATTCGGAGATGGCAGATGGAACGAAGCACTGTCGGCATGCGCTGCAAACCCCTGATCACCGTTGCACTGGCTGCCGCCGCGTTCGCGGCCGCGTCGAGCGCGATGGCCGACCAGGTCGTGAAGATCGGCAGCGTCGAACCGACGACGGGCGGCATCTCGCACCTCGGCAAGGACAACGAGAACGGCGCGCGCCTCGCGGTCGAGGAAATCAACGCGAAGGGCCTGACGATCGGCGGCAAGAAGATCACGCTGCAGCTCGACGCGCAGGATGACGCGGCCGACCCGCGCCAGGCGACGCAGGTGGCGCAGAAGCTCGTCGACGACAAGGTCGTCGCCGTCATCGGCCACCTGAACTCGGGCACGTCGATCCCGGCGTCGAAGATCTACAGCGACGCGGGCATCGTGCAGATCTCGCCGTCGGCCACGAACCCGACCTACACGCAGCAAGGCTTCAAGACGACCTATCGCGTGGTCGCGACCGACGCGCAGCAGGGCCCGGCGCTCGCGAGCTATGCGCAGGCGAAGGGCGTGAAGAGCGTCGCGGTGATCGACGATTCGACCGCGTACGGCCAGGGCCTCGCGAACGAGTTCGAGAAGAAGGCGAAGGCGCTCGGCCTGAAGGTGCTGTCGCACGACGCGACCAACGACAAGGCGGTCGACTTCCGCGCGATCCTGACGAAGGTCAAGGGCGAGAACCCCGACGCGATCATGTACGGCGGCATGGACGCCACCGGCGGCCCGCTCGCGAAGCAGGCGAAGCAGCTCGGCCTGCGCGCGAAGATCCTGTCCGGCGACGGCGTGTGCACCGATTCGCTGGCCCAACTGGCCGGCCCGGCGGCCGACAACGTGCTGTGCTCGCAGGCAGGCGCTGCGCTCGAGAAGATGCCGGGCGGCGCGGATTTCCTCGCGAAGTACCAGAAGCGTTTCAACCAGGGCATCAAGTTCGACGCGCCGTTCGCGTATGACGCGGTCTACATCGCGGTCGACGCGATGAAGCGCGCGAACTCGACCGACCCGGCGAAGATCCTCGCGGCGATGCCGGCGACGAAGTACGACGGCGTGATCGGCACGACGACGTTCGACGCGAAGGGCGACCTGACGCACGGGATCATCTCGATCTACGGCTACAAGAGCGGCAAGAAGACCTTCCTCGACCAGGTGAAGATGTAACCCGACGCGGCGCCGGCACGACGGGAACGCCACTCGTCGGCGCCGGCGCCGCGCGGGCCGAATGCTGATTCACGGAGACGAAGCATCATGTGTGCAATGGCGTATGCGGAATTCCAACAGGAGTTGAAGAAGGCGCAGTTGACGGCGCGCGAGTTCGCCCGCCTGATCCGGATGAACGAAAGTTCGATCACCAACTATTCGAGCAAGGGCACCGTCCCTTCCCACCTCGCGGTCATCGCGAAACTGATCGGCACGCTGGCCGCGCACGAGATCGATTTCCGGCGCGTGATCCGGCAAATGCGGATCGAGCCGAAACGGCCGCGCGGCGTCGGCGTGTTTCCCGCAGCGGAAAAACCGCGGTCGCGAAAAGCAGCGAAAGCCGACGCCTGACCCGCGCCGGCGAAGGTCGACAGCGGCACGGGGATGGCCGCTCGACGCGCGATCGACGCGCTCTTACGGGCCGCGCAACCCACGCCGCCCCGTTGTCACTCCACCGTCCGCACGTGATCGAGCAGCGCCTGCAACGGATGGCGCACCTGCTTCGACGACAACCGCTTCACCTGGCTGCGACACGAATACCCGGTCGCCAGCGCCTCGCCCTCCTGCTGCGCCCCATCGACGTGCGCGGCCCACGACTGCGCATAGATCGTCTTCGACGTCGCGAGATTGCGCGCCTCGTGCCCGTACGTGCCCGACATCCCGCAACACCCGGCCGCCTGAACCTGCAAGCGCAACCCGCGACGGGCGAACACCTGCGCCCATTGCTTGCCGCTGTCCGGCGCGTTGGTCTTCTCGGTACAGTGCGGCAGCAGCCGATATGAAACCGTCGCGCTGCGCGCACCGGCTTCGGGCAGCGCATCCAGCAGCCATTCCTGCGGCAGCGCGACCTTCGGCACGTCGGCGAGCCCGGTCACCTTCAGGTATTCCTGCCGATACGTGAGCGTCATCGCCGGATCGAGACCGACCAGCGCGACGCCCGAGCGCGCCAGCGCGGCCAGTTGCGTCGCGTTGCGGATCGCCGCCTTCGCGAATGCATGGAGAAAGCCCTGCACGTGCAGCGCCTTGCCGTTCGGCGCGAGCGGCGCGAGCCACACCTGGAAACCGAGGCGCGCCGCCAGCTCGATCAGCGTCGCCAGTTGCTCGGTATCGAAATAGCGCGTGAACGTGTCCTGCACGATGACGACGCTGCGCGCGCGCTGTGCGTCGCTCAGCGCGGCCAGCACGTGCGGGTCGGCCGGCTTCACGTTCCATGCGCGGATTACGGCCGCGAGATCGAAGCGGCTCAGCAACGGGCTGTCGACCATGCCGACCCGGCGCTCGAGCAGCGTCCTCACCCAGCCGGCGCCCATCAACCCGTTGTACAGCGCGGGCACGCGCGCCATCCACGGCATCGTGAATTCGAGCGAACCGATCAGGTAGTCGCGCAGCGGCCGCAGGTAGCGCTGGTGATACAGCTCGAGAAAGCGCGAGCGGAACTCGGGCACGTTGACCTTCACCGGGCATTGCCCTGCGCACGACTTGCATGCCAGGCACCCGGCCATCGCGTCGTACACCTCGTGCGAGAAATCCGCGGCGCCATCGCGGGTGTTGCCGGCGTTGCGGGTGTTGCGCCAGCGCTCGGCCAGACCGCGCAGGAACGGCTGCCGCGTGCGCGCCGCCGCGACGACGTCGACGCCGGCCTGCCCTTGCAGACGCAACCATTCGCGCATCAGCGACGCGCGCCCCTTCGGCGACTGCACGCGTTCGCGCGTCGCCTTCCACGACGGGCACATCGCGTCGTCCGGATCGAAGTTGTAGCACGCGCCGTTGCCGTTGCAATGCATCGCGGTGCCGTAGCTCTGCCACACGCGCTCGTCGATCTGCCGGTCGTGGTCGCCGCGTGTCGGCACCTCGTCGATCTTCAGCAGCCGCAGCGTGGGGTCCGGCGGCGTCGCGATCTTGCCCGGGTTGAACTGGTTGTGCGGATCGAACGCGGCCTTCAATTGCTGCAACGACGGATACAGCTCGCCGAAAAACGCCGGCGCATATTCGGAGCGCACGCCCTTGCCGTGCTCGCCCCATAAAAGGCCACCATGGCGCTGCGTGAGTTCGGCCACCGCGTCCGACACGGGCCGCACCAGCGCGGCCTGTTTCGGGTCCTTCATGTCGAGCGCCGGGCGCACGTGCAGCACGCCTGCGTCGACGTGGCCGAACATCCCGTACTGCAACCCGTGGCCATCGAGCAGCGCGCGGAATTCGGCGATGTACGCGGCGAGGTTCTCGGGCGGCACCGCGGTATCCTCGACGAACGGCTGCGGACGCGCCTCGCCCTGCACGTTGCCGAGCAGGCCGACCGCGCGCTTGCGCATCGCATACACGCGCTTGACCGCATCGTCGCCGGTCGCGAGCGTGTGGCCGAGCCGCTCCACGCTCGTATCGGTGCGCAGATGCTCGACGAACGCGCGCACGCGTGCATCGACGTCGTGTTCGTCGTCGCCGCTGAATTCGATCAGGTTGATGCCGAGCGTCGGACGCGCGTCGTCCTGCGGGAAATACTCGGCCACGCTGCTCCACACGAAGTCCTTCATCGCGAGCATCAGCACCTTCGAGTCGACCGTCTCGATCGACAGCGGCTCGAGTTCGAGCAGCGCACGCGCATCGCGCAGCGCGTCCATGAAGCCCGCGTAACGCACGTTGACCAGCACCGAATATTTCGGAATCGGCAACACGTTGAGCTTCGCCTCGACGACGAAACCGAGCGAGCCTTCGGCGCCGCACAGCACGCCGTTCAGGTTGAAGCGGCCGTCGGGTTCGCGCAGGTGCGCGAGGTCGTAGCCGGTCAGGCAGCGGTTGAGCTTCGGAAATTTCGCGTCGATCAGCGCGGCCTTGTCGTCGCTGATGCGCCGCGCGGTGCGATACACCTTGCCGACGCGATCCTGCCGCGCGCAGCGGCGTTCCAGTTCTTCATCGCCGAGCGCATCGCTGTGCAGCCGCTCGCCGCCCATCAGCACGAAATCGAGTTCGAGCACGTGGTCGCGCGTCTTGCCGTACGTGCAGCTACCCTGCCCGCTCGCGTCGGTGTTGATCATCCCGCCGACGGTCGCACGGTTCGACGTCGACAACTCCGGCGCGAAGAACAGCCCGTGCGGCTTCAGCGCCGCATTGAGCTGATCCTTGACGACGCCCGCCTCGACGCGCACCCAGCGCGCTTGCGCGTTGATTTCGAGGATCCGGTTCATGTTGCGCGACAGGTCGACGACGATGCCGTCGGTCAGCGATTGCCCGTTGGTGCCGGTGCCGCCGCCGCGCGCGGCGACCGCGACGTCGCGGTGCGCGGGCTCGGCCAGCAGCCGGGCCAGCAACTGGACGTCGTCCGCATGCGCGGGGCAGATCACAGCCTGCGGCAGGCGCTGGTAGATCGAGTTGTCGGTGGCCTGCACGGTCCGGTTCGCGTGGTCCGCGCGGATTTCCCCGGCGAAGCCGGCGGCCTGCAGCGCGGCGAGAAAATCGCGGTAAACGTTCGCGGACGGGCTGACGGGGCGGGGCAATGGAGCGATCGACATGAGGCAAAAACGCAGTGTGGGTGGCGCCGGTGGCTTAACGTGCGTCGAAACATGATCTTTTGGCAAGTTTCCGCGCAACCGGAATTCCAGTATCTTTGGATATTCCGTCAGAAACAAACGAATTTTCGCCCGTCGAAGCTTGCATAAAACTCATGAATTACCGTCGCCTCACCCCGTCGATGTCGCTGCTGCTCGTATTCGAGGCCGCCGCACGGCATGAAAGCTATACGCGCGCGGCCGACGAGCTGTCGCTGAGCCAGAGCGCGATCAGCCGGCAGGTGCAGACACTCGAAGATCAACTCGGCGTGCCGCTGTTCCGGCGCGAGGGCCGCTCGGTCAAGCTGACCGAAGTCGGCCGCCGCTACTTCGCCGAGCTGAGCGGCGCGCTCGGGCGCATTCGCGGCGCGACGCTGCAGGCGATGTCGCACCAGGCCGGCGCCGGCTCGCTGCGGCTGGCGACCCTGCCGACCTTCGGCTCGAAATGGCTGTTGCCGCACCTGCATGGCTTCTACGCCGCGCATCCCGGCGTGACCGTGCACCTTCATTCACGGATCGGCGCGATCGATTTCCTCAACGACGACCTCGACGCGGCGATCACCGTCGGCGCGGACGACTGGCCGGGCCTGCACGCGCACCGGCTGTACAACGAGTTCCTGATCGCGATCGCGCCGCCGGACACGGGGTGCGGCCGCAAGGCCGATGCGCGCACGCCGGCCTGGGCCGCGAAGCAGACGCTGCTGGGCGTGACGAGCAATCAGCAGGCCTGGGCCGAGTGGTTCTCGCACTATCGGCTCGACCATCGGCAGATGCGTATCGGCCCGAGCTTCGAGCTGACGTCGCACCTGATCCAGGCCGTGCGTGCCGGAATGGGGATCGGGCTGGTGCCGAAGGTGCTCGTGGAGGACGAGTTGAGCCGCGGCGAACTCGTGTCGATCGGCGACGCGATTACCAGCCAGCGCAGCTATTACCTGGTCTACCCGCCGGGCAACGAAACGCTGCCGTCGCTCGTCGCGTTCCGCGAATGGCTGCTGGCGTCGTGCTGACACGCTTCCGGCGACGTGCCGGTCAGGCACGCCATTCGCCGAGAATCTGCTCGGCGAGGTAGTCGCACGGCGGGCGCGCGGACTGCGCGCTGCGCGCGAGCACGACGTCGAGTTCGCCGAGCGACGGCAGCCCGTGGCTCTCCGACAGCTGCAACAGGTGATCGGGCACGCAGCAGCGCGCGAGCGGCGCGATCGCAAGGCCGGCCTCGACCATGCTGAGCAGCCCGAGAAAGCTCGGGCTTTCATACGACATCCGGAACGGAATCTTCTTCCGATTCAGCGCCTTGATCGCATGGTCGCGCGCCATGCTGCCGTGCGAGAACAGCGCGACCGGCAGCGGCCGCTCTTCCCACACGTTCCGTTTCGGCGATCCCGTCCAGACGATCGGCTCGAGCCGGATCAGCTCGCCGGACACGCCCTTGACGCGGGTCAGGCATGCGAGGTCGACCGTGTTGTCCTTCAGCATCGGCACCAGCGCGCTGCTCGGCTGGCCGATCACGCGCACTTCCACGCGCGGATGCATCGCGGCGAACTTGCCGAGCACCTGCGGCAGCAGCGACGAGATGTAATCGTCGGGCACGCCGATCGTGACGCGGCCGCGGATCTCCGGACGCACGACCGACGCCCACGCCTCGTCGCGCATCGCGAGCATCCGGCGGCCGTAGTCGGCGAGCATCCTGCCGTCGTCGGTCGCCGTCACGTTGCGCGTGTCGCGGATGAACAGCGGTTTGCCGAGCGCGTCTTCCAGCGTCTTGATCTGCATGCTCACCGCCGACGGCGACCGGTGCACGCGTTGCGCGCCCTGCGCGAACGATCCGGATTCCGCGACGGCCACCACCATCGCGAGCACATCGAGGTCGAGCTTCTTCATGTCTGCTCAGAAAAACTGATCAATCGATTCAGTTTATCCCGTTTTACTGTTCATCTCCAGCGCCGGACAATGAACCCCGTCAGCACTCATTCGACGCAGGAAGCGGAAAACATGCAAACGTCCGGATCGATCTACGGGTTTCTCGTCATCGGCGGCATGCTCGCGGTCACGCCGGGGCCGAACATGGTCTACGTGATGTCGCGCTCGATCGCGCAAGGGCGCGCAGCCGGGCTCGTTTCGCTCGCCGGCGTGATGCTCGGCTACCTGTTCTACATGTTCGCCGCGGCGTTCGGCATCACGACGCTGTTCATGAGCGTGCCCTATGCGGGCAGCGTGCTGGGCGCGGTCGGCGCGACCTACCTGCTGTACCTCGCGTGGCAGGCAGTGCGGCCGGGCGGCCGCTCGCCGTTCGAGGTGAAGACGTTGCCGAACGAGCAGCCGCTGCGGCTGCTCGCGATGGGCGCGACGACCAGCGTGCTGAACCCGAAGCTCGCGATGCTGTTCGTGTCGCTGTTGCCGCAGTTCATCGACTACGGGCAGGGCAGCGTGTTCGGCCAGTCGCTGTTTCTGGGCTCGCTGCTGATTGCCGCGTTCGCGTCGGCCAACGGGCTGGTGGCGATCTGCTCGGGCAGCCTGGCGAAGTTCCTGCACGGCCGCCCGACGCTGCTGCTCGCGCAGCGCTGGGCGATGGGCGCGGTGCTCGGCGGCCTCGGCGTGGAGATGCTCGTCGATGCGTCGAAGATGGCGGGTATCGCGTAAGCGTCGCGCCGCCGCGCGGGCCCGCACGATCGCGGGCCGCGCGCTGGCGGCGGGTCGGCGTCACGCGGCAATGGCCTGCCGCTGCGCCTCGAGTTCGCGCACGAGCGGCAGCACGCGCTTGCCGAAGTACTCGACTTCCTCGATGAAATGCAGGAACCCGGCCAGCACGAGATCGACGCCGATCGCCTTCAGCGCGACGATCCGCTCGGCGATCTGCTGCGGCGTGCCGATCAGGTTCGTGCGGAAGCCGTCGTTGTACTGCACGAGATCCTCGAACGTCGATTTCGCCCAGTTGCCCTCGCCTTCGGGCGACGCCTTGCCGGCCTCCTTCACCGCGTCGCCGAACGCGTGCACGGCCTCGACGTGCGCGTGCCGGATGATGTCGTCGAGCACGGCTTTCGCTTCTTCCTCGGTGTCGCGCGCGATCACGAACGCATTGACGCCGATCCGCACGCGATGGTTGTTCGCGGCCGCCTTCGCGCGGATGTCGTCGATCTGCGCCTTCAGGTTCTCCGGCGTATTGCCGTTCGTGAAATACCAGTCCGACACGCTCGCCGCGTTGTCGCGCGCCGCGCGCGAGCTGCCGCCCTGGAAAATTTCCGGATGCGGCTTCTGCAAAGGCTTAGGGCTCAGCGTGTAGTCGTTGAAGCGGTAGAAGTCGCCCTTGAACGTGAAATTGTCCTGCGTCCAGATGCCCTTGAGCGCCTGGATGAATTCCTTCGAGCGCCGATAGCGTTCGTCGTGCTCGAGCCACGGCTCGCCGATCGCGGTGAATTCGCCCTTGAACCAGCCGCTCACGACGTTGATCGCGATGCGCCCGTTCGAGATGTGGTCGATCGTCGCGAGCTGCTTCGCGACCACGGCCGGATGCCACGGCCCCGGCAGGATCGCGGCGAGCACCTTGAGCTTCGTCGTCGCATGCAGCAGCGCCTGACTGAACGACACCGACTCGTGCTGGTATTCGGCGCCGTAGCCGGCCGTGAAGCGGATCTGGCTCAGCGCGTAGTCGAAGCCGGCCGCCTCGGCCGTGCGCGCGAGCTTCTGGTTGTATTCGAGGCTCCAGTCGGTTCGCTGCTCGATCGTGCTGACGACGAGGCCGCCGCTGACGTTCGGCACCCAGTACGCGAATTTGACGCCATCGGCGGAAGGGTCGGGAAGGCTCATGAAGGTGTCCTGGTCGAAGGGGAAACGAAAAAGCGGCTTACGCGGCCGCGGCGGAAAGCGCGTGCGGGCGCAGTTGCGGCACCGCGCGCGCCACGGCGAGCGCGATGCGCTCGCGCAACGCCGGGTTCGCGATCTGGTACTGGTCGAAATCGCTTTCGGACGCATACACGCCGATCGGCAGCGTGCGCGCCTGGAAGAAGCTGAACAGCGGGCGCAGTTGATGGTCGATCACGAGCGCGTGGCGTTCGCTGCCGCCGGTGGCCGCGAGCAGCACGGGCACGTCGACGAGCGCGTCGTGGCGCACGAGGTCGAACAGGTGCTTGAAGAGCCCCGTGTACGACGCGCGGTACACCGGGCTCGCGACGACGAGCGCGTCTGCCGTCTCGATCGCGCGGATCAGCGCATCGAGATCGTCCGGCACCTGCGCGCGCGTGAGCGCGCCGGCCAGCCGGCTGCCGATCTCGCCGAGTTCGATCAATCGCGTCTCGATCGGCAGCGCGGCGCCGAGCGCCGTGACGATCGCGTCGGTCAGCGCCAGCGTGCGCGACGGCCGCTGCAGGCTGCCTGATATCGCGACGACGTTGAGGGTGTGGCTCATGCAATGCGTTCCCGTGGTGGAGCCGCGTGCGGTGCGGCGATACCGGTTCGGGTCAGCAAGGAGCGTGCCATCGGTGCGGCTGCGGGACGGAAGAGTCATCTGCATCCCGAAACTTTTCGCGATCGCCCGCCAGAAATGGCGCTCGACCAAATGCGCGACAGTGGCAAGCGTTCCGGCGCGCGCGTCACATCGATATTCCGTCACGCGATGAACACCGCGCAGCGGGTCTGCGGATGCGCTGCTGATCAGGCAGCAGCGCAGCGCACGCGATAACGCTGAATTCGACGTTTGGACGTCACGACACCGCCGCTCTTCCGCGCCGTTGCGGGTTCCGCAGCAATCGCGCTTTGGTTATCAGAAATCGATGCTTTTCGTGCGCGGCGAAACGTTCAACACTCTGCTGACCACGCAGCAGCCGGGCCGCATCGCCTGGCGATCCAACGGTTCATCGCCATGACTTCCATTTCCGCTTCGCCTCGCCCGCTCAACCTTCGTGTCGTCAACACTTCCCGCGACCCGGCCGGGCTTCAGGCCGCGGCGCCCGTGCCCGCGCTGCCCGAACGTCACGCGCAGGCCCGCGCGCACGCGCAAGTGTTCGCCGATCCGCGTTCGCTCGCGCTGCTCGAACAGGTTCGCCGCGTAGCACCGAGCGACGCGAACGTGCTGATCGTCGGCGAGACGGGCACCGGCAAGGAACTGATCGCGCGCCACGTACACGAACTCGGCGCACGGCGCGACGGGCCGTTCGTCGCGGTGAACTGCGGCGCATTTTCCGAAACGCTCGTCGACAGCGAACTGTTCGGTCACGAGAAAGGCGCGTTTACCGGCGCATTCAGCGCGAAGCCCGGCTGGTTCGAAGCCGCGCACGGCGGCACGCTGTTTCTCGACGAAATCGGCGACCTGCCGCTCGCGATGCAGGTCAAGCTGCTGCGCGTGCTGCAGGAGCGCGAGGTCGTGCGGCTCGGTTCGCGCACGGGCATTCCGGTCGACGTGCGCGTGGTCGCGGCGACCAACGTCGACTTGCAACGGGCCGTCGCGGCCGGGCATTTTCGCGGCGACCTGTTCTACCGGCTCAACGTCGTGCAGCTCGCGGTGCCGCCGTTGCGGGATCGCCCGGGCGACATCCTGCCGCTCGCGCGCCACTTCCTCGACATTTACCGCGACCGGCTCGGCGGCGGGCCGCGCCGCATCGATCCTCGCGCCGAGCGCCGGCTCGAGGCACACGGCTGGCCCGGCAATATCCGCGAACTGGAGAACGTGATCCATCACGCGCTGCTCGTGAGCCGCCAGGACGCGCTGCAGCACACCGACCTGCACATCGCGCCGCCGTGCCTGCCGAGCGTGCCCGCGCCTGTGGCCGATTCGTCCGCCGACGCACAGGCGGCGCTCGAACACGCGCTGCGCAACCTGTTCGACGACGGCCATGGCAATCTCTTCGAACACATCGAGGACACGGTCATGCGCGTCGCGTTCGAATTCAGCCATCGCAACCAGATCCGCGCCGCGCAGTTGCTCGGCATCAGCCGTAACGTGCTGCGTGCGCGGCTGATTCGCGCGAAGGCGATCACCGCGCTGAAATAGCGGCATCCGGCGCGATGACGCGCCATCACGTCATCGCGCCGCGATCCGTGCCGCAACATCCGAACCTGATGTATCGTGGCGCGACGCGTACGCTTCGTTGCCCGCTCTGCATCCGGCCGTCGGTCATGCGATCGCCTGCGACCGGCAACCGCTCACGCACGATCCTCCGCAACACGAAAGCCGTCCGGCGCCCGTGCGCGCCCGGCCGAGCCCTGTTCACCCGTCCGGAATCCGTCGCCATGAAAAAGCTTGTGAACCGCCCGTCCGACGTCGTGCGAGAAATGCTGGAAGGCATCGCGCGGCAATCGCCGCATCTCGCGATCCTCGGCGACGAGCACGTGCTCGTCCGCCAGCCGCTGCCCGAGCCGTCGCAGCGGCCGGTCGCGATCCTGTCCGGCGGCGGCAGCGGCCACGAGCCCGCGCACGGCGGCTACGTCGGCGAAGGGATGCTGAGCGCGGCCGTGTGCGGCGAAGTGTTCACGTCGCCGTCGACCGACGCCGTGCTCGCCGCGATCCGCGCGAGCGCCGGCCCGAACGGCGCGCTGCTGATCGTGAAGAACTACACCGGCGACCGCCTCAATTTCGGGCTCGCCGCCGAGCTCGCGCGTGCGGAAGGCATTCCGGTCGAGACGGTCATCGTCGCCGACGACGTGTCGCTGCGCGGCCGCGTCGAGCGCGGCCAGCGACGCGGAATCGCCGGCACCGTGCTGATCCACAAGCTCGCGGGCGCGGCCGCCGCGCGCGGGCTGCCGCTTGCCCGCGTCGCGAGCATCGCGCGCGACGCGGCGGCCGAGCTCGGCACGATGGGCGTCGCGCTCGACGGCTGCACGATCCCGGGCGCCGACAAGTCGGGCTTCAGCCTCGCCGATCACGAGATCGAGCTGGGCCTCGGCATCCACGGCGAGAAAGGCGTCGAGCGCCGCGCGCCGCTGCCGGCCGACGCGCTGGCCGACACGCTGCTGTCGAGCATCGTCGCCGATCTCGTGCTCGACCGCGACGAACGCGTCGCGCTGTTCGTCAACGGCCTCGGCGCGACGCCGGACATGGAACTCGCGATCGTGCTGCGCGCCGCGTTCGACAACCTGAGCCGGCGCGGCATCGTCGTCGCGCGCGCATGGGCCGGCACGTTCCTGTCCGCGCTGAACATGCCCGGCTGCTCGATCTCGGTGCTGCGGCTGAACGACGAACGCGCGGCGCTGCTCGACGCGCCGACGCAGGCGCGCGCATGGCCGGGCGGCGGCATCGTGAACACGCAGATCCGCGTGGCCGCGGCCGCGTCGCAGGACGCGCCGCCGCCACCGCTCGATACGGCGGGCCGTGCGTGGGCCGCGCGCCTGCAACCGGCGCTGCACGCGGTGGCGCAGACGCTGATCGACCACGAACAGACGCTGACGGATCTCGACACGGCAGCCGGCGACGGCGATCTCGGCGCGAGCATGCGGCGCGCCGCGCAGGCGGTCCTCGAATTGCCCGACACCGCGTACGGCACGCCGTCCGGTGCGCTCGCGGCGCTCGGCGCCGCGTTGCGCCGCGCGATCGCCGGCAGTTCGGGCCCGTTCTATGCGACCGCGCTGCTGCGCGCGTCGCGCCGGCTGGCCGATGTCGCCGATAGCGCCGAGCCGTCGCCGCGCGACTGGGCCGCGGCGTTCCGCGCGGCGGTGGATTCGATCAGTGAACTGGGCGGCGCGCAGGCCGGCGACCGGACGATGCTCGATGCGCTGGTGCCGGCCGTCGACGCATTCGGCCGCGCGCTCGACGGCGATCGCGATCCCGCGAGCGCGTGGACGGCGGCAGTCGAAGCGGCCGAGCGAGGCGCGGAGGAAACGGCGCGCATGGCGCCGCGCGCGGGACGGGCCAGCTATCTCGGCGAGCGCGCGATCGGCACGCCGGATGGCGGTGCGGTGGCCGTGTCGTACTGGCTGCGCGCGCTGCTGCCGCACGTGCGGTAACGGGCGCGCGCGGCCGCGCTCAGACGCCCTCGACCAGCACCGCGCGATAGCGCGCGCCGTTGAACCGGTGCTGGACGACCGCCTGGTATTCGGGGCCGTGATACCACGCGTGCGCGGCCTCCTTCGACGGGAACTCGACGATCACGACGCCTTCCGGGCCTTCACCCTCGAGGATTTCCTGCGGCCCATATGCGGCGAGCACCTTCACCGGATGGCCGGCGAGGGTCGCACCGACCTGGCTCGCGTAGAGGTCGAGCTCATGCTGGTCCTGCGTGCTTTCCCGCGTAAAAACGATGTAGGTCGCCACGATATGCGCTCCTGTTGAAGGGTGAAAAAAGGGACGCCACGCGCTGCACGGTCCGATGAATGCCGCGTGGCAGCGCGCAGCTTACCGCCGTTCGCCGGCCGGCGCCGCGCCGAGCCGCGACGAGCCGGCCACGGCCGCCGCGGGCCGCCCCGCCCCGGCGCGGGAAAACCCCGATCCCCACATCGTCCTATGACATCCGGCCAGGCGAATTGGCGGGATTACTTTGATCCTCGTCGGCGCCCGCCCGGGCGCATGCTGATAGCGAGGACCCCTCATGCGATACGTGCCATCGTGGACTTCCGTTTCCGCCGCGTCGTCGATTCCCGACGACGCGACCACCCAACGCGGCGACGAGCCGCACAGCCTGCCGCGCGTCGCGATCGCGGCCGCCGCCCTCGGCAATGCAACCGAATGGTTCGATTACGGTATTTACGCGTACGGCCTCGCGTATATTTCCGCCGCGCTGTTTCCCGGCAACACCGCGAGCGCGACGCTGTTCGCGCTCGGCACGTTCGCGATCTCGTTCCTGATCCGCCCGCTCGGCGGCCTGTTCTGGGGCCCGCTCGGCGACCGGCTCGGCCGCAAGCGCGTGCTCGCGCTGACGGTCCTGACGATGTCGGGCGCCACGTTGCTCGTCGGCGTGCTGCCGAGCTATGCGACGGCCGGCTGGCTCGCGCCGGCCGCATTGATCGTGCTGCGCATGGTGCAGGGTTTCTCGACCGGCGGCGAATACGGCGGCGCAGCCACCTTCATCGCCGAATACGCGCCGGATTCGCGGCGCGGCCTGTGCGGCAGCTTCCTCGAATTCGCGACGCTCGCCGGCTTCTCGCTCGGCGCGTTCCTGATGCTCGGCTTCGCGCTGCTGCTCGGCGATTCGGCGATGCATGCATGGGGCTGGCGCCTGCCGTTCCTCGTCGCGGCGCCGCTCGGCCTGATCGGCTTCTACCTGCGCTCGCGCCTCGAGGAAACGCCGGTGTTCCGCGAACTCGAGGAACAGGCGCACCGCCGCGAGAAAAACGCCACCGCCGCGCTGCCGGTCCGGCTGCTGCTGGTGCGCTATGCGAAGCCGCTGCTGCTGCTCGGCGGGCTCGTCGTCGCGCTGAACGTCGTCAACTACGTGCTGCTCGCGTACATGCCGACCTACATGCACAAGGAACTCGGCGTCGGCGAGAACATGTCGTTGCTGATTCCGCTGATCGGCATGCTCGCGATGATGGTGCTGCTGCCGTTCGCCGGCTGGCTGTCGGACCGCGTCGGCCGCAAGACGATGTGGTGGTTCTCGCTCGTCGGGCTGTTCGTCGCGGCCGTGCCGATGTTCACGCTGATGACGCACGGCCCGCTCGGCGCCTTCATCGGCTTCGCGGTGCTCGGCGTGCTCTACGTGCCGCAGCTCGCCACCATTTCCGCGATGTTCCCGGCGATGTTCCCGACCCACGTCCGCTATGCGGGCATGGCGATCGCGTACAACGTGTCGACGTCGCTGTTCGGCGGCACCGCGCCGATCGTCAACGACTGGCTGATCGGCAAGACCGGCAATGCGCTGATTCCCGCGTACTACATGATGGCCGCGTGCGCGGTCGGGCTGGTCGCGCTGCTGGCGGTGATCGAGACGCGCGGGTGTTCGTTGCGCGGCGAAGCCGTGCCGGGACAACCGGGCTGACGCATTCGCGACGGATCGCCTCCGGTTTCCCATAAGCGGCAACCTTCGCATCGCCCGCCTTCCGGCAACGGAGGCGGGCGATGTGCGTTTCGGGACGGGTCGACGGCCACCGCGGTTCCGATGCGCTTCGGCCGGAAGCAGTCGTTGGCCGTCGACGGAATTGACGGCCGTGAGCTCGCCCGAAGCGGACAGGCGTGCAAAGCGTCGGCCGTATCTTCAAGCCGCCGGAGCCGCCGTTTCGGCTCGGCCAGGTGGCCGGCCCGAGGTTCTCGATCGCCTGCGCGTGAATCGATGCGGCTCAAGCGTTGCGTTGAGGGCGTCGGCGCCGAACGACTGTCCGACGACTACGCGCGAGCGGCCAATCGAGCGTCGCGGCGCAGACCTTATTCGGTCGAATCGAAATCCTCTTCTCTTGCATTCAGGATTCCGCTCAATGTGAGCAGACCCGCGTCGAGCTGCTCCATCGTCGGCGCGGCAAGCGCCAGCCTGACGGCGTTCGGCGCATGGCCGGGCGCGGCCGCGAAGGTGGTCGAGGGCGTCAACGCGATGTCTCGCCGCGCCGCGGCCGCGACCAATGCCTGCGAGCGCCAATGGGCCGGCAGCGTCAACCACAGATGAAAGCATTTGCCGTTCGTCTGAATGTCGAAATCCGACAGACGGTCGGCGGCCAGCTTCTGACGGGCCACCGCATCGATGCGTTTCAGTCGGGCGAGTTCGGCAACCGTACCGTCGCTCATCAATCGCTGCGCGGCGGCAAATGCAAATCCCGATGCCGTCCATCCGCCCGAGCGCACCGACGCCATCACGGTTTCACGCAACCGATGCGGCGGCACGATGAAGCCGAGCGTCAACCCCGGCGCCACCTTCTTCGACAGGCTGTCGATCATGATGCAATTGTCCGGTGAGAGGGCGGCAAGCGGCGGTTGGTCGTCGAGGAAGCCATACACGTTGTCCTCGATGATCGGAATGCCGAGTTTTTCCACGACGCGCAACAGATCTTCCCGTCGCGCGGCGTTCATTGTCATGCCCAACGGATTCTGGATGGCGGGCTGAATGTAGATCGCCGAGAGATTCGCGTCCCGGTGCGCTTTGAGTACGGCGTCGGGGCGCACGCCGCCTTCGTCCATCGCGAGCGGGACCAGCGTGATACCGAGGCGAGCCGCGATGCCCTTGATGAACGGGTAGGTCAAGGTTTCGACGCCGCAGCGCCCGCCCGTCGGAACCATGGCGCCGACCGCGGCCGCAATGCTTTGTCGTCCGTTCCCCGTGAAGACCAGTTGCTCGGCAGAAGGCGCCCAACCATTGCCCGCCAGACATGCGGCGGCGACGTTCCTGAGAGCGGGCGTGCCACCGCTGGTTGCCTGACCCAGGGCGCTCGCGAGCGCCGCAACGCTTTCGAGCCCGCTCAGGCTTCTCGCGATGAGTGTCATCTGGTCGGGCAGTATCGGGTAATTGAACTCCAGATCGATCCGGACGTCGCGCGGCTCGCCCGGCGCCGCCGCGCCGCGCCTTGCGTCGCCCGAAACGAACGTTCCCCGCCCGACCTCGCCAACGACGAGCCCTCGCCGCAACAACTCCGCATAGACCCTGCTGGCCGTCGACACGGCGATCTTTCGCTGGTCCGCGAAATTGCGCTGTGGCGGAAGCCGGTCGCCCGGCCTGAGCGTTCCGTCAGCAATGTCAGCGGCGATCGTGTCGGCCAACTTCAGGTATTCGGATTTTGACATTCAATGCACCGAGTTCAATATATATTGCACCGAGATCAATGTTTTTATTGTACCGAGTATGACGCCGGTGCATGCTGTCTTCATCGCCTGATTGTATCGGGATTGCCCAGCTTCCACGGCCAATGTGCACGCGCTTCGTTTCGACGAAATCCACGCGGGCGTCGGATTGTCCTCGGAGCATTCATGGAGACGCACTATGCCTTTCACCGCTTCGATGACCGCCCACCCTGCGTCTGCGAGAAGGACGACGGGGCCTTCACGCCTGTCGGGCGTGTGTGACGCCGACCGCGCGAGGTCATCGTGATGATTTCGTCGACCGGAATGGATCTGCAACTGACCCTCATCACGGTACTGATCGCCTTTGCGGGCGTGTTCCTGATCTCGTTCATGAAAGGGGCCTTCGGCGGCGGTTTTTCGATCGTCGGTATTCCGTTGCTGTCGTTGGTGATGGATCCGGTGACCGCGGGCGGCATGCTCGCGCCGCTGTTCATCGCAATGGACCTGTTCGCATTGCGCTACTGGAAGCCTTCGACCTGGTCGAAGCCGGACCTGATGCTGCTTTTGCCGGGGCTCGTGACGGGCATCGGCGTCGGCTATCTGACGTTCCGGCTCCTCGACCACCGCGCGATCGCGATCGTGATGGCGGCGATCACGCTGATCTTCGTCGGACTATGGTGGGTCGGAGGCGCGGCGTTGACGGTCCGTCCGCGTTCGACGCCAAAGGCGATCACGGCGGGTCTTGCCTCCGGCGTGACCACGATGGTCGCGCATTCGGGCGGCCCGCCGCTCGCCATGTATCTGCTGCCGCTCGGCCTCGGCAAGGAGGTCTATGCGGGGACGACAAGCATGTTCTTTACCGTGGGCAACGCGACCAAGGCAGTGCCATGGCTGCTGCTGGCCAGGCCGACGGGCAATGTCTGGATCGTGATGGCGGTCTGCCTGTGTGCAATTCCTGCTGGTGTAATAGCCGGTTGGCGGCTTCACGCGAAACTGGATCAACGCCAGGTTTATCGAGCCTGCTACGGGCTGCTGGTGCTGGCCGCGGTGAAACTGCTTTGGGATGGCGTAACGGGGTATCTCGCGTAAGCGTGGCAAGCCTGTCGCGATGTCGTACCGGGCGAGCGGGAACGGCATATCGGCGGGGGAGATGACTGGCTGATCGGCACGACCGGCAACGCGCTAATTCCCGCTGACTACATGATGGCCGCCTGCGCGGTCGAGCTGGTCGCGCGGCTGGCAGTGATCGAGACGCGCAGGTGTTCGCTGCGCGTCGAAGCCGTGCCGGGGCAACCGGCCTGACCCGCGCGCCGGCCGCGCCCGGCTTCCCATAAACGGCATCCGTTGCATCGCCCGCCTTCCGGCAACGGAGGCGGGCGATGTGCATTTCGGGCGGCGGAAGCCGCCGCCGGATTGTTGTCGGCCGGACAACACGATGTGCGCACGTGCGGCGCTGTTGGCGCATGTCGGCCGTCACTACAATCGCTGACACGCTCGACCGGAATCCGGACGAACCGAAGCGCGCGATCTTTACGATCGCGCTCGCGAACCGCGCTGCGCCCCGCAGGGCGGATTACCCCACCCGACGAACAGGATTACTGAACATGAACGTACCCATCCGCAACGTCCAGCCGGTCATCGCCCGCCTGGGCAACGAAGGTTCGGGCGAACTCCTTCCGTCCCGCTACGCCGTGCGCATCGGCGATGTCGATGTCGTGCTGATCAGCGACGGCGTGCTGCCGCTGCCGACTTCCACGATGTCCACCAATGTGAGCGAAGCGGACCGCAACGCATGGTTCGACGGCCGTTTCCTGCAACGCGACATGTTCGACTGGGCGCTCAACGTCGCGCTCGTGCGCAGCGGCGATCGCCTGATCCTGATCGACTCGGGCGTGGGCGACGGCTTCGAATACTTCACGCGTGCCGGGCGCTCGGTGATGCGGCTGGAATCGGCCGGCATCGATCTCGCCGCGATCACCGATATCGTGATCACGCACATGCACATGGATCACGTCGGCGGGCTGAACGTCGACGGCGTCAAGGCGAAGCTGCGCCCGGACGTACGCATTCACGTATCGGCCGCGGAAATGGCGTTCTGGAAGAATCCGGACTTCAGCAAGACGGTGATGCCGGAAACCGTTCCGCCCGCACTGCGCAAGGCAGCGGCGACGTTCGCGGAACTTTATGGCGAAAACATCGTGCCGTTCGACCGCGGCGTTGAAGTCGCGGCGGGCGTGTCGGCGCGGGTGACGGGCGGCCATACGCCGGGGCATTGCGTGGTCGACATCGCATCGAACGGGGAAAAACTGACGTTCGCGGGCGACGCGATTTTCGAAGTCAACTTCGACCATCCCGACTGGCAAAACGGCTTCGAACACGATCCGGACGCGGCGGTCGACGTGCGTATCGCGCTGTTCAACGAAGCCGCAGAAACCGGCGCGCTGCTGGCCGCGGCGCATGTCGCGTTCCCGTCCATCGGGCATGTTGCACGGAACGGCGACGGGTTCCGTTTCGTTCCGGTCGTGTGGGATTACTGACGGTTCTCCCCAACCGTACCGGCAAAAAAGACGCCGCCGCACTTGCATGCGGCGGCGTCGCCTCGCGCGCCGAAGCGCGCGTCAGAGCCGCTTGAAAATCACGCGACGGCCGAAATATTCCGCTCGGCGACCTCGTCCACCGCTTCCTTCACGATGCCGACGATCTCGTCGGCTTCCTCGCGCGTCATCACGAGCGGCGGCGCAAACCCGAGAATGTCGCCGTGCGGCATCGCCCGGGCGATCACGCCGCGCTGCAACGCGGCAGCCGACACCTGCGCGCCGATCTTCAGCGCGGGATCGAACGGCGTGCGCGCGTCCTTGTCGGCCATGAATTCGAGCGCGGCGAGCATGCCAACGCTGCGCACCTCACCGACGAGCGGATGCGCGCCGAACGCATCCCGCAGCTTCGCGCCGAAATACGCGCCCACTTCCGCCGCGTTGCCGACCAGATTCTCGCGCTCGAGGATCGCGAGATTCGCGAGCGCCGCGGCCGCGCACACCGGATGGCCCGAATACGTCCAGCCGTGCCCCATCGGCCCGTGCTCCTGCGAGCCGCGCGCGATCACGTCCCATACCTTCTCGCCGACGATCACGCCCGACAGCGGCGCATACGCGCTCGTCAACCCCTTCGCGACCGTGATCAGGTCGGGCTCGATCCCGAAGTGCTGCGCGCCCATCTTCGAGCCGAGGCGGCCGAACCCGCACACGACTTCATCGGAGATCAGCAGGATGTCGTGCTTGCGCAGCACGGCCTGGATCGCGGGCCAGTAGCCGGCCGGCGGTTCGATGATGCCGCCGGTGCCCATCACCGGCTCCGCGATGAACGCGGCGATCGTGTCGGCGCCCTCGCGCGCGATCAGCTTCTCGAGCTCGTCGACGCAGTACGCGACGAACTGCGTTTCGTTCATGCCGGCCGGCGCCTTGCGATACCAGTGCGGACACACCGTATGCTTCACGCGATCGATCGGCAGGTCGAAATGCTGGTGGAAGCTCGGCAGGCCCGTGAGGCTGCCCGTCACGATGCCCGAGCCGTGATAGCCGCGCTCGCGCGAGATGATCTTCTTCTTGTTCGGGCGGCCGAGCACGTTGTTGTAGTACCAGACGATCTTGACCTGCGTCTCGTTCGCGTCGGAACCCGACATCCCGTAGTAGACCTTCTTCATCCCCGCCGGCGACCAGTCGATGATGCGCGACGACAGCTCGATGATCGCGTCCGACGCGTGGCCGACATACGTGTGGTAGTACGCGAGCTGCTTCGCCTGCTCGTACATCGCGTCGGCCACTTCGGTGCGGCCGTAGCCGATGTTCACGCAGTAGAGGCCCGCAAACGCGTCGATATAACGCTTGCCCTGGTGATCCTCGATGCGGATGCCTTTGCCGCCGCGCACGATCTTGCCCGGCAGCGCGCCGGTCTCGTGGTCGTACGCGTGCGTCGACGGGTGCATGAAGTGGGCGCGGTCCTCGCGCAGCAGTGCGTCGATCGATTTTTGCATGATGTGCTCCTTTGAATGGGTCAGGCTGTCGCCGCGACAGGCAGGCCGAGATTGCCGAGGCAGAAGTATTTGATTTCGGTAAACGGCTCGAAGCCTTCGGCGCCGCCTTCGCGCCCGAGGCCCGACGCCTTCATCCCGCCGAACGGGATCGGCGCGCCGGTGAATTTCACGCCGTTGACCGACACCATCGCGAAATCGAGCCGCCGCACGAGCTGGAAGATCGTGTCGATGCGCGTTGCGCACACGTACGCGGCGAGGCCGTACTCGGTGTCGTTGGCCGTTTCGACCGCTTCGTCGAGCGTGTCGAACGCGCTGACGGCCGAGATCGGCGCGAAGTTTTCCTCGTCGACCACGCGCATGCCGGGCGCGGCGTCCGCGATCACGGTCGGCTCGTAGAACCAGCCGCCAAGCGCATGCGGCCGGCCGCCCGCGACGATGCGCGCGCCGCGTGCCCGCGCATCCTCGACGCGCGCCACGGTCGCGTCGAACGCGGCCTGATGCATCAGCGGACCGACGTCGACGCCCTGCTCGAACGCGGGCCCGGTCTTCAACGCGCGCACCGCGTGCGCATACCGTTCGACGAACGCGTCGTACAGCGGGCGCGCGACGAGTATCCGGTTCGCCGCGCAGCAGTCCTGGCCGGAGGTCTGGAACTTCGCGCCTACGGCGATCCGCACCGCGTGGTCGAGATCCGCGTCCTCGGTCACGATGAACGGCGCATTGCCGCCCAGTTCGAGCGCGATCTTGCGGATGCCGGCCTTCGCGGCGGTCTCGGTCACGAGCCGCCCGACCCGCGTCGAGCCGGTGAAGCTCACCGCGCGCACACGTGCATCGCCGACCAGCGCTTCCATCGCCATCTGCGGCTCGCCGAGCACGACGTTGAACACGCCGGCCGGGAAGCCGGCCTCGTCGGCGAGCTGCGCGAGCGCGAGCGCCGAGAACGGCGTTTCGTGCGCGGGCTTCACGACCACCGCGCAACCGACCGCGATCGCGGCGGCCGCCTTGCGCGTGATCATCGCGGCCGGGAAATTCCACGGCGCGATCAGCGCCGCGACACCGACCGGCTCCATCACGGTGCCCAGATGCGCGCCGTCGATGTGCGTCGGAATCGTGCGGCCCGCGACGCGTTTCGCCTCGTTCGCGAACCATTCGACGAAACTCGCCGCATAGCGGATCTCGCCGCGCGCTTCGGCCAGCGGCTTGCCCTGTTCCAGCGACAGCAGCGCGGCCAGATCGTCGACGTGACGCAGGATCAGCGCATGCCAGCGCAGCAATGCCGCACTGCGCACGGCTTGCGGCGTCCAGCGCCAGGTGTCGTACGCGCGCTGCGCGGCGTCGACGGCCGCGACGATCTGCGCGCGTTCGAGCATCGGCACGTGGCCGATCACGGCCTGGTCGGCCGGGTTCACGACGGCGACCGTCGCGGCACTGTCGCTGTGGATCCAGCGACCGTCGACATAGCAGGTCGACTTGAACAGAACGGGGTGTCCGGGCAGCATGCTGCGTCTCCTCGTTGGTGGGCACGAGCTTCATTGTGTCGCGCCCGCGCATGCGGAAATTTCGGTTTGCGCGGCCGGAAATGCGGGTTTTTTCCATATTGCCGCGCACCGGCGCGAACTTTTACAGCCAGTCCGGCGCGCCGCCGGATGCGCACTTCACGACCTTCGTCACGATGTACGTGAAGTAGCGCTCGATGCCGAGATCCTCCATCAGCAACGCATCGATGAAGCGCTGGTAATGGTCGATGTCGCGTGCGACCACTTGCAGCACGTAGTCGACGCCGCCGCCCGTCGCATAGCATTGCGCGACTTCGGGCGCGGCGGCCACGCGATCCTCGAAGCGCCGCATGTCGGGCGCGGTGTGCCGCGACAGCGTCACCTCGACCACGATGCGGCTGGCGGAAAACGCGCCGATCCAGTCGACGTCCGCGCGATAACCGCGGATCACGCCGCTTTCCTCCAGCTTGCGCACGCGCTCCCATGCCGGCGAAATCGACAGGTTCACGGCTTCCGCCAGCTTCGACTTCGTGATGCGCCCGTCGCGCTCGAGCAGGCGCAGGATCGCGAGGTCGTATCGGTCGAGCTTGATCACGTCGTGCGCATCCTTATATGGCCACCGGAATGTTGCGCTCGACGATGTCGGCCACCACCGCGATCGTGTCGCCGGTCTGCACGATGCCCGGAAAATGCCGCGCGGCGAGCAGCCCGCGCCGCCGCGCGACGTACTCGACCGGCGTGACGCCCGTGCGGTCGATGTCGTGCACGCGCGCGAGCACGTCGCCGGCCTCGACTTCGCTGCCGAGATCGCGGCACATCTCGAGCAGCCCGCGATGCTCGCTCGTCGTGTAGCAGGAGCCGTCCGGCATGTCGAGCAGCGTCGTCGTGCGCGGCGCGTTGTCATCGACGACGTCCTTCGCGATCACGCCCGCATGCGCGAGCAATCCATACACGCCGCGCTCGGCGATCGCGACGCTTGCCGCCGTCGACGTGCCGCCGCCGCCCAGCTCGGTCGACACGAACACCTTGCCGGCTTCCTCGGCCGCGCTGTCGTAGAGGCCGACGCTATCGAGTTCCAGCATGCGCATCGAATACGGCGCGCCGAACGCGCGCATCGCGCGCGCGCAGCGCGCTTCCTGGTCGCGGTTTTCCAGCACGTGAATCGCCGCGAACGGCACGAAGTCGAGCGTGCGGCCGCCCGCGTGAATGTCGAGCACGTGGGTCGCGAGCGGCAGCAAATGACGCTGGAAGTAATCGGCGATCTTCTCGGTCACGGTGCCGTCCGGCCGGCCGGGGAAGCTGCGGTTCAGGTTGCCCGCATCGATCGGCGACGTGCGGCAGCCGGCGCGGAACGCCGGGTAGTTCATGAACGGCACGACGATCACGCGGCCGGTCACGTCGGCCGCCTTCAGCGAACCGGCGAGCTTCGACAGCGCAACCGGCCCTTCGTATTCGTCACCGTGATTGCCGCCGGTCAGCAACACCGTCGGCCCGTCGCCGCGCT
The DNA here is from genome assembly GCF_902832955.1 of Burkholderia sp. BCC0044. Taxonomy (NCBI): domain Bacteria; kingdom Pseudomonadati; phylum Pseudomonadota; class Betaproteobacteria; order Burkholderiales; family Burkholderiaceae; genus Burkholderia; species Burkholderia sp. BCC0044. Next base: position 62,926 of record NZ_CADFDO010000004.1, on the reverse strand, counting down.
TCACGACGGTCACCGGAATCATGATCGCGCCCCACGCGGAATCGTCGCGCGAGTAAGGCAGCTTCAGGAAGCCGTGCTGTTCGCCGTCCGCGTCGAAATCGACGGTCGGCGTAATCGGGGAAGCACGCATCGCCCTACTCCTTCACGAACAGCTTGCGCGGCACGTTGCAGAACGTCTCGACGCCGGTCTCGGTGATCAGGATGCTTTCCGTGATCTCCAGCCCCCAGTCGTCGAGCCACAGCCCGGGCATGAAATGGAACGTCATGCCGGGTTCGAGCACCGTCCGGTCGCCCGGGCGCAGGCTCATCGTGCGCTCGCCCCAGTCGGGCGGATAGCTCGCGCCGATCGGATAGCCGCAGCGGCTGTCCTTCTCGATGCCCGCGCGGCGCAGCACCGCGAAGAACGCGTTCGCGATGTCCTCGCACACGTTGCCGGGTTTCGCGGCCGCGAGCCCCGCCTCGATCCCTTCGATCACCGCGCGCTCGCCTTCGATGAAGTGCGGGGGCGGCTTGCCGAGATAGACGGTGCGCGACAACGGGCAGTGGTAGCGACGGTAGCAGCCGGCGATCTCGAAGAACGTGCCGGCGCCGCGCGCGAACGTCGAGTCGTCCCAGGTCAGGTGCGGCGCGGCCGCGTCCGCGCCGGTCGGCAGCAGCGGCACGATCGCCGGATAGTCGCCGCCGAAGCCGTCGGCGCCGCCGATCCCGGTCGCATAGATCTGCGCGACGAGGTCGCTTTTCTTCATGCCCGGCTCGATCGTCTCCACGATGTGCGCATGCATCCGCTCGACGATGCGCGCGGCCGCGCGCATGTATTCGATCTCGCGCGGCGACTTCACCGCGCGCTGCCAGTTGACGAGCGCGGTCGCATCGACCCAGCGCGCGGCCCGCAGGTGCTGTTGCAGCGACGCGTACGCGGCGGCGCTGAAATAGTAGTTGTCGAGCTCGACGCCGATGCGCAGCGTGCTCCAGCCGCGCGCCGCGATCACCTCGGTCGACAGGTAATCCATCGGGTGGCGTGCGCTCGACTGCACGTAATGATCGGGATAGCCGACGATGTTCTCGTGCGCCATGAACGCGGTGCGCTTCGCGCCGTTCGCGTCCTGGCCGCGGCCGAACCACACGGGTTCGCCGTCCAGCGCGAGCAGCACGCACTGGTGCACGTAGAACGACCAGCCGTCATAGCCGGTCAGCCAGCCCATGTTGGTCGGGTCGGTGACGATCAGCAGGTCGATGCCGGCCCGCTCCATCGCCGCGCGCGTCTTCGCGATGCGCGCGGCATATTCGCTGCGCGCGAACGCGAGACGCGGCGCGGCTGTCTGGGTTTCGATGACTGCGGACATCTGTCTCCTCTCAAGTCGTGAGGTCGTTGTGAAAAATCGTGCCGACTTCCGCCGCGCGGGCGCGTTGCAGCGCGAGCACGGCAATCGCGGTGTCCTGCGCGCCGGTGCCGGTCAGGTCGCAGATCGTGATGTCGTCACGATGCGTGCGTCCGTCGCAGCGGCCGGCGATCACTTCGCCGAGTTCGGGAAACACCGCGTCGGCTGCGACGGCCCCGGCCGCGATCGCGTGCGCGAGCTCGCCGGCCACGCGGGTCTGCTGCAACCGGTCGCAGAAATAGCGCGCGGTGCCGAACACCGACGGCGCGAGTTCGGTCTTGTAGTCGGCGTCCGAGCCCATCGCCGTCACGTGCAGCCCCGGATGCAGGTCTTCCGCATGCACGAGCGGCGCGCGGCTCGGCGTGGTCGTCACAGCGATGTCCGCATCGGCCAGCGCCGCATGCACCGAGCGCGCGACGATCGCGTCGATCCCGTGTGCGGCACGCACGTCGGCCGCGAATCGCGCGGCACGTTCGGCATCGCGCGCCCACACCGTCACGTGCGTGATGTCGCGCACCAGCATCAGCGCGGCAAGCTGCAGCCGCGCCTGCTCGCCCGCGCCGACGATCGCCGCGCGGCGCGCATCGGCGCGCGCGAGCCGGCGCGCGGCCACCGCGCCGGCCGCCGCGGTGCGCACGGCCGTCAGGTAGCCGTTGTCGAGCAGCACGGCCTCGGTCAGGCCCGTGCGTGCGGACAGCACGAGCATCAGCCCGTTCAGGCTCGGCAGCCCGAGCGACGGGTTGTCGAAGAAGCCGGGGCTGACCTTGATCGCGAAACTGTCGAAGCGCGGCAGGTACGCGGTCTTCACGTCCACTTCGGCGTGGCGCTCCGGCAGCGCGAGATTGAGGATCGGCGGCATCACGACGGCGTCGGTCGCGAGCGACGCGAACGCCCCCTCGACCTGGTCGATCGCGGCGAGATCGAGCGGTACCAGCGCACGCAATTGCGCGTGGCCGAGCAACGTGACGGGTTGGGTCATGTCAGTTCTCCGAAACGAGCCGGCGATGCGCGGCCATGTCGATGTTCGCGCCGCTTACCACCACGACGATCGGGCCGCTGCGGTCGCGGCGCACGATCCGCTCGTCCAGCAACGCGGCGAGGCCCACCGCGCCGGCGCCTTCGACGACGAGCCGCTCTTCCCGATACGCATGCGCGATGCCGCGCGCGATCGACGGCTCATCGAGCAGCACGACGTCGTCGGCCAGCGTGCGCGTCATGTCGAACGTATAGCGGTTGTCGAGGCCGATGCCGCCGCCGAGCGAATCGGCCAGCGTCGGCTGTTCGTCGACGTCGACCGGGCGACCGGCCGCGAGGCTCGCGTGCATCGCAGCGCCGCGCGTCATCGATACGCCGATCATCTCGATCGGCGGCCGGATCGTCTTCGCGGCAAACGCGACGCCGCTGAACAGGCCGCCGCCCGACAGCGGCACGACGAGCGTCGCCGTATCGGGCAGCGCTTCGAGGATCTCGACGCCGATCGTCGCCTGGCCCGCGATGATGCGCGGATCGTCGAACGGCGGCACGTACGCATAGCCTTCGTCGCGCACCAGGCGTCGTGCTTCGGCCTGCGCGTCGTCCTGGCTGTCCCCGACGATCACCACGCGCGCGCCGAGCGCCGCGACCGCATCGACCTTGTTGGCCGGCACCAGCGACGACATGCAGACGGCCGCGTCGATGCCGAGCGCACGTGCCGCATGCGCGACCGCGCGGCCGTGGTTGCCGGTCGACGCGGTGACCACGCGCGTCACGCGCTGCGCCGCGAGTTCCGCGAGCGCGTTGGTTGCGCCGCGCAGCTTGAAGCTGCCGGTCGGCTGCAGCGTTTCGAGCTTCAGGTAGACGGGTGCGCCAACGCGCGCGGACAGCGCGGCGGACGCGACGAGCGGCGTACCGTCGGCGCGCCCGGCGAGGCGACGACGCGCGCGGTAAACGTCGGACAGCGACAGGAAGGACATGGAACGCGCGCCTCGCGACGAATGTGATGCGATCCAGTCTAATGTTCCAAATCGCGCTTTCGAATGTCCTGATACATTGCGCGCGATTTCTCGTCAGCGCCGCCGGTTCAGTGGAAATCGTTCAGGTGCGGATACTGTTCGAACACGCCCGCGATCGTCTCGAGCGCCGTATTGCATCCGGCATCGGACGTTTCGGCGCCAATGCACACGCGCACCGCATTCGGCCGCTCCGTGCCGCCGACGAGGAACGGATCGGGCGACGTCACCGCGATCTTGCGGGTGCGCAGTTCGCGCACGATCCGCTCGGCCGTCCAGTAGTCGGGCACGCGCAGCCATGCGGAAAGCGCATTGGGATGCGCGCCGAGCACATACGGCCCCAACGCGGCCCTCACCATCTCCTGGCGTGCGGCGAGCCGCTGGCGCTGCAGTTCGACGAGACGCCGCGCGGTGCCGTCGGCGATCCAGCGCGTCGCGATTTCCGCGATCGGCGACGTCGCCATCCAGCTGCTCACGCGCAGCACGCTCTCGACGCGCAACGCGAGCCGCCGCGGCATCGCGAGATAGCCGGTGCGCAATCCGGTCAGCACCGATTTCGTCATGCTCGTGCAGTAGAAGCCGAGTTCGGGAATCAGGCTGGCGATCGGCGTGCCCGTCTTCTCGGGCAGCGGGCCGTACACGTCGTCCTCGATCACGTACACGCCGTAGCGCGTCGCGATGCGCGCGATCGACCGCCGCCGCGAATCGGTCATCATCGACACGGTCGGGTTATTGAGGGTCGGCGTGCACACGAGTGCGCTGATGCGTTCGCCGTCGCACATCTCCTCGAAATGTTCGGGGCGAATGCCGTGCTCGTCCATCTCGAGCCCCTTCAGCGTAAACCCGAGCACGTTCGCGGAGCCGATCACGCCGTGATCGGTCAGGCTCTCGCACAACACGGTATCGCCCGGCCCGACGATCGACGCGAGCGCGAGAAAGATCCCGTGCGCCGCGCCGTTCGTGACCAGCAGCGATTCGCGACGCACCGGCATGTTCAGCGACGCGAGCCACGCGGCGCCGGCGTCGCGATGCGCATCGAGGCCGGCGATCGGCCGGAACGAACGGATCCACGGCTGATCGTCGGTGCCGGCGAGCGCCGCGCACACGCTGCGCCACGCGACGTCGTGCTCCGGTGTGTGCACGATGCGGGCGATCGAGAAGTCGACCAGTTCGCGCTCGGCCGTATCGAGGATGTAGTTCGACATCGATTCCGTCACGCGCGCGGCCACGAAGCTGCCGCGGCCGACCTCGCAGCGGATCAGGCCCTGGCGTTCCAGTTCCTTGTACGCGTTGGTGACGGTCTGCACGCTGACGCCGAGGCTCGACGCGACGTCGCGCTGCGGCGCGAGCCGTGCGCCCGGCGCGAGCACGCCGTTCTCGATGTCGCTGGCGATCGCCTTCACGAGCCGCTTGTATTTCGACTCGATGCCGTGCACCGCGCCGATCGCGTCGCGCCAGCCTGCCGATACCTCGGTCCGTCCCATCTCGATGTCTCCGTCGTGGCTTCCGCATGGTCGCCCAGAAAGACACCCTGAAAATATTGTCCTAGTGCAATCGCGTGCGAAAGCAGGACGTTGCGGGTCGAGTCGGACGGTGCAATCGGCGTGCCCGGGCGGACTTGCGCCGCGGCACTTTTATCGTGCGGAGGAAGGTCGCGGGGCGGCCTACCCGCGCAGAATGCGCCGCGCGGGCTTCGAATCTGCCTTGACGCACCGCTCGTGCTTCGTGTTGCCGGACGCCTCTCGTCTGACCATTCCATATAGTCGCCACGCCGCGCGCGTGCGGTTCGGTCTGCCGGTGTTCCAGCTTGACCACGGCCGGCACGCCGCCTGGATTCCTTCTGACGGGCCGGCCGTGCCGCACGCGACGTGACATCCGGGTGACAAAAACGATAGTTTGCTATCGAATTGTTTTGCCCCTATCATTCGCCCATGACCAATCTGCACGACCTCCGCCTCGCCGTCAGCAGCCTGCTCGTGCTCACCGCGCGCAAGTGGCGCCGCACCAGCGACGGCGTGCTGACCGCGTACAACGTATCCGAGGCCTGCGCGACGCCGCTGCTGATCGCCGGGCGCCTCGGCGAAGGCGTGCGGCAAGGCACGCTCGCCGAACACGTCGGCATCGAAGGGCCGTCGCTCGTGCGCCTGCTCGACCAGCTGTGCGCGGCCGGCCTCGCACGCCGCGACGAGGATCCGCACGATCGCCGCGCGAAGACGATCTCGCTGACGGCTGCCGGCCGCGCGGTCACCGCGAAGATGGAGGAAGACCTGCGCGCGCTGCGCGCCCAGGTGCTCAAGGGCGTGTCGCGCGCCGATCTCGAAGCGACGCTGCGCGTGCTGAACGCGTTCAACGCGGCCGACGCGCATCCGCCGGCGTCGCAGCCGTCCCACCGCGCCGATTCTGCGTCATGACCTATCCGAGCCTTCGCGACTGGCTGTTCTCGGGCAAGACGTTCGCCGCGTCGATGCTCGCGCTGTACCTCGGCCTGTATTTCCAGCTGCCGCGCCCGTACTGGGCGATGGCGAGCGTCTACATCGTGTCGAACCCGTTCGTCGGCGCAACGCGCTCGAAGGCGCTGTACCGCGCGCTCGGCACCGCGCTCGGCGCGGCCGCCGCGATCTTCTTCGTGCCGCCGTTCGTCGAGACGCCGCTCCTGTTCAGCATCATCGTCGCGACCTGGTGCGGCACGCTGCTGTACCTCGCGATCTCCGACCGCACCGCGCGCAGCTACGTCTTCATGCTCGCCGGCTATACGATGCCGCTGATCGCGCTGCCGACCGTCACCGATCCGTCCACCGTGTTCGACGTCGCGATCGCGCGCACCGAGGAGATCGTGCTCGGCATCGTGTGCGCGAGCGTGGTCGGCAGCGCGGTGTTCCCGAACCGGCTTGCGCCGACGCTGATCGAGCGCACCGACGCGTGGTTCAAGGACGCCGCGTTCTACGGCCGCGAAACGCTGTCCGGGCACCTGGCCGGCAAGGCGCTGTCCGCGTGCCGGCAGCGGCTCGCCGCGACCATCACCGGCCTCGAATTCCTGCTGAGTCAGTTGGGCTACGACCATGCGCATCCGCGCATCCTCGCGCGCGCACAGGCGCTCGCGGGCCGGATGCAATTGTTCCTGCCGCTGATGTCGTCGCTCGCCGATCCGCTGATCGCGCTGATGCGCGACCTGCACGTGCGCCCGCCCGCGCTCGACGTGCTGCTGGCCGACGCCGCGAAGTGGTTCGACGCGCCGCTGCCGACGGTGAAGACCGGCACCGACGGCGACATGGCGCACGACCCGGTCGCCGACAACCTGCGCGAGCGCATCGCCGCGCTGCAGCCGCCCGACAGCGCGCTGGCGAGCTGGGACGGCGCGCTGCTGTCGAACGCGCTGTGGCGGCTGCGCCAGGTCGTCGACATCTGGCAGGACTGCCGCTCGCTGCGCGCGCTGATCGCGAACGAGTCGGGCGTGTGGCAGCCGCGCTACCGGCACTGGCGGCTCGGCGGCACCGAGCGCTTCTTCGATCGCGGGATGATGCTGTTCTCGACGCTGACCGTCGTGTTCGCGATCGTGTTCGCGTGCTGGCTGTGGATCTCGTCCGGCTGGCACGACGGCGCGGCCGCCGTCACGCTCGTGGCAGTGTCGTGCAGCTTCTTCGCCGCGCTCGACGAGCCCGCGCCGCTGGTGTTCAAGTTCTTCCTGTCGACCGCCGCGAGCGTCGTGTTCGCCGGCCTGTACCTGTTCGTCGTGCTGCCGCACGTGCACGATTTCGCGATGCTCGTGCTGATGTTCGCGGGCCCGTTCATCCTGATCGGCACGCTGCTGCCGCGCCCGCAGTTCAACATGGTGACGATGCTCGTCGCGGTGAACACGGCCACCTTCATCAGCATCCAGAGCGCGTACGAGGCCGATTTCTTCGTGTTCCTGAACAGCAACCTCGCGGGCGTCGCCGGACTGCTGTTCGCATACGTGTGGACGCGCGCGACGCGGCCGTTCGGCGCGGAACTCGCGGTGCGGCGCCTGCTGCGTTCGGGCTGGGAGGATGTCGCGCGCTCCGCGTCGACGCAGCCGCTCGACGATCAGCGCAACCACGCATCGCGAATGCTCGATCGCGTCACGCAACTGCTGCCGCGCCTCGGCGCGTCCGACGACCACCGCCACCCGTCGATCGAGAGCTTCCGCGACCTGCGCATCGCGCTGAACGCGCTCGACCTGCGCCGCTCGCGGCGCCGGCTGTCGGGCGACGTGCCGGACGCGATCGATCGCGTGCTGGCCGGCGTCACCGATCACTATGCGCGTTGCGCGGCCGCGAACGCGCGCCAGCCGGTGCCGCCCGCGCTGCTCGCGACGATCGACGACGCGCTTCGGCGCGTGGCCGGCCGCAACCTGCCGGGCGCCACGCAAGCCGACGGCGTGTCCGCGCCCGCGGTGCCGGCCACGCACCGCCGGCTGCGCGACACACTGCACGCGCTCGTCGGCCTGCGCCTGTCGCTGTATCCGGCGGCGGCCGCGCAAGCACCGCAAGCGCCGGACGGAGCACACGCATGAGCCGGCTTTCCCCCTTGTCCTTCCGACCGCGACCATGATCGGCGAAATCGATATCTTCGGCGTGTTCGTGCCGGCCCCGCTCGTGCTGATGCTGATCGCCTACCTGATCAACATCGTCGTGCGCGCGGTGCTCGAGCGCGTCGGCTTCTACCGCCTCGTCTGGCACCGTTCGATCTTCGACCTCGGCATCTACGTGTTCGTGCTGGCCGCCGTCGTGATCGTGTCCCACCAACTCGTGGCTACCTAACGTGAAAAAAACCTGGCTCTCGGCAGGGCAAGTCCTGCTCACCCTGATCGTCGTCGTCGTGGCCGGCCTCGTGCTGTGGCGCATCATCAACTACTACATGTTCTCGCCGTGGACGCGCGACGGGCACGTGCGCGCCGACGTGATCCAGGTCGCGCCGGACGTGTCGGGCCTCATCACGTCGGTGCAGGTCGCCGACAACCAGGAGGTCAGGCGCGGCCAGGTGCTGTTCGTGATCGACCAGGCACGCTACGCGCTCGCGGAGCGGCTCGCCGAAGCGACGCTCGCGCAGCGCCGCGCGACGCTGGCGCAGGCGAAGCGCGAATACGCGCGCAACCTGCAGCTCGGCAACCTGGTCGCGAGCGAACAGGTCGAGGAAAGCCGCACGCGCGTCGAGCAGGGCGAAGCCAGCGTCGCCGACGCGCAGGTGTCACTCGACACCGCGAAGCTGAACCTGCAGCGCACGACGATCGTCAGTCCCGTGGACGGCTACCTGAACGACCGCGCGCCGCGCGCCGGCGAATACGTGCCCGCCGGCCGCGCGGTGCTGTCGGTCGTCGACCGCAACTCGTTCCGCGTCGACGGCTACTTCGAGGAAACCAAGCTGCGCGGCATCCATATCGGGCAGCCAGTCGACATCATCGTGATGGGCGAGCCGCATACGCTGCGCGGCCACGTGCAGAGCATCGTCGCCGCGATCGAGGATCGCGACCGCACGCAGGGCGCGAACCTGCTGCCGAACGTGAACCCGGCGTTCAGCTGGGTGCGGCTCGCGCAGCGCGTGCCGGTGCGCGTCGTGCTCGACGAGGTGCCCGACGATTTCCGGATGATCGCGGGCCGCACGGCGACCGTGTCGATGCGCGGCGCCGACACGCGCCGCAACGACAACGCGAAGCCGGCCGGCGCCAGCACCGCGTCGGCGGTGGCCGCGCCGATTTCGGCTACGTCCGGAACCGCCGCCAGCACCGCGGGAGCATCGCAATGAAGCGGCACGGTCTGCGCGTCGCGGCGACGCTCGCCCCGCTCGCGCTCGCACTCGGTGCGTGCAAGTCCGTCGGCCCCGACTACACGCTGCCGCAGCAGGCATACGTCAATGCGCCGCTCACCAATCACGCGCTCGACGATGCGAACGGCGCGCTGGTGTCGCGCGACGCGGTGCCCGGCAACTGGTGGCAGCTGTACGACGACCCGGTACTCAATGGGCTCGTGCGCGATGCGCTGAAGTCGAACACCGACCTGCGCGTCGCCGCGGCGAACCTCGCCCGTTCGCGCGCGGCGCTGGTGGTCGCGAACGAACAGGGCGGCTTCTCGGGCAAGGCGGAAGCGGCCGTGCAGCGCGCGCAGGAATCGGCCGAGCAATACCTGCTCGAAAACAAGCTGCCGGTCGTCAACGAAGGCGCGGTCGGCATCAACGTGTCGTACGAGATCGACCTGTTCGGCAAGCTGCGGCGCGGCGTCGAAGCCGCGCGCGCGGACAGCGAAGCCGTCAAGGCGGCCGGCGACCTCGCGCGCATCACGGTCGTGGCCGACGTCGTGCGCGCGTACGTCGAAGCATGCTCGGCCGGCGACGAACTGGCGATCGCGAAGCAGTCGCTCGCGCTGCAGAGCCAGCGCGTCGCGCTGTCGCAACGGCTGCGCGATGCCGGGCGCGGCAACCAGACCGACGTGACGCGCGGCGTGACGCAGGTGCGCACGCTGTCCGCCGACATTCCGCGTTTCGAAGGCCGCCGCAAGGTCGCGCAGTACCAGCTCGCCGCGCTGCTCGCGCGCGCGCCGGCCGACCTGCCGAAAGCCGCGGCCGAATGCGAACGCCTGCCGAAGCTGCGTCAGCCGATTCCGATCGGCGACGGCGCCGCGCTGCTGCGCCGCCGGCCCGACGTGCGCGAAGCCGAGCGGCAGCTCGCCGCCGCGACCGCGCGGATCGGCGTGGCGACTGCCGCGCTGTACCCGTCGGTCAGCATCGGGGCGTCGGCCGGCTCGGTCGGCGTCGCCGCCGACCTGTTCTCGTCCACCACGAACCGCTGGTCGTTCGGACCGCTGATCAGCTGGTCGTTCCCCGTCAACGGCCAACGGGCGCGCGTGCGCGAAGCCGAAGCCGCGACGGGCGGCGCGCTCGCGCACTTCGACGGTGTCGTGCTGAACGCGCTGCGCGAAACGCAGTCGAGCCTCGCGACCTATGCAGCCGACGTGCAGCGCACGGATGCGCTGCGCACCGCGTACGAATCGGCCCGCAATTCCGCCGACGAAACGCATCGTCTCTATGCGGCCGGCCGCGAATCGTTCATCGCCGATCTCGACGCGACGCGCACGTTGACGAGCGTGCGGGCGCAGGTCGCGGCGGCCGAAGGTCAGGTCGCGGCCGACCAGGTGCGGCTCTTCCTCGCGCTCGGCGGCGGATGGGACGGCGACGGCGCAACGGCCGACGCCGGCTCTGCGGCCCCGGCGCCGGCGGCCGGCCCGTCAGCGCCGTAGGTTCGTCGCCATCGGCACGAAACGCGCGGATGACGCAACGCACTATGGCGGCGGGTTTTCCTGATTCGCCCCATAGCATCCGCGGCGCAACGCGCACCCGCGTTGACGGTACACTGGCCGACGCATTCCATTCATCTGCTGCCGCGGCCGGCCCGGCCGCGGCGTCCACCCGGAGAGTCATCATGCGAACCAGCGCCCGCAACCAATTCGCCGGCCAGATCAGCGCCGTCAAACCCGGTGCCGTCAACGACGAAATCACGCTGCGCACGCAGGACGGCCTCGAGATCGTCGCCGTCATCACCCACGGCAGCGCGGCGTCGCTGGGCCTCGCGGCCGGCACGAAGGCGTTCGCGCTCGTCAAGGCGTCGTCGATCATCGTGATGGTCGACGTCGACAGCAGCAAAGTGTCGGCCCGCAACTGCGTCGCGGGCACCGTCGCGTCGGTCGCGAAGGGCGCGGTCAATTCGGAAGTCGTGATCAAGGCGGCGGGCGGTGCGGAAATCGTCGCGATCGTCACCAACGACAGCGTCGATCGTCTCGGCCTCGCGAGCGGCACCGCCGCAGCCGCGATCTTCAAGGCATCGAGCGTGATCGTCGGCGTCGAGTGAACGCGTGACGATCGCGATGGCGATTCATTGGGCGCCGCGCATGTGTGCGGCCCGGTTCTCGTCCGGAGGTGCGCGGTGACCGCTCCGGCCGAGCGCACGCGTGAACGGGCGTTGCGGTCACTGCAATCCGCGGCGGCCCACGCCGACGTGCCTGACGCCCGGCTGTTCGGCGCACTCGTTGCAGCACGCGCGCGCCGCAACGAACTGTCGCTGCTGGGCTTGTCTGCCGGCCAGTTCGCCGGCCTGCTGGCCCGGCAGTTTCCGCACCTGCGATCCGTCGATACCGCTGCGTTCATCCCGACGGCCGCACCGCTGCCGTTGCCGGCCACCCACTCGATATTCGTCACGACGCTGCACGCGCGGCTGATGAACGACGCGAATCCCGCCGTCGCCCGCGACGATGCCGACTGCCTCGCGTCGATCATCGCGCATGCATGCCTGCGCCCCGACCATTTGTGGCGCGACCTCGGGCTCGACGGGCGCGATGCGGTCTCCGCGATGCTCGAGCGTTTTTTCCCCGCGCTCGCCGCGCGCAACGTCGCTCAGCTGCGCTGGAAGAAATTCCTCGCGCAGGAAGTAGCCGCATCGCTCGGCGTGCCGCCCGGGCCCGCCCCCGGATGCCCAGGCTGCGAGGATTTCGGTTTCTGCTTTCCTCGAGCGTGATGATTGTCGCGGCGACGTGCGTGCCGATGTTTGTTTCGTCGCATCGTCAGCCGGAAAAATCATCTTGATCGGCACGGTGACCGTTAATCTGCCATTACGCGATTTCTCGATGCCACATTCCGCTTCGACGAAACACCGCGGATCGCCTGCCTCTCACGCAACGACGGCTGAATACCCGTCAAACGCGCGGACCGGTTGCCGGAGCGCATTCCACACGTCGAACCCGATCCGGCGACGGGCAACTTCCGGTGCGCGAATGCCGACACACACGTCGACGGCATGACGGCGGCCCGCCGCGTTCCAGGAAGCGGCTGAGTGCGTTTCCCATAAACGGCCACCTTGCAATGCGCCGCGCCCATCGCTCACGACACGGTCAGTGTCGATGCCGGTGATGAATGTCCGGAAAATGCGCGTGACTGTGCGTGATCGGCAGATGCACGTGCGGATGCGTGTGCGGTTCGTCGCCGTGATACGGGAAGTCGTGCGCGTGCTGGTGATGGTCGTCGTGCCGATGCCGATGCGTATGCTCGAGCTGCTCGTGCGCATGCGTGTGTTCGTGCCGTTCGCGCACGTGCAGCCAGATGCCGAGCGCCATCAGCGCGGCCGCGATCCAGAACGTCGCGGGCGGCAGCGCGGGCCAGATCAGCAGCGACAGCACGACCCCGAACAGCGGTGCGACGGAAAAATACGCGCCGGTACGCGCGCTGCCGAGATGACGCAGCGCGACGACGAACAACACGAGACTGATGCCGTAGCCGCCGAGCCCCGTCAGCATCGCCGCGGCCGTGACCGGTATCGCGGGTAGCGTCGCGCCGGTCGCGAGCGCGATGCCGATGTTCACCGGCCCCGCGATCAGCCCTTTCACGCATGCGATCACCATCGCGTCGTTCGTGGCCACCTTGCGGGTCAGGTTGTTGTCGATCGCCCAGCACAGGCATGCGCCAACGATCAGCAGCGCGCCGACCGGCACGCCGGCCCGGCCCGGCGTCCACGACAACAGCGTGCCGCCGGCGACGATCGCCACCATGCCGAGGAATACCTGCGTATCCACGTTCTCGCGAAACACGACCCACGCGATCACGGCCGTCAGCACGCCTTCGAGGTTGAGCAGCAACGCGCTCGTCGCCGCCGGCGTGCTCGACAGCCCGAGCATCAGCAGGGCCGGACCGGCCACGCCGCCCGCCGCGATCGCACCGGCCAGCCACGGCAGATCCGCACGCTGCAGCGGCGCGGCGTCCGCGGCCGGCGCGCGTCGGCTGTGCCAGCCGCGCAGCAGAATCCCGATGCCGAGCCCGACGCCGCTGCCGAGATAGAAGAGGCCGGCAACCATGAACGGCGACATCGCGCCGATCAGCGCCTTGGCGAGCGGTGTCGCGGCGCCGAACAGCGCGGCGGCGGCGAGCGCGACGACAATCGCGGAATGTCTCGGGTTCATGGTCTCGGTTGAACTGATGTTGACGAAGCGGGGCTTTCGGTCGAGGCGGGCTTGCCTTACTTGTCGAAAGGCTGGTTGTATCGCGGCGGTGGGCTCGCCCGCGGCCTGACGATCCAGTCGTGATTATCGCGCGCCATTTTGTCGCGACGGGCAGACGAAATCGCTCGCACGTTTCTCGACACGTTCCGTTTCATCACTTCGCAACGCGAATTTTCTGGTCGGTTCGCCCCATTATTCAGGGCTGCGAAGTATTTGAACGCAGGCGAAACAATCGAAATATCATGCGTGCCGAGGCTGATCGACGAATGTGAGTCGTCCGGTCGCGTGGTCTATTGTGGTCTATTGGGCAGGGAGAGGATGTACCGGCAGGTTCGGCGCCGGTGGAGGCAGTCCCGACCTGCCTCTGTCGAGGCAGGTCGGTCTGTCGTGTCATGCGTCGCATGCGATTTGCATGCGGGTACGCGTGGTGCGGATTACTCGTTGCCGGCCGCTTGCTGCTCGACCTGCGGCGCGGCGTCGGTCTGGACCTTCGTTTCCGCTTCCGCTTCGGCTTGCGCCGGTTGCGGCGCGGCAGCGGCGTCGGTCGGTTGCTCGGCCTTCGGCTGCTGCGGCGCACCCTTCGCCGATTGTCCGGCGCCCTTGCCCGGGCGGCGGGCCTTCAGGCGGCGCGCACGCGCCGCGTCGTCGTGCGTCACGCGCCCGGCTTCGTTGCCCTGCAGGTCGACGCGCACCGCATCCTCGACGAGGCAGGACCAGTAGCGGTTGCCGCGGCACCACGTCGACATCGCTTCGCGCAGTTCCGCTTCGTTGAGGCCGACGGCCTGCGCTTCGCGTGCGAGATCGTCCCAGATGCCGACCTTGAGCGGCACTTTAGGGGCCGGATTCTTCGGGAACGCGCGCGGAAACTTCCGTTGCAGTTTGCCGATTGCGACGATGACCGGATCGACCGGCGCCGACGGCTTCGCCGAAGCAGGCTTCGCCCGATGCTGCGGCTTCGCGCCGGCACCCGGCTTGGCGCCACGGGGCGGCTGGTCGCCGGACTTCGGCTTCGCGCCTGCGTCCGTCGGCGCAGCCGGCCGCTTCGCGTTGCGCTCCTGCTTGGCCTTCGCTGCGAGCTGCGCCCGCAATTCGGCAAGTTGTTCAAAACCCATAAATTCAATCCACCAGGAATATAAGGTGTGGTTCGTGCGGCCATGCCGCGCGGCATGAAAGCTCTGCCGCCATGCGTGCGGCCGGCCTGCCGCCGGTGCGGAACACTACGGGGCCGCATCGCGCACGCCACTCTGTTTTCAGGCACCCGGCCTCGATGCCGGACAAGGCAGGAGTGGAAGTATACCGGTACGCGGGACGGCCGGTTGACTCGCCGGTCTGCATTTGCCCGATCCGCGGCGCCGACAATACGTCCGCGCGGTCGTGTTGCGCATTATAGGGATACGTTTCCGGATGTCACGCCATTCGCGATCACGCCGGAAATCGGGGCCGGCGGACGCCCGACGCAGGATCTACCGTACGACGGACATCGAACAGCGTCGTATCGCATCCGCGACGTGTTGCGTGCCCCCGACGTCGCGCGCCCTCCGCCCGACCCTCGTTTGCTCCGGCTTCGATACACGACTCGTTGCGTCCGCATCGATCGCGTCGCGGACGAAGATCTCGGAAAGTGCGTAGTATGGCCGAATCGACTTCGTTGGCAGCATGTCCCGCCTGCTTTTCATCGCGCGCCCGGCCCGCCGGGCGCGTCCCGTTGCCTGCGAAAAGACCCGGTTACAAGAGACGGAGCGGATGCATGGTTTCCCAAGACGACGCCGCGCACGACGGCATCACGCGCGAGGAGCTTCACCATCGGCAGATCGACATGCGCGGCTATCGGCGCAGCGATGGCCTGTTCGAAGTGACGGCCTGCCTCGCGGACCGCAAGACCCGCGATTTCACGCCGCCCGGTGGCGCGCGCACGGTCGCGGCGCTGACGCCGCTCCACGATCTCGGCGTGACGCTGGTCTTCGACGTCGACATGGTCGTGCGCGCCGTATCCACGTTCATCCGTTCGCATCCGTATGCGCAGTGTCCGGGCGGCGGCGACTCGCTGCAGGCGCTCGTCGGATTGACCATCGGCGCCGGCTGGAACAGCGAGGTTCGCAAGCGCCTGCCGTCCTGCGATACGTGCACGCACCTGAAGGAATTGCTCGGCCCGATCGCCACGACAGCCTACCAGACGATGGTCGGCATGCGGCGATCGTCGCTCGATTACCGCGACAGCGAAGGCAAGCCGCTCAAGATCGACAGTTGCTACGCATACGGCGCATCGCGCGATCTCGTGAAACGACTTTGGCCCGAATACCACCGGCCTTCGGCAACGGCAAAGGGCAGCTAGCGCGCCGGCACTCGGCGGTTCGGCGTCGTGTGCGGAATCCGTATTGCGCGAACAGCCGCAGATCCTGCCTGTGTCGCTTCGTCAGATCTGCGCCGCCGTATCCGTCCTCAGAAAACGCCCAGTGCCAGCCCCGCGGCAAGCCCCGCACCCAGTTCGGCGCAGCGCGCGAGTTCGTCGCTGTCGATCGTCTTCGTCGCGAGAATACGCTCCGGCGTCTGTGCATGCGTGCAGACGATCAGGCCGGGCGCGACGTTCTTCAGCCGCCATCCGGTCGCGATCCGGTCGATCTGGCGCAATGCATTCTGTCCGTCGCTTCCCGCGCAGATCATCGCCGCATACGGACGGCCGTTCACGCGATCGAGCGCCGCGTAGTAGCAGCGATCGAAGAAATCCTTCATCAGCCCGGACATCGCCGCAAGATTCTCCGGCGTCGCGAACAGGTACGCGTCGGCGGCCAGCACGTCGTCGGCGCTCGTCGCGTCCGCGCGCTGCAGCCTGACGTCGACGCCGGGCTGCTCGCGAGCCGCACCGGCGGCCGCTTCGGCCATCTGCCGCGTGCCTCCGGTCATCGTGTGATAGACGATCAACAGCGTTTTCATGGGTCGTTGCTCGCAGTCGGCTTCGGGTGCGCCGACGGGTTCGCCGGGTTTGGGCCGGTCGGCACGGGCAGGTGCCATTTCGCGTTCGTTTTGCGCGGATGGGCCGGTTTCGCGCATCGCAACGATTTCGATTGGCCCGCGCGTCCGGATGCTTCCGGATGCGCGTTCAGTCTTGCGTGCGATGCGATGCGGCGCCGTCGTCCGGTCGCGCGTAGTACGCGAGGAACATGTCGGCAGCCGATTCCGCAACTTTCTGCTGCTCCTGCGCGGTCAGCGGCGGCTGGCCCATCGTGATCTGCGGCCAGAACGCGAATGCCTTCACGGCGCCATGCAACTGATGCGCGGCGAACACCGGGTCGGTGACGGTCAGGCGGCCGGCCGCCGCAGCCGCGCGCACCCAGACCGTGACGTCTTCCTCGCGCTCGCCGAGACGTTCGACCATGTCGCGCGCCCGTTCCGGCGAATGGATGGCCGCGCCGATCGCGACGCGCGCCAGCGCGAGAAACGCCTCGCCGTTCATCAAGCGCAATTTGCGGTCGAGCAGCGCGAGCAGTTGCTCGCGCAGCGGCACGTCGGCGCGATAGGTCGGCGAACTGCCGGTCCGGGTCGCGTCCCACAACTTGTTCAGGATCGCGGCGAACAGCGTCTCCTTACCCGGGAAGTGGTTATAGACGGTGCGCTTCGACACGTCCGCGCGCGCAGCGATACGATCCATGCTCGTCGCATCGTAGCCCGCGGCGAGAAATTCCTCGATCGCCGCATCGATGATGGCCGCGCGCTTTCGGTCAGTCAGACGCTGAGGGGGAGTGCTGGTATCCATACAGAAATTTTACACCGGGCAGTTTACTTATTCCAAAAATAAACTACACTGTTTAGTATACTTTATTTTCCGGACGAACCGACATGGCATCGCCTCTCGTTTTGATTCACCGCATTCTGGGCTTTGCGGCCGCCCGCCGTGGTCGCACGCTGTCCGGCAGTTCGCCGCAGCACAATGGCGAGCGCTTTGCCAATGTCGCGCCGCGGCCCGCCGAAGGATTGGGCAAGACGCTGGGAATCGCCTGGAACATGCTCGTCAACAAGCCGCGTCATACCGTGCCCGCCGGCGCGTTGCCGGTCGATTCGCTGACCCGCGCGGAACTCGACGCGGCGCCCGATCGCAGCTTGTACCGGCTCGGCCATTCGACGCTGCTGCTGAAGCTGCGCGGCGAATTCTGGCTGACCGATCCGGTGTTTGCCGAGCGTGCGTCGCCGTTTCGGCGCATGGGCCCCAAGCGCTTTCATGCGCCGCCGATCGCGCTGGAAGATCTCCCGCCGCTGCGCGGCGTGATCCTGTCGCACGATCATTACGATCACCTCGATCGCGACACGGTGCTCGCGCTTGCCGCCACCACCGGCGTGTTCGTGACGACGCTGGGCGTCGGCGATCGGCTGATCGAATGGGGTATCGACGCGAACAAGGTCCGCCAGCTCGACTGGTGGCAAAGCGTGGACGTGGCCGGGCTGACGCTGACGGCAACCCCTGCCCAGCACTTCTCCGGGCGCAGCCTGTTCGACGGCAATAGCACGCTGTGGGCATCGTGGGTGATCGTCGACGACGACCTGCGCCTGTTCTTCAGCGGCGATACGGGTTATTTCGACGGCTTCCGGGAGATCGGCGAGCGCCTCGGGCCGTTCGACGTCACGCTGATCGAAACGGGCGCCTATGATGCGCAATGGCCGTACGTGCACATGCAGCCGGAAGAAACGGTGCAGGCGCACATCGATTTGCGCGGGCGCTGGTTGATCCCGATCCACAACGGCACGTTCGACCTCGCGATGCATCGCTGGCAGGAGCCGTTCGAGCGTGTCACGGCGCTGGCGCTCGTGCGCGGCATCGAGCTGTCGACACCGAGGATGGGCGAACGCCTCGATCTCGACGCGCCGCATCGCGGCGAGCGCTGGTGGCGCACGGTCGACGAGCGCGCGGCAGCGCCGGCGGCGAAATCGCGACGCTGGCAGTTCTGCGCATCGCAGGCGACGAAGTAGTCCGCCAGTCGTGGCGCGCCTTCCGGGAAGATGGCTGCCGCGACTCCAGGTGGTGCGCGCGTGGCCGGCCTCCCCTGCACGTCGACGGCGTGCCTGTCGACCCGATTACCTGAGTAGAGAAGTCATGCATCCGGTACCCGTCCGATACATACCCAGCCAACGAGACGATGACGTCTCCGTCGCGGCATTCGACCAGGCAGGCCACCGTTCGACGCGCGGCAGCCGCGAAAGCGACCTGCGGCAGACGCTCGCGGAGCGCGTCGCGAGATGGACCGAAGGTGTCGATCACCTCAACACGGCCATTCCCAACCTGAGCTTTCATCGAAGGGAAGCGCCGACGCTGCCGATGGAATGCATGGTCGAGCCGAGCTTCGGCCTCGTCGTGCAGGGCGCGAAGCGCGTCATGCAGAGCGGGGATGCCTACATCTACGACACCGACCGCTTTCTGATCACGTCTCTCGATCTGCCCGGTTCGACGCAGATCATCGAGGCCAGCCCCGACAAACCGTTTCTCGGGCTCGGCCTCAAGCTCGATTTCCGCGTCATGGCTGAACTGATGATGCAAGTTGCGCCGGATCACGACGATGTGCCGGCAGGCCGCGGGCTCGTCGTCGGCGACATGACCGAACCGCTGTACGACGCGCTGAACCGGTTACTCGCGCTGTTGGACGACCCGAACGCCATCGCCGTTCTCGCACCGTACGTCGAGCGGGAAATCTACTATCGGCTGCTGACGAGCGACCAGGGCGCCCGCCTGCGCCAGATTGCGTCCACCGGCAGTCAGTGCAACCGCGTGTCACGCGCAATCCGATGGCTGCGCGCTCACTATGACGAGTCGTTGCGCGTCGACGATCTCGCGGCGCAGGTTCAGATGAGCAGCTCGACCTTCCATCACCACTTCCGTCAGCTCACGGGCATGAGTCCGCTGCAGTATCAAAAATGGATACGGCTCAACGAGGCGCGTCGGCTGATGCTGGCAGAGCGGCTTGATGCTGCATCGGCGGCGTTCAGGGTCGGGTATGCGAGCGCGACGCAGTTCAACCGGGAATATAGTCGGCTGTTCGGTAATTCTCCGCGAAGGGATATCGACAGCCTGCGAGGTGGCGCGGACGTCGCCCTGTCGATCGTGGCGAGTTATTGATCGCGATCGGTGACGATAGAGTTGTACCGGCTTTGACCGGATCCGCAAGGTGCAGGGCGGGATTGGCTTCTCGCATACGGGGTCGAGTGGACTCCCTCCGTCTCCCCGAGGAGTCTCCCGGAGACTACGTTGTACCGGCCGCGCTCCAGATTCCTGGCCGCAAATGCCGCGAGTCAGCTTTCTTCTCGCGATGCTCGGCGACTCCAAGAATCGTGCGACAGACGCGTGCGTTGTCACGTGACAACTGGCTCCAAATATCGGCGCGCCTTGTGCTGAATTGCCGGCTCGACGCGACCCGGCTGTGCACTGATCTTTCGACACATCGAGGGCCTCCATGGAGGCCCCATTGTGAAACGTATCAAAAACCACGAATCACGTATTATTTGCGACAAATTCGATGGGGGTTGTACCGGCTTTCAATGCCGGTGCGCTGAAAAAGCATACGCCCCCATTTCCGTGTGCCGCCCTGCTCACTTTGCGTGAAACAGCATGAAGAATATGGCGCAAACCATTGCCACACAAGGATTTCTGGCGAGCATCGATTTTTAGAAAATGTTTCACGACCGAACGCGTTTGAGTTGTCACGCGCCTCTGACACGTGGATTTAGCGCCAATTGCGGCTCATATACGCGGTGACCTCTTGCATGTGGGGCATCTCCAGTGGAGGTTACTCGATACGTGCCACGAAACCAGCCCCCTGCCCTATCGGCCGACACAAGTAGCAACGCCGCAGGTCACACTCCGCCTAAATGGGGACACATCAAATCATCGCGATATCTCCCTCAGAGCGCACCTCAGCAGTCGCTCAGCGCCATCGCGATCGCGATCGCGATCGCGATCGTACCCGAGCGTACGCGCGGCGATCGGGCAATCAAGCAACGCGCCAATCACGTCCGGATCTCGCTACCCCAAGCGCTCCAATGCCGCTGGGACCCTTCACTTCATATAGCCCCACCGAAACTGAAAACATCGGCTCCTGTTGTCACGTGACAACTCACCGATTCACTGACGAGCCGTAGAGAGCAAAAGCAAATGGTGACACCTTTCGTCCTGAACAATATGCCTCTTCCGCGCTGAGCATCGGCCACCACCCGGGACTATTCCTTGATGGTGGCAAAGTCGCTACCGGGATGCGCGCTTGGAGGCGTTTGTCACGTGACAACTCATCCTCGTTGCCAGATAAGCATAGGTGGTCACGGGCCGTGCATCGGCAATTGAAGTAAAGCAATCCCTCCGCAGCCCCGGTTGTAATTGCATTGAAGACTTCCCTGCGATGTACGCCCAAGAGGATTCCAGTGTTCGGCGGCTTGTCACGTGACAACTGCCTGTTTCCACGCGACTGACAACATAAACAACACGGAGCCGTATCGGGTTTCGAATGAGACCAGCGCCCGACCGGACGCCAAGTCTCTGCGCGAAGATTTCGCTATCGATCTCAAAGACAGTAGGGTTCGCCGGCGTTTGTAGCTCGTTCTTTTGTAATCGAAACCGGCTTTTCTAGCCTTTAGCTGCCAATAGCGCCCTCGCCATTTGACCTATTTGTCACGTAACAACCACAACGATCAATAAAACATCCACGACATCGACCGCTTTTCTGGACATCTTAGAAGTAATTGCATATATTACGCAAAACTCCTTGGAGGAATTCTATGGCTTTCAAGATCGCCGTCAGTAATCAAAAAGGTGGGACTGGAAAGACAACCATTTCCGTCAACATCGCGGCTGCGTTCGAAGCCGGCGGCAACAAGGTCGCACTGATCGATGCCGACCCTCAAGGCACTTCCGTCCGCTGGGTCACGAGTGGCGAGAACACACTCCCGATGACGGTCCTGTCGCTGGCGCCAGCCGGCCGCGGCATCGGCGGCGAGATCAAGAAGCAGGATGCGAACTTCGACGTGATCGTCGTCGACTGCCCCGGCAACCTCGAGGATCCGCGGATTGCATCCGTCCTCGAAGTGGCGGACTTCTGCCTGGTGCCGCTTTCGCCGTCGCCGGCCGATCTGTACAGCACTGTCGCGATGATCCGCATGATCGAGTCGATGCGCGCCGTTCGAAATCCTCAACTTTCTTCCGCATTAATGCTGAATAGCGTTAATGGAAAAACTAAAATGCGTGAAGAAATTTTAAAAATTCTAAGGGCTGAAGAAATAGGGGAGCATCTGCTCGACAGCCAGATCGCGCAACGCGAGGTCTATCGTCAGACGTTCGCGCTCGGCACCACGATCCATCACCACAATCGATACCTGAAGGGCCTGAAGGAAGCCCGCGCGGAGATCGAAAAGCTGGTCACGGAAATGGCCCAATACATCGCGTCGACGCGCGCTACCGGAGCCGCCCATGGCTAAGGACACCTCGAAAGACAAGAAGCCGACCGGCAACCTGCATCTGGCAGCCGGCCTGTTGCGCGGACTCGCGCAGGAAAACGCGGCACTCGAAACGCGGCTGCCCGAGCCGGCGGCCGCACCGGCTGCCGTCGTCGAAGCGGCGCCGGCCAGTGCCCCGGCGGCAGCCGCACCCGCCGGTACGCCCGATCTGGGTGCGCCGCAGAAGGTGCTGGTCAAGGACTGCATCCCGAACCCGTTCAACCCGCGCGTGTTCTACTCGGAGTCGAGCCTGCACGAGCTCGCGCTGACGTTGAAACGGGAAGGGCAGATCGAGCCGATCAAGGTCACGCGGCTCCCCGAGTTTCCCGGCAAGCTCGTCGTGATCGACGGGCAACGCCGGCTGCGTGCGACGAGCATCAACGGCGACGAAACGATCAATGCGACGTTCCGCACGGATCACACGCCCGAGCAGCTCTATACGATCGCGTATCGGGCGAACCACGATCACGAGCGCCAGACGATCTTCGACGATGCGGTCGCGTGGAAACGTCTCCTCGACGAGAAGGTCTTTGCCGACCAGAACACGCTGGCGGAAAAAATCGGCAAGGACAAGGCGTCGATCAGCAAGACGCTGTCGCTGAACGCGTTGCCGAACACGCTACTGGAGCGGATGGCCGGCGCGAACGACGTGGTCGGCCTGCAGGCCGCGTACTTCCTGAAGCTGATCTTCGAACGCCTGGGCGAGCCGACGGCCGACCGGCTGCTGACGGCCGTGATCGACCGGAAAAAATCCGTCCGCGATCTCGAGAATTTCCTGCGTACGCAGAGCGACGGCGCCAAGAAGGCCGGACGCACGCGCTACAGCGTTCGTCATGACTTCGCGCTCGAATCGCGCGCGATCGGCCAGTTGAAGACGTATCCGGACGGGCGTCTGGACCTGCAGCTCAAGGGCGTCGACGCATCCCACCAGGAAGCGCTTGCCGACAAGCTCAAGACCGTCATCGACGCGTACGTCGCCGATCTGGCGGCGGCCGCGCCAAAGTAACGCGTCCCCGGCAAAAGGCCTCGCCCTCGCGCTGCGCCGCGAAGCCGGACCGCAACACGGTCCGCTTCGCAGCGCGCACGACAGCGAGGCCTCGTTCAGTTGCCCGCGAGACTGCTTTTGAGCAGGAATTCCAGCAGGTCGTCCGAAGTCGGCTCGCCCCACGTATCGAGCGCCAGCCATCGGAAGAAGCTGGTCTGCGCGAGCTTGCTCGCCTTCTTCTTCGGCGACAGCGTCAGGTCCTTCGAACCCGCCACCGTCTCGTTGTAACGCTCGATCAGCTTGGTCTGGTCGTCGATCTCCAGTTCGCGGAAATACGCGCCGGCTTCCTCGACCTTCGCCGCCAGATACTTGTCGCGGATCTGTTCCTGCTTGCTCTGCGCGGATTCCTTCGCCGGCGCGGCCGCTTCGGTTCCCTGCCCGTCGGCCAGCGTGTAACCGTGCGTCAGCGCCTTGCGGAAGTACGCGGCGACGTTGTCGACCGGCGCCGCATTCTTCTTCGTCGTCCGATTGAGCGTATAGGCGATCGCCGCCTTGATGCGCTGCACGCCGTATTGCGTGATCAGTCGACGCGCTTCCGAGCGCGGAATGCCGAACTTCGCGACTTCCTCGACCAGCGCTTCGTTCTTGACGTCGCCATCTTCGACCGTATCGGTGCTCTGCTTGCGCGTCACCTTGAACTGCACCGCCTCCACGCTGCGGCCGGATTTGTGTTCGATCAGCTCGAGCGTGTGGTCCGATACTTCGTTCACCTCCTGGATGCACGGCACCAGGACCTTGCTCTTGAACAGCTTGTATTCCTTGTACGACTGCGATGCCTTGTCCTGGCCGAGAATGAGGTCACGGAATTTCGGCAGCGGAATCTTCGCGGTGATGCCGATCCCTTCGTAGCGCACCGTGTTTTCCCACAGCGCGAGCGAGTGCGATCGGCGAAACTCGCGAGCGATCCGCATATCGATCAGCGCGTAGATTTCGGGATTGAGCAGTTCGCTGCGAATCTGGTCGGAGAAGCTGTACTTCAGCACCGATTGCTCGAGCTCCGCGCCGGCGAGCAGGCCCGACGCCTTCCAGACCGTCGAACGGTCCGCGGCCAGGTAGTCCCAGTTGACGACGGTACTGATCAACGAGTTGACCGTGTCCTTCACGTACTTCGTGTTGTTGCTGTTCAACCCGCTCTCGTGCGACAGCGACGCGATCGAGATCGAGAAGCTCGTCCGGCCCGGCTCGAACGCCTCCTGCCGAAGCGCGTTCTTGATCAGCGAGCTGAACATCTTGCGCTGCTGCAGACCGATCTTTCCCGACTTCGGTGCGATATGAATCGCCTGGACCGCCTTGCGCAGCAAGTCGGGAGGCTCGGGTGTCTGAAACAGCGAAACCTGTTTGTCTGAGCCTTTGCTTGCGGGCTTGCGCGGCATCGTGGTGTCCGGGTAAGGTTGCCTTATTGAGAGCGGACTTTATACCTTTTCGCGCTACGGAGCAACGTCCTTGCTCCAGCATCACTTTCACTATCTGATCTAAGTATCGGATATGGAAGGAAAAGTTCGTGTTGAGAGATTTGTGAGGAACCCCATATCCGTCTACCTTTTGATCAAAATTCCTCCCAAAAGCCGCTACCTTTCCTGTCCGGACAGGGGAAACCCGGCACAAGATTTGCCACACGAAGGTATCCATCCATGGGGGCAAAAACGCAGAATCGAGATCGCCGGGAGGAGTCGTGATGCCCTGCAACACGACCGCGCTTTTCTCCCATAACTTGCTACCTTTAGCGTTTCCCATAGGAGGGTACCTGTCAGCGTGGTCGACCGAGTTGCTTTCCGGCTTGATGGTGGAAATCGCTCCCATAGATGGCAACCATTTGGTTTCCCCATAAAAGGTAACCTATCCGTGGCCCCGGTCCTGTCTATGGGAAAGCTTCATGGGGCGCTTGAGCGAAGGTTGCCAAATTGATCGAGACCGGCTCCCATAAACAGGTACCTTCGAGATTCCCCATAACTGGCTACCCGAAGAAAATCACTGTGCACACATCCCACTCACGACCAAGAAAAGTACCCCATAAAAGGCTACCTTCATGTGTTCCCATAGGCGGCTACCCAACGCGTTTCGCGGTCGATTTCCCATAACCGGATACGTTCGCCCCATATCCACAACCCTGATTCCCCACAACACGGTACCCCAACCCCCAAATCCACAGACCTGAAGCCCCAAACCCTTCCACCTGTGCTCCCATAAATGGGTACCGAACACCGCTCAAACCCTTGCTGGACAAGGCTGTGAGCCGTCTAAAAGTAGTTAAAGAAGTAAACGTGGTTTACCAAAGATGTAAACACACGTGTGCTTGCACAGAAAGACGAACCCCATAAACCGCTACCAATGGGAGCCGTCTGTGGGACAGCCACCGTCAAGATCCTCCGATACAGGCTGACTCGGCCCTGTTTGACGCCCCGTTGCAGCAAGGCTTCAGGCCTGACAAGGCCTCCCGAAGAGGTGAGTGCCCACTCACAAACACCGAAACGTAGAAACTTATGGGAGGAAATCCCCGAATTCGGCGCAGAGGTTCCCGTTTATGGGACCCAAAAACCTGCCTCGTGACGCCTTGGCTCCTGTGACTGACCACTGGCACAGATCCCGTCCCTCTCCTCCACGGCAGTTCGAAATCATCCTGGACCGCCTGCGAATGGTTTTTTGTACTCGCGCTGCCGCGTCTGTGGACAAAGTTTTGTCGATCGCCTGTGACGCCGCCCGCCAAATTTAGCCTGTGGACTGTGCCGCGAGAAATCTTCTCCGAGCTGTTTTTCATCCCGCGTCCCTTCCGTTTTTCTACCTTTGGAGTCCCTCACCCGAAAAGTGATGCTGTGCCCGTCACAGGTAATGAGAGACACGGACCACGCCGCGGCCCAGAAAATGAATCGGGCACCGGATGCCGCCGCACAGTGTGCCGGTCCCCTAGGACCGATCCGGACGGTTTCATCGACGTCGTTGCGAGCCAACGTGAAGATGTCGTCGCTGCCGAAGCTCACTGCAATTGAATTCCACGACGCTCCCGAACATGCTCACCTTCCAAAAAACCGGAATCCCGTAAAAGCTCACCGAACGGGCAACGCACAGGTATAAGCAAACTGTGCAGTTCGCCGCTTCGTCCACATAAGGAACCGTCGATGGGAGCAAACCAGAAACGATCGGCATCCATGTGTGATGCCTGACGCGTCGGCAAGCCCGGTTGCACGGACCGGCAAGCTTTATCGCCGTCGGCATATTCCCCAGCCGAGCGCTGCTCGTTCATGATCGGTTTCAGCGCATTCGTGCAACCAATCGGGCCGACGTCTTTACCGTTCGCACAGGCCTCCGCCTTTTTTGTCAGACCTGTCAGCCGACAACGAGCGTTGCCTCCACAGACAGGTAACCGTCTCCACCACAGTGCCGCAAGACCTGCAGGATCAGTCACCGCACACCGCAACGACACAACGACACAACGTGATCGTCCTGATCGCCGAAGAACCGAATCGTGGTCGTTTATGGGAGGAACCGTCGCTCGAGCCGCGTCGAACGATAATGTGACTCACGAATCGACTGCTGCTGCGGTGATCATGCGAGCGCGACGATCTTCACGTCGCGCATGAGCGTGTCGATATCACCACCAGTGAAACAATCGTCGGCGCTGCGCGTCGTGTCGCGTCCAGCTACTCCGCCATCGAGCGCACGAACCACGTCGTCTCCCATACGTGTATCCCCAATTCCGTCTGCACGTTGGCGCCACAATTCTTGCGACACGGTTATGATGCACAGGTCCTGATCGCGGCATGACGACCGATCAGGGCAGGGGCGGTATCTCGATGGTTTTTCAAACCGTGATGGTCATCAAAAAAGAGAGTTCAGCGATGCGAATCCAGATCAGAAAACTCACGCTGGCTGCTACCGCAGCCGCTTTCCTGTTCGGCTCGGCCGTTCCGGCCTTTGCGCAGGAAACCGCCAGCGCACCGGCTGCAGCGGACGCCAAGGCCGCGAAGAGCGAAGCGCGCAAGGCCGCTCGGGCCAAACGCAAGGCTGAACACAAGGCCGCGCGTGCGAAGAACACCGCCGAGCTGAAGAAACTCGAAGATGCCGGTTACAAGCCGGCGGCCAATGATCCGAACTATCCGCAGAACCTGCAGAACGCGGAGAAGAAGGCCGGCGCGGCAAGCCAGTAAGCGTCGTCCGGCGGCAAGCCACGGTTCGATCCGCGGCTTGCCGCGTGCGTCGCGATCGAGCGACGCGCGAAGGCAAATCTGTTCCGCACATTTCCCCGATTTGATTCGGAATCCTTGATGTCACGAAGGAAGGTGCTCGACGGGCATGCGAAAGTAGTCAGCGCCGTCCACCCGACGCAGTCGCGCTTCCCGTTGCCTTCAGCCAGTCCTTGAACGCGCGTATGGCGTCGTCATCCGCCCGCACGGACGCCACGTATGTGAAATAGCGCCACGGCGGCAGCGCCGGTTCGCTGAACGGTTGCACGAGCCGGCCTTCGGCGATGTCGTCCGCGACGAGCGCGATCGGTCCCATCGCGACGCCGAGCCCGTCGAGCGCGCCTTGCAGCGTCAGGTAGAAATGCTCGAGCGTGAGCGACTGCCGCGGTACGAGATTCGGGTGCCCGGCGGCCGCGAGCCACTCCGGCCACATGCCCGGATAGGTTGCCGCGTGCAACAGCGTGAAGCCGGCGAGATCCGCAGGCGTCTCGAGCGACCGGCCCTCCAGCAACTTCGGCGCACACACCGGCAGCCGGACTTCGGACAGGAATTCCTCCGCGACGTACCCGTCGATGGCCTGCGGGCCGCCGCGAACGATCAGGTCGACCTTGTCGCGCAGCTTGTCGATCGGCTCGTTCGACGTCGACAGCCGTACCTCGATGGCCGGATGCGCGACCTGGAACGACGACAGCTTCGGGACGAGCCAGCGCAGCGAGAACGTCGCGGGCGCGCTGACGCGCAGCACGCGCTGCTGCGCGTGGCCGAAGTGCTGCGCGGTGGCGAGCGCGATCCGGTCGAACGAAGCACCGACCTCGGCGAGGTACGCGCGGCCGGCCGCGGTCAGTTCGACGCGCCGGTTGTGACGTTCGAACAGCGGCCGCCCGAGCCATGCTTCCAGTTGCTGCACGTGCCGGCTGATCGCGCCGTGCGTCACGCACAGCTCGTCGGCGGCCAGCGTGAAGCTGCCGAGCCGCGCGGCGGCTTCGAACGCGCGCAGCGAATTCAACGGAGGGAGGCGTCGGGCCATTGCATCGTTTCGTGTGAAATTTACTCACACAATGGTTCAGGTTTAATCGTTTGATCGGGTGATCCGGCTCCGACAATATGGCACACAAACGGCCGACCTGGCCGAACCAGTGTCTGAATTTCTCACATGGAGTACGGAGCATGCCGAACGTGGTGGTCGTGGGCGCCCAATGGGGTGACGAAGGCAAGGGGCGTGTCGTGGACTGGCTGGCGGCACAGGCCGATCTCGTCGCACGCTACAACGGTGGCCACAACGCGGGCCACACGCTGGTCGTCGGCGGCCGCACGTACAAGCTCGCGCTGCTGCCGAGCGGCATCGTGCGCGGCAAGCGCGGCGTGATCGGCAACGGCGTGGCGCTCGACCCGGAAGCGCTGCTCGCGGAAATCGGGCGGATGGCCGAACTCGGGCTGTCGGTGACGCCGGACAACCTGTCGATCGCCGAGAACGCGACGCTGGTGCTGCCGATTCATCGTGCGATCGACCAGGCGCAGGAGCGGTTGCGCCGCGAACCCATCGGCACCACGCTGCGCGGGATCGGGCCGGCCTACGAGGACAAGGTCGGGCGCCGCGGGCTGCGTGTCGGCGATCTCGCGGAACCGGGCGGGCTCGCGGCCAAACTCGACGTGCTCGTCGACCATCACAACGCATGGTTCCGCGGCCTCGGGCTCGACGAATACGATCGCGACGCGATGCTGGCGACGCTGGTTGCGCTTGCGCCGAAGATCCTGCCGTTCGTGCGCCCCGTCTGGGCCGACCTCAACGACGCGACCGAGCGCGGCGAGCGCATTCTGTTCGAGGGCTCGCAGGCCGTGATGCTGGACATCGACTGGGGCACCTATCCGTTCGTGACGTCGTCGGGCACCGTGGCATCGGCCGCGGCGGCCGGCACCGGTCTCGGGGCAGCGAAGCTCGGCCACGTGCTGGGTGTGACGAAGGCGTATGCGACGCGGGTCGGCGGCGGCCCGTTCCTCACCGAGCTGGCGGACGCCACCGGCGAAACGCTGCGTGCGCGCGGACAGGAGTTCGGCGTCAACACGGGCCGGCCGCGACGCTGCGGCTGGCTCGATGCCGCGCAACTGCGCCAGGCCGTCCGGATCTCGGGCATCGATTCGCTGGCGCTCACCAAGCTCGACGTGCTCGACGGCTTCGAGTCGATTGCGCTGTGCGTCGGTTACGAATTCGACGGCGAACGCGTCGACCATCTGCCCGCGAGCCTCGATGCGCAGTCGCGCGCGAAGCCGCTCTACGAACGGTTCGAAGGCTGGCAAGGCTCCGTGAAGGGCGTGCGCGAGCATGCGGCGCTGCCGCGCGCCGCGCAGGATTTCATCGCGCGCATCGAAGCCGTGGCGGGCGCGCCGGTGTCGATGATCACGACCGGCGCGGAGCGCGACGACACGATCGTGTTGCGCAATCCGTTCGATGCGGCGGGCGTCGCGTAACGCGCGAGACGCGAAGGGCGTCGATCGAGAGCGCGATCATGGTCGGCGGGTAGTTTTTTGCCGACCGCTGCCGTCGGCGTGTCGGCCTCTTCGATACGCATCTACGCCCGCCCCGGATGCCGTGCGGCGAGCGGCTCCACGGCACGATTCGGCATCCGGATCGTGCCGCATACGGCGAACTGGACACGCCTGCAACGCTGCTGTACTGTTCCGCACAATTCGCGCCAGACCGGCGTGTGCCGGCGCTGCCGGCACCCTGGCCGCACGGCGGCGCGACGTGACAATCCCCGGGGACAGGTCGATGGACACGTTACAGATGATGCGCATTTTCGTCCGGGTCGCGGAGGAGGGCAGCTTCACGAGCGCGGCCCAGCGTCTGGACATCACGACGGCCTATGCGTCGCGTTCGGTCGCGCAACTCGAAACGCATCTGCGCACGCGCCTGCTCAACCGCAGCACGCGCCGCATCGCGCTGACCGATGCCGGACAGCGCTATCTCGACCGCTGTCAGCGCATCCTCGGCTATATCGACGAAGCGGAAGCCGAGGCGGCCGATGCACAGGCGAAGCCGTCCGGACGGTTGCACGTTCACGCGACGACGAGTTTCGGCCAGTCCTACGTGATGCCCGCGGTCGTGCGTTACCGCGAACGCTATCCGTCGGTTGCGGTCGAGCTGACGCTGTCGCAGCACGTGCCCGACATCATCGACGAAGGCTACGACGTGTCGCTGCAGTTGAGCACGACGGAGCTGCCCGATTCGGGGCTGGTGTCGCAGCGGCTCGGCGACGTGGGCAGCGTGCTGTGCGCATCGCCTGCCTATCTGAAGGCGCGCGGCACGCCGCGCACGGTGAGCGATCTCGCCGGGCATGCGTGCCTGCGGCTCGTCACGCCGCTCTTTCCGCGCGACCGCTGGCATCTCGACGGCCCGAACGGCCGCGAAACGGTCGAATTGCCGATGCCGGATTTCCAGGTGAATATCGCCGATGCGCTCGGCACCGCGCTGCGCGCGGGGCTCGGGATCGGCTCGCTGCCGATGTCGGCGGCGCTGCCCGCGCTCGCGAGCGGCGCGCTGGTGCGCGTGCTGCCCGATTACCGGCTGCAGAAGCTGACGGTCTATACGCTGTATGCGTCGCGTCAGTATCTCGATGCGAAGATCCGCACGTTCGTCGATTTCCTGCGGGAATGCGTGCCGGAGATGCTGGCCGCCGACGAGGCTGCGTTGAACGCTTGCTGCGCGTCCCGTCAATCCTGATTCAGGCAAGGTCGTGACTACTGCACACGGTTTTTCGGCTCGACGTAAATGATTTGCAGTCCTGCGTTAAAGGCAGGCGACGAATGCATGTGCATGGACCGTTCCGGAGAATGATGCCCATGCCCCGGGACGTCCTTATGAAAGCGTTTTCATGCGATACCCGTTCATGGCGCGACACGCGACAGCGGCACCGCTTCGCCGCGCAGCCTCGCGACGTCGCGGCCCGGCGCGTCGCCGAACAGCCGCGCGTATTCGCGGCTGAACTGCGACGCGCTCACATAGCCGACGCTGCGGCTCGCCTGCCGCGCATCCATCGCCGACACGCACATCAGGCGGCGCGCCTCCTGCAGCCGCAGCACCTTCTGGCATTGCAACGGACTCATCGACGTGACCGCACGGAAGTGATGGTGGAAGGTCGACGGGCTCATCTCGACCTGTCGCGCGAGCGCGTCGACGGCCATCGGATCGAGGTAGTGGTCGCGAATCCATGCGACGGCGCGCGAGATGCGCTGGGTCGTCGAACCGGCGTCGCCGATCTGCGCGACGCGCGCGCCCGACGGGCCGCGCAGCAGCCGGATGAGGATCTCGTCGACGATCAGCGGTGCGAGCAGGTCGAGGTCGTCCGGTTGGGCGATCAGTTGCATCAGCCGCGCGACGGCGTCGACGATTTCGGGCGTCGCGTCGAGCGTGTCGAGCGCGCCGTAGTCGACGGCTTTCGGCAGTCCGCGCGGAAAGACGACCGGCGTGAGCGCCGCGATGCGGTGCGGATCGAGTTCGAGCTGCGCGTAAAGGAACGGCTCGGCCGGGTTTGCACGGGTCACGCGTCCGGTCACGGGCAGGTCGGCGGTGGTGACCAGCATCCGCGATGCGTCGATCGTGTAGGTATCGTCGCCGACCCGCGTCGACTTCGCCCCTTGCCCGACGATGCTCAGGCACGCGTGGTGCACGCCGTGGTTCCACTGCGGCGACGGCGCGCAAGCGCGCGCGACGCGCATGCCGCGCAGCGGAAGGTCGAACATGCCGTCGTGCGGTGCGTACGCGGCGATCAGCGCCGCGAGCCGGGCCGCGGGTGACCGGGCGGGCGACCGAGCATCGTGATCCGGCGGGGTGCGCGGTTGCGGCGGCGTTCGGGCGTCGATTTCCATGTTGCGTGAGCGGTTGGCGGAGTGGGCGATGCAATGCGCGCGGCTGCGATTCGCGGTCGACATGCAGGCGCGGCGGTCACATCGTACGGCCAGTTGCGCGCGCGAGATTGCCTAAACCTGTGCGAAATTAGCCCGATCATCCGGATCTGCGCGGTCGGCGGCCGCGTCGCGCTCGTTGCGCGATGTGCGGCGCACAAATTCGGAAATTAAGGCAAAACAATCGCAGGATCGGGCAAGCCATTTTTCGGTGGTTTCCCTACCATTGCACCTGCTGAAGGAAATGCGATTCAGCGCGCCCGGATGAGACGGGCAGCATCGTCCGCGTGATGCGCGGACGCCGCCGGCCTTGCCGCGGGCGTCGTCGCCGCGAATCGCCGGGAAAGACTCAGGACTGCTATTGAACGATCGTGCATCGGGCTTGCCGAGGCGGGTTTGCGTCCGTTGCAAGCCGCCGCGTGCCCGTCGTGAACGTGCCGACCGACCCGGCGGAGCCGGTGTCGGGGCCGCCGCATTGGCCGGGCCGATGCGGGCCGGCTGCGGCGCGGCGGCGGGTGCAGGTAGACGGGCAGTCGTCCGCGCAGGGAAATCCGGACAAATGGACCAACTTCAATCGATTCGGGCATTCGTGACGGTGGCAAGGGAAGGCGGATTTCGCCGGGCGGCGACGCGGTTGCGCGTGTCGACGGCGATGGCGAGCCGGCTGGTCGACGCGCTCGAGACGCGCCTCGGCGCGCGCCTGCTCCAACGCAGCACGAGCCATCAGTCGCTGACGGAAATCGGCGAGCTGTATCTCGCGCGCGTCGAGCGGATTCTCGGTGCGATCGACGAGATCGACGGCCGTTTCGTCGCGATGGGCAGCAAGCCGGAAGGCGTATTGCGCGTGGCCGCGCCGGTCGCGTTCGGGCTCAGCCAGTTGAGCGCGCTGCTCGATCGTTTCGTGCACCGGTTTCCGGACGTGCGGCCGACCGTGACGCTGACCGATGCCCACGTCGACCTGACGACCGAGGACATCGACGTCGCGTTCCTGACCGACGGCATGCCGGTGTCCGGCGCGCACGCGTTGCATACGTTGGCCGCGTACGAATCCGTGCGCGTCGCGGCGCCCGATTATGTCGCCGCGCACGGCGGCGCGGCTGCGTCGGGCGACTGGCCGGACATCGCGGCCGTGCGGCTGGAGCTGCCGGCGGCCGACGACGACCACGCGGCCGGGAATCGATCCGGCGTAGCGCCCGGCAATACGGGCGTCGGCCATATCGAGATGGCGCGGCGGCTGGCCGTGGCCGGCATGGGCGCGGCGGTGCTGCCCGCGTATCTCGTCGATGCCGATCTGGCGGCCGGCACGCTGGTGCGCGTGGCCCCGCTCCACCCGCTCGCGCCCGTCACGCTGAAGCTCGCGCATGCGCGTGCCGCGCGGCTGCCGGCCGCCGCGCGCGCGTTCATCGAATTCGCCGGCGCCGCATTCCGGCCCGCGCGCTAGCAGTCTGGCCGAACTCGCGGCAACGCGCGCCCGCCAAGGCCGCGGGCGCGCCATTCTTTTTTCGGAAGCAGTTCGGCACACGAACGCTCCGCAGGGTGCAACGCACATCCGCAACACGTGTCCGCATCCGCGGCGGACAGGACGCTGCAGGTCCGCCGCGCGTCAGGGCCATGAGGAGATCTGGTGATTCCCATTGAAGGTCGTCTAATTGTGAGAGGTCGCTCCATGCGCGTCGAACGGGTTCCATACCGCTTAATCACTGCCGCAACGGCTGCCGTTTTCCTGGCTGCGTGCGGGAAAAAAGAAGCGGCGCCGCCGCCGCCCACGCCGGAAGTCGGCGTCGTCACCGTGCAGCCGCAAGCCGTGCCGGCGGTGACCGAACTGCCGGGCCGCACCAGCGCGTTCCTCGTCGCGCAAGTGCGTGCGCGGGTCGACGGCATCGTGCTGCGCCGTGAATTCATCGAAGGCTCCGACGTGAAGGCCGGTCAGCGCCTCTACAAGATCGATCCGGCGCCGTACGTTGCTGCGCTGAACAGCGCGAAGGCGACGCTCGCGAGAGCGCAGGCGAATCTCGTCACGCAGAACGCACTGGTCGCGCGCTACAAGGTGCTGGTCGCCGCGAACGCGGTCAGCAAGCAGGACTACGACAACGCGGTCGCCACGCAAGGCCAGGCCGCGGCGGACGTCGCGGCCGGCAAGGCGGCGGTCGACACCGCGCAGATCAACCTCGGCTACACGGACGTCGTGTCGCCGGTTTCCGGTCGCGTCGGCATTTCGCAAGTGACGCCGGGCGCCTACGTGCAGGCGAGCCAGGCGACGCTGATGTCGACGGTGCAGCAGCTCGATCCGGTGTACGTCGACCTCACGCAGTCGAGCCTCGAAGGGCTGAAGCTGCGTCAGGACGTGCAGAGCGGCCGTCTGAAGACGAGCGGCCCGGGCGCGGCGAAGGTGTCGCTGATCCTGGAAGACGGCAAGACCTATTCGGAAGCCGGCAAGCTGCAGTTCTCGGATGTGACGGTCGACCAGACCACCGGCTCGGTGACGATCCGCGCGATCTTCCCGAACCCGGGCCGCGTGCTGCTGCCGGGGATGTTCGTGCGTGCACGGATCGAGGAAGGCGTGAACGAGAACGCGTTCCTGGTACCGCAGATCGGTGTCACGCACGACCAGAAAGGGCAGGCGATCGCGCTGGTCGTGACCGCGGCCAACAAGGTCGAGATGCGTCCGTTGACGACGACTGGCACGTACGGCCCGAACTGGATCGTCGAAGGCGGTCTGCAGGCGGGCGATCACGTGATCGTACAGGGCGTCGACAAGGTGCGCCCGGGCGCGACGGTGAAGACCGTCGCCGCACAGCTCGCCCCGGCGCCGGACGCCGCATCCGCCGCAACGGCAGGCGCCGCGCCGGCAAGCGCCGCGCCGGTGACGACCGCGGCCAATGCCGCAGCGAGTTCGGCCGCCGCGTCGAGCGCGCAATAACAGGGAGTCCGTTTCATGGCCAAGTTCTTTATCGATCGCCCGATCTTCGCGTGGGTGATCGCGATCGTGCTGATGCTGGCCGGCGTCGCATCGATCTTCAAGATGCCGATCGCGCAGTATCCGACGATCGCACCGCCGACGATCCAGATCCAGGCGAACTACCCGGGCGCTTCCGCGAAGACGGTGGAAGATACGGTCACGCAGGTGATCGAGCAGCAGATGAGCGGGCTCGACAACTTCCTGTACATGTCGTCGACGAGCGACGATTCGGGCAACGCGACGATCACGCTGACCTTCTCGCCGGGCACGAATCCGGACGTCGCACAGGTGCAGGTGCAGAACAAGCTGTCGCTCGCGACGCCGAACCTGCCGCAGGTCGTGCAGCAGCTCGGCATGCAGGTGACGAAGTCGAGCAGCAACTGGCTGATGTGGTTCGCGTTCAACTCCGAGGACGGCCGGATGTCGAAGGAGGACCTGACGAACTACGTGGCCTCGCACGTGCTCGATCCGCTGAGCCGCGTGAACGGCGTCGGCCAGACGCTGCTGCTCGGTTCGCAGTTCTCGATGCGGATCTGGCTCGACCCGATCAAGCTGACCAACTACAGCCTCACGCCGACCGACGTGACGGCCGCGATCACGCAGCAGAACGTGCAGATCGCGGGCGGCCAGATCGGCGGCACGCCGGCGAAGCCGGGCACCGTGCTGCAGGCGACGATCACCGAATCGACGCTGCTGCGCACGCCCGAGCAGTTCGGCAACATCCTGCTGAAGGTCAACCAGGACGGCTCGCAGGTTCGCCTGAAGGACGTCGGCCGCGCGGCACTGGGTTCGGAGAACTACACGTTCGACACGAAGTACATGGGGCAGCCGACGGCCGGCCTCGGCATCCAGCTCGCGACCGGCGCGAACGCGCTGGCGACCGCGAACGCGCTGCGGGCCAAGATCGACGAGCTGTCGAAGTACTTCCCGCATGGCCTCGTCGTGCACTACCCGTACGACACGACGCCATTCGTGCGCCTGTCGATCGAGGAAGTGGTCAAGACGCTGATCGAGGGCATCGTGCTCGTGTTCCTCGTGATGTACCTGTTCCTGCAGAATCTGCGCGCGACGATCATCCCGACGATCGCGGTGCCGGTCGTGCTGCTTGGCACGTTCGCGATCATGGGCCTCGCCGGCTTCTCGATCAACACGCTGTCGATGTTCGGCCTCGTGCTCGCGATCGGCCTGCTGGTCGACGATGCGATCGTGGTGGTCGAGAACGTCGAGCGCGTGATGGCGGAAGAGGGGCTGTCGCCGAAGGAGGCGACCCGCAAGGCGATGGGCCAGATCACCGGCGCGCTCGTCGGCGTGGCGCTCGTGCTGTCGGCGGTGTTCGTGCCGGTCGCGTTCTCCGGCGGCTCGGTCGGCGCGATCTATCGTCAGTTCTCGCTGACGATCGTGTCGGCGATGGTGCTGTCGGTGCTGGTCGCGTTGATCCTGACGCCCGCACTGTGCGCGACGATTCTCAAGCCGATCGAGAAGGGGCATCACGAAGAGAAGAAGGGCTTCTTCGGCTGGTTCAACCGGACGTTCGATCGCAGCCGCGATCGCTACACGAGCGGCGTGAACCACGTGATCAAGCGCTCGGGCCGCTGGCTCGTGATCTACCTGGCCGTGTTCCTCGCGGTCGGCGTGATGTTCGCGCGGTTGCCGAAGTCGTTCCTGCCCGATGAAGACCAGGGCTACATGTTCATGATCGTGCAGACGCCGTCGGGCTCCACGCAGGAAACGACCGGCAAGACGCTCGACAACATCAACACGTACCTGACCACCGCCGAGAAGGAGGTGGTCGACTCGGTGTTCACGGTCAACGGCTTCAGCTTCGCGGGCCGCGGCCAGAACGCGGGCCTCGTGTTCGTGAAGCTGAAACCGTACGAGCAGCGCCAGCGTTCGGACCAGAAGGTGCAGGCGCTGATCGGCCGGACCTTCGCGCACTATTCGACGTACAAGGACGGGATGGTGATTCCGTTCAACCCGCCGTCGATTCCCGAACTCGGTACGGCTGCCGGTTTCGACTTCGAGCTGACGGACAACGCCGGCCTCGGTCACGAAGCGCTGATGGCCGCGCGCGGCCAGTTGCTCGGGCTGGCCGCGAAGGATCCTGCGCTCGCGCTCGTGCGTCCGAACGGCCTGAACGATACGCCGCAGTACAAGGTCGACATCGATCGCGAGAAGGCAAACGCGCTCGGCGTGACGGCCGCGGCGATCGACCAGACGTTCTCGATCGCGTGGGCGTCGCAGTACGTGAACAACTTCCTCGATACCGACGGCCGGATCAAGAAGGTGTACGTGCAGTCGGACGCGCCGTTCCGGATGACGCCGGAGGACATGAACATCTGGTACGTGCGCAACAGCGCGGGCGGGATGGTGCCGTTCAGCGCGTTCTCGACCGGCCACTGGATTTACGGGTCGCCGAAGCTCGAGCGTTACAACGGCGTGTCGTCGATCGAGATCCAGGGGCAGGCCGCGGAAGGCAAGTCGACCGGCCAGGCGATGGCCGCGATGGAAGCGCTCGCGAGCAAGCTGCCGGAAGGCATCGGCTACTCGTGGACGGGGCTGTCGTTCCAGGAAATCCAGTCCGGTTCGCAGGCGCCGATCCTGTATGCGATCTCGATTCTCGTCGTGTTCCTGTGTCTCGCGGCGCTGTATGAAAGCTGGTCGATCCCGTTCTCCGTGATCATGGTCGTGCCGCTCGGCGTGGTCGGCGCGCTGCTCGCGACGATGCTGCGCGGCCTCGAGAACGACGTGTTCTTCCAGGTCGGCCTGCTGACCACCGTCGGCCTGTCCGCGAAGAACGCGATCCTGATCGTCGAGTTCGCACGCGATCTGCAGGCGGCCGGGAACATGGGGCCGGTGCGTGCGGCGATCGAGGCGGCGCGCCTGCGGCTGCGCCCGATCCTGATGACGTCGCTCGCGTTCATGCTCGGTGTGCTGCCGCTCGCGATCAGCAACGGCGCGGGCTCGGCCAGCCAGCACGCGATCGGCACGGGCGTGATCGGCGGGATGATCACGGCGACGTTCCTCGCCATTTTCATGATCCCGATGTTCTTCGTGCGGGTTCGCGCGATCTTCAGCGGCGAGACGGAAAATGTCGACGACGCATGGCGTCTCGTGCAGGGCGACCTGCAGCGCGGTCACGACGACGCACACGATTCGAAGGGGCAGTAACGATGCAAAAACATGCTTTGACCGCAACCGCGGCCGCACTGGCTGCCGCGCTGTTTGCCGCCGGCTGCACGATGGCGCCGCACTACAAGCGGCCCGATGCACCCGTCGCGCAGGCGTACCCGGCCGGCGGCGTCTACGCGACGCAGCCGGGCGCGGCCGGCGCGCGCAGCGCGAACGGCCAGGCGGCGACCGCCATCGGCTGGCGCGAGTTCTTCGTCGATCCGCGCCTGCAGCGGCTGATCGAGATCGCGCTGAAAAACAACCGCGACCTGCGCGTGTCGGTGCTGAACATCGAGGCGGCGCGCGCGCAGTACCAGATCACGCGTGCGGGGCTGTTCCCGACGCTCGACGGTACGGGTACGGGCAGCATCCAGCGTTTCCCGGCCGGTGTATCGCAGACGGGCCAGCCCCTGATCTCGCGCAGCTACAACGTCGGATTGTCGGCGTCGTGGGAGCTCGACCTGTTCGGCCGCGTGCAGAGCCTGAAGGATCAGGCGCTCGCGCAGTACCTGTCGACGTCGTACGCGCGGCAGGCGTCGGAAATCTCGCTGGTGTCGCAGGTGGCGGATCAGTACCTGACGCTGCTGTCGACCGATGACCTGCTGAAGGTCACGGAGGACACGCTGAAGACCGCGCAGGCGTCGTACGACCTGACCAAGCTGCAGTTCGACAACGGCACGGGCTCCGAGCTCGAGCTGCGTCAGGCGCAGACGGTGGTCGAGACGGCGCTCGCGAACCAGCAGGCGCAGGCGCGTGCCCGCGCACAGGCGCTGAACGCGCTGGTGCTGCTGATCGGCGAGCCGCTGCCGGACGATCTGCCGGCCGGCATGCCGCTCGACGCGCAGAACCTGCTGACGGACGTGCCGGCTGGCCTGCCGTCGGATCTGCTGACGCGTCGTCCGGACGTGATGCAGGCCGAGCAGACGCTGCTGGCCGCGAACGCGAACATCGGCGCGGCGCG
Organism: Burkholderia sp. BCC0044; assembly: GCF_902832955.1. Taxonomy (NCBI): domain Bacteria; kingdom Pseudomonadati; phylum Pseudomonadota; class Betaproteobacteria; order Burkholderiales; family Burkholderiaceae; genus Burkholderia; species Burkholderia sp. BCC0044. The sequence continues at coordinate 23,894 of NZ_CADFDO010000004.1, read as the reverse complement.
CGCGGCGTTCTTCCCGCGCATCTCGCTGACAGCCGCGTTCGGCACCGCAAGCCCGACGCTGGGCGGCCTGTTCAAGGCCGGCACGGCGGCGTGGTCGTTCGCGCCGAACATCGCATTGCCGATCTTCGAGGGCGGGCAGAACATCGCGAACCTCGATCTCGCGAACGTGCAGAAGCGCATCGAGATCGCGAACTACGAGAAGGCGATCCAGTCGGCGTTCCGCGAAGTGTCGGATGGCCTCGCCGCACGCGGCACGTACGACCAGCAGATCGCGGCGCTGGAGCGCAACGAGCACGCGCAGCAGCGGCGCTTCGACCTGTCGGACCTGCGTTACAAGAACGGTGTGGATAGCTATCTGTCGGTGCTGACCGCGCAGACGGATCTGTACTCGGCGCAGCAGTCGCTGATCAGCGCGCGTCTGGCACGCTGGACGAACCTGGTCGACCTGTACCGCGCACTCGGCGGTGGGTGGATCCAGCGTGCAGGCGAAGCGCCGCGCGCGCCGGATGCACCGGTCGACTACGACAAGGCGGCGGTCCTAGCGCCCGCGTCGGCAGCGAACGGGTAAGCCATGCTTGTCGGCCCACCCGAAGGGGGGTGAAAACGAAAACGCCACGGACGCAAATCCGTGGCGTTTTCGTTTGTACCGTCGCCGCGCGGGAAGCGGCGTTACGTTACGCGTGCTCCGTCCAGAGCGTCCGGCCGAAGAACGTGAGCGTGCGATCCCACGCCGTTTCCGACCACACCGGATCGAACTGCGTGCCGGCGATGCGGCCGGGGCCGACGGCCGTTTCGTTCGCGAACGCATGGTGCGCGAGATAGCGATGGAATTCGAAGCCGACCTTCGCATCGGTCAGCTTCTTTTCCAGTGCGTCGACCTGGTCGATCGTGAAGAACGCGTCCTGCGTCGCCCAGTGACCCATCAGCGGCACCTTGAGCTTGGCCGGATCGATGTAGTCGAGCGGCGGAAAGCCGTACCACGTGACGCCGGCGTCCGCCTCGGCGTATTGCAGCGACAGCAGCGTGAGGGCGCCGCCCATGCAGTAGCCGGTCACCGCGACACGCGGCGCGAGCGTCTTCAGGTATGCGACCGCGCCGGGAATGTCCTGCGACGCGGCGTCGCCGAAATCGAGGCCGGTCATCAGGTGGTGCGCTTCTTCCTCCTCGACCGTCGACTTGCCGCGATACAGGTCGGGCACGAGCGCGAAGTAGCCGCAGCGCGCGAGGCGATCGGCGACGCCGCGGATCTGGTCGTTCAGGCCCCACCATTCCTGGATGACGACGACCGCGGGCGCGCCTTCGGTCCGTGCCGGCGTGGCGAGATAGCCCTGCAGTTCCTGGCCGTCCGGACGGCGAAACGTAATCGTGGAACCGGATGTTTGAGACATGAAACCGCTCCTTTTCGAAAAATGCGCCGAGTACGACATCGGGCCGGCCAGCGGGCGTCGTGATACCGCTCGCGTTCGTGCTGGCCGACGCCGACCACGGGCCATTCTATGCGCAAACACTGGACGCTTGCGTGAACGGCGCTGCGCGGCATGCGAGCGGAGAAGGGCGCGGTCCGTCGACAAGCAAACACCCCGCCCCGATGAACGGGAGCGGGGTGTTGCGGTTCGGTGGGCGTATCCGGAATACGCCGGCGCGTAGCGGGCTTACTGACCGAAGTAGATCGAGTCGCGGCCTTCCTGCTTGACCGCGATCGCGCGGCCGGCGCGCGCGCCAGCGGCTGCTTGCGCGCCGTAGCCGGCTTCATCGGCGTTGGTCACGCGGGCCTGCGCGGTCTGCAGCGCACGCGGGTAATACTGATCGGAGACTTCCGGCTTGTAGCCGGCCTGTTCGAGCTGGACGAGTTCCGCACGCACCTGCGCACGCGTCAGCTGGCCCGCCGGGTTCGACTGGGCGAATGCGCCGTACGACGCGGACAAGGCGGTTGCGGCGACGACAGCGGTGATGAACGACTTCATGGTGACCTCCGGTTCTGTTGATTTCGCGCTTCGCTCGTTGCGTTCAGCGGTTGATTGCATCGTAACGATCGCGTTACCGGTCGGAAATACGCGTTGCAGCGAATCATTATTGCAACTGGGTAAACGATTCGCGCGGCACGCAGTTTCATCTGATGATTGTCGGCGAACTGGAGCAGGGGGCTGGCCTATCGGGGGCGACAAGATCGATCGGCGCGGAGGAAGCGGGACGAACCATTGCATCGTATTCCGAAGTATTTTTACGAGGCCGTCGGCGTCCTTCGATTCGACGCCGCCTATACCGCCTCACGCAGCCAGGATCGCCTGCCGTTTCCGGTATTCGGCCGGCGTGATGCCGACGTGCCGGGTGAACGCTCGCCTGAGCGTATCGACGTTCGCGAAGCCGCATTTCGCGGCGACCTGCTTCGGTGTGTCGTGGCCGTTCTCGAGCAACTGGCGGGCGGCCGAGATGCGGGTCGCCTCGACCCACGCGGCCGGCGTCATGCCGACTTCCGCGCTGAACAGCCGCGCGAAATGGCGCGCGCTCATGCCCGCATGTTTCGCCATCTCGGCCACCGAATGCTCGAGCTCCGGATGGGTGGCGACCCAGCGCTGCACTTCCTGCAGCACCGAACGTCCGGCGGGACGTGCTTCGCCCTTGCGGCTGAACTGGAGCTGCCCGCCCGGGCGCTTGAAGAACATCACCAGTTGCGCGGCGACGCGCCGCGCGATCTCGCGGCCGAGATCTTCCTCGACCAGCGCGAGCGCGAGATCGAGCCCGGCCGTGACGCCCGCGCCGGTGCGCAGCTTGCCGTCGCGCACGTACAGCGCGTCGGCGTCGACGACGAGCGACGGATAGGCTTCGCCGAGTGCATCGGCGGCGGCCCAGTGCGTGGTCAGGTGACGCCCTTTCAGCAGGCCGGTGGCGGCGAGGATGAATGCACCGGTGCAGATCGACCCGTAGCGCCTGCTTTGCACGGCCGCCGCGCGCAACCACGCGAGAACGTCGGTGCGCAGCGCGATCTGGCCGGCGTTCGGCGCGCCGGCGACCAGCAGCGTGTCGATGCGCTCGGGGATGTCGGGTGCGATCCAGTCGGGCAGCAGCCGCGCACCGGACGAGCTGCGGATCGCACCGGCCCCGCTCGCGATGATCCGCGACGCATAGAACGGCTTCCCGCATTCGACGTTCGCCTGCGCGAACACGTCGAGCGGCGCGGAGACGTCGAGCAGTTGAACTCCCGGAACGGCAAAAATACCCACGACCTTCGGCATGATCGGTTGCGTGTCGTATCGAACGTGATGCGCAGCAGTATAGGGGCGCTTTCTTCACCGTGCCGGCACCCTGTCCGTCCGTCGCGCGAAATGGCAGGATTTGTCGTAATCCGCCTATTTGAGACACCTGTCGGATTCCGGAGAATCGAGCATGTCTTCCATGGAGATCGATCATGACTGTGAACGTTGCCGGCATCACCCTTCCCGATACTCGACTGACGCGCGAGATCACCGAACTCGTGCGCGATACCGAATCCGATCTGCTGTTCCAGCACTCGAGCCGCGTGTTCTATTTCGCGGCGCTGGCGGGCCGGCGCCGCGGGCTCGAGTACGATCCCGAGCTGCTCTATTGCGGCTGCATGTTCCATGACATGGGGCTCACGCACCGGCACAGCAGCGCATGCGAACGCTTCGAAGTGGACGGTGCCAATGCTGCCCGCGATTTTCTGAAGGGAAAGGGGATCTCGCAACAGGACATCGACGTCGTGTGGGCCTCGATCGCACTGCACACCACGCCCGGTATTCCGCAGCACATGCATCCGGTCGTCGCGCTGGTCACGGCGGGCGTCGAGATGGACGTACTGGGCCTCGCTTACCCGCAATACAGCGACATCGAGCGGGAAGCGGTCGTGCGCGCGCATCCGCGCACGCCGCAGTTCAAGGAAGACATCATTCAGGCGTTCTACGACGGCATCAAGCACAAGCCCGGCACGACGTTCGGCAACGTGAAGGCCGACGTGCTCGCGGACAAGGATCCGCATTTCCATGCGGGCAATTTCTGCAGCGTGATCCGGTCGTCCGCGTGGGGTGGCTGACCACGGACGGACGACCGAGCCGATATCGAACTGGGATTTCGTCATGCTCGAGCCGATCGCCGTGTCCATCATCACCGTGCCGGCGAAGTTCAGCGCGCTGCTGGCCAATGCGCCGACGCCGGTTGTGTCGAACAGTAAGTAGGCCGGTCGGCGCGAGGCGCGATTTCGCGTGTACGGAGGCGGCTGGAGCGGTCGATGGGTAATCCGTAGAGCCCTGCGTGTTACCGGGGTGAGGAATCGGACGAGGGAAAAGAGGCGATTCCTCCAATTCGCGTATTACCGTTGGAAAATTGTTACGTGACAACTTCACGTCGTCGCGAACGATGACTTTATATACTGAATTTTTACACCCCATCCCCGAGGCGAATCTCCGATTCGCGTACCCCCGAATACCGGTCTCCCAGCCCCGATCGGCAAACGCTCGCTCAACCCTCCGCATGCGTCCGGCAAAACGCCTATAATGATTGGGCAAATTGCCGGAGAGAGGTCATGAGCACCATCGCTTTTCATCCTTCGGGCGTCGCCCATCCGCGTCAGGCCGAATTCACGATTCTCGAGCAGCTGCTGGCGATCCGCGTCCGGTCGGGCGCCGATCTGGCCGAGCTGGCGAGCGCGCGCGTCGACGTGTCGGTAATCGACCGGCTGTCGGAGCGCGGGCTGAAATCGGACGAACTGGCCTTCATCATTCCGCGTCGCACGCTGAGCCACCGTCGCCAGGCGCACGAACGCCTGTCGCCGGAGGAATCCGACAAGGCGATCCGCCTCGCGCGCATCGTCGCGCAGGCGACGGCCACGTTCGGCGACCAGGACAAGGCGATGGCGTGGCTGCGCAACGGGCTCCAGCGCTTCGGCGGCCGCACGTCGCTCGACATGGCCAGCACCGAGCATGGCGCGCGGCTCGTCGAAGAGGCCCTGACGCAGATCGACGAAGGGTACTTCGCTTGACGACGCTGTGGCGGATCAGCAATTACGCCGACCTGAAAGGCATCGGCGGGTTGCGGGCAGGCGGGCGTTGGCATTTCGCCGGGCAGCCCGTCGTGTATCTCGCCGAGCATCCGGCGCTCGCATTGCTCGAGACGCTCGTTCATTTCGAAATCGCCACCGTCGCGCAATTGCCGAGCGGATACCAGTTGCTGCGTATCGAGGTGCCCGATTCGGTGGACGTCGCCGAAATCGCGGAAGGCGATGCGCCGGACGACTGGCGAACGAACGTCGACTGGACCCGCAGCGCCGGCACCGAGTGGCTGCACACGCAGCCGAGCGTGCTGCTGCGCGTGCCGAGCGTCGTCGTGCCGCACGCCCATAATTTCCTGTTGAATCCGCTGCATCCGGCCGCGTCCGACATCCGCATCGCGGAAGTGATGCAATCGCCGTACGACACGCGGATTCTGCGGCTGGTCCAGTCGAAGCCGGGCGAATAGCGAACCGGGACGAAATACGGTCCGCGCCGGCGGCGCGCGATCAGCGCTCGTGCGCGGCGCGATCCGCGGCCGCATCGGGCGGCAGCGTCTGCCGAATGCGCGTGACCGTTCGCATGCTGGCGAGACCGAGCATCGCGGTGACATCGGCATGCGCGTGGCCGGCGAGCAACTGGCGGCGCGCATACGTATTGCGCAGCACGCGCGGGCTCATGTCCGCTGCATGAAAGCCGATCGCGTTCAGCGCATCGCGCACGACGAGCAGCAGGAACATGTCGTTCATTGCGCCGCCGCGCGGCGCGGGAAACAGCCGCGCCGACGGCGGCACGTCCGAGCGCGCGCGCCATGCGGCGAGCGGCGCCCCCGCGAATTCGGCGAGCGTGATCCGGCGCGCCGGCCGCGCCCGATCGCGCGGCACCGACAACATCGCTGGCCGTGCGTCGAGATCGAGTGCGTCGCTTGTCGCCGCGCGAATCTCGGCCGACGTGATGCCGGTCGCGAGCAGCAGCGCGACGATCGCGCGATTCCGGCAGTCGGCCGGCGTGTCGTCCGGCCGCGGCTGCACATGGCGCTGCAGCGCCGCGTCGGCATCGGGCGGCAGATAGCACGGCTCGGGCTCGCCGTCCGGCCAGGCGAGATCGCGCGTCGACCGGCCGGCCGGATGGATCGTTCGCACGCCGGCGTCGACCAGATGCCGGCCGAGCCGGTCGATCAGCTTCGCATAGCGCACGCGCGTCGATGTGCCGGACGCGCAGGTGCGGTCGAGTTCCGTGAGGAAGGCCGCGACGTGGTCGGGCCCGAACGTGGCCAGCGACACGCGCTGCGCGCTCAGGTGGCGCAGGAATCGCTCGAACATCGCGACATGCTGCACGATCGAACGCGGCGCGAACGGCCGGCGGTCGGCGCCGGTCGCGGCGGTTTCCTGCCACGCGCGAAACGCGCCGACGGGGTCGTGAATCCAGCGATTCGTGTCCATTCCCGTTTTATAGCCGGACGCGGTGACGCCGGCAATCGTCCCGATGGCCGGTCGGCGGCGCGCGACGAAACCGGCGTGTCAGGCCGCGGCACGCGTGTCGTTGGTGCCGTCGTTGCGCATCGTCAAGGAAACGAGCAGCAGCGGGATGAAGAGCCGGAACGCGTCCGGCACGCCGTTCCACTGCTTCGACATCCACATTCCGAACCATTCACCGCCGACCGAAGTGAATGCGACCAGCCACGTGACGAAATCGAGCGTCAGGCACGACGGCAGGCGTCGTCAAGCGCGGGCCGCGTGCGCATGCCGCTGCCGTTACGCGTCGCGCGAAGGCGCCGCAGCCGCGCCCGCGTGTGCTTGCCCGCCCAGTCGCGCGAGCGCGGCGAACGCCAGTTGCGTCGCGATGGCCGCGAGCGTGCCGGCCGCCATGCCGTTGCCGAGCACGATCTGAACGGGCGCGTCGAAATGGCGATACAGGTTCGGCACCAGGATCGGCGCGAGGCCGACCACCAGTGCGGCGGCAAGCGTGTACTGGTTCGCGCGCGCGTGCAGGTCGACGCTCGCGAGCAGCCGGATGCCCATCACGCCGATCATCGCGAACACGACCAGCGCGGTGCCGCCGACCACGGCGGCCGGGATCGCGTACGCGAGCCGCGCAAGCGGCGCGAACAGCGCGATGACGATCAGGATCGCGCCGGCGGCGGCCGTCACGTAGCGCGAGCGCACGCCGGTCGTCTGCACGACGCCGATGTTCTCGGCGCTCGTCACGATCAGCGGCGCGCCGAACAGTGCGCCGGCCAGCGACGCGAGCGCGTCGCCGCGTATCGTCTTCGGCACGTCGCGCTGGAGCGAGATCGTCTTGCCGCACGTTTCGCCGACGGCGACCGTCTGCGCGGTGGCCTCGGCCATCGAGATCGCGGTGAAAATCAGCAGCGGCAGCGCGGCCAGCACGTCGAAACGCGGCATCCCGAACGGCAGCCACACCGGATGCGTGAACAGCGGGCCGTGCCACACGTCGGCGAGCGCGGGCATCGCGCCGAGCGCCCAGCCGAGCGTCGCGCCGGCCATCAGCCCGATCAGCACCGCGAGGCGCCCGGCCGTGCCGTGGAACGCGCCCGCGACGACGACGGTGGCGACGATCGTCGCCAGCGCGAGACCGAGTGCGCGCGGCTGCGCGAAGTCGGCCGAACCGGGCTGGCCGACGACGATCGTCGCGTAGATCCGGATCAGGTTGATCGACACGAGCAGCAGCATCGCGCCGACGACGATGCGCGGAAAGAGCCGCAGGCAGCGCGTGAAGACGGGCAGCAGCACCCAGTAGAACGCGCTGGCGAGCAGCGCCGCGCCGGCCGCGGTCGGCAGGCCCGATTGCGCGGCGATGCCCGCGAACAGCATCGTCGGTGCGCCGCCGGGCACCATCACGAACGGCATGCGGGCGCCGATCGGGCCGGCGCCGAGCGATTGCAGCAGCGTGCCGATGCCGCACGCGAAGAACGTCGCGCCGATCAGCTGGACAGTAAGATCGGCCGGCAGCGCGAGCACTTTCGCGATCAGGAAGACGGCCGTGATCGGCGACGCGGCCATCGACAGCACGTGCTGCAGCCCGAACAACGCGAGCTGCCACGCGGGGAGCCGGGCATCGACGGGCGGGGAGATCGGATCGTGCGACACGGCAGGCTCCTCGGAAACGAACGGCGACGATGGCCGGAAACCGGCGGTGAACGAAAGCTTAGGTCCGTAGCCAGGGCAATTGCGCGGCGCTGTAGCGGAACGTCTGGAACACGCTGTTCAACTGGCCGGGGCCGGTCTTGCGCGCCGCTTCGTCCGGGTATTCGGCAAACCACGGAATGATGTATTCCCAGACGACTTCGCCGGCCGGCGTCACTTCGAACAGCCGGCCCGTCGACGATTCGGTGACGTGCGTGTTGCCGTTCGGCAAGCGCTGCGCGTTGCCCATGAATGGCGTGTAGAACAGGTTCACGACGTCGTCCGTGTACGACCACACGACGCGTTGCGTCGCCGGATCGATTTCCACGACGCGCGAGAACACGACGTGCGCGCCATGGCGGAAATTGCCGTTGTCGAACGCGAGGATGTTGCCGTTGGGAAGCGGCACCGGCGCATGCTGATGGGACACGACGTCGGGCCCGATGTGCAGCTCGACGCGGCCGGTCGAGCGGTCCACGCCGATGATCCCCGACGTCGTGCGCAGGCTCATCAGCACGCGGCCGTTCGCATCGACCGCGAGACCGTTGACGAGCGGCCAGTGATAGCGGCCGAAGCCTGCCGCGATCGGAAAATCCTCCGGCCGCAGATGCTCGCGCGCGTGCCATTCCCAGACGATCTGGCCGGCGCGGTTCACTTCGCGGATCACGTCCGCAAACATCACCTCGTCGTCGCCGTGCGCGGTGCCGCCCGGCACGCGCCGCGCGAACGCCGCATCGACCGGCTCGCACGCGGCGTACAGCAGATTGCCGTTCGGCAGCCACTGCGCGTCGTGGTGATGCGCGGGATCCTCGTAGCGCCACACGGTTTCGCCTTGCGGCGTGACTTCGTAGAAGTCGCCGCCGTGCCACATCGACCACGGCGCGTAGCGCGATTCGGAGTGCGGATGATTGCCGTTGTAGCCGAGGTTGCCGTTCGGCAGGATGACCGCGTGGCGGCCGGGGCGCACGGGCATCTTCCACTGGTGGGCGACTTCGCCGTCGATGCCGACGAGATAGACGTTGCCATCGGCCGTCTGCGGCGCGATGAGCGTATAGCCGCCCGCGGACAGCGCGGGATCGTGGGCGATGAGGCCGACGCCGCGGCGTCGCTGGGTGATCTGGTCGACGGTCGTCACTGCGGTCTCCATTCGAATCGGATACGGGGATGCAGCGCAATCTAGACGATTCGTCCGGTCGGTAAAATCGGATTATTCTTGACGGCCTGTTCGGAAAAATCTAACGGACCCTTCATGCGTTCGATATCGCAGACATTCCGCTGTTTCGACGAGGTCGCGCGGCGCGGCTCGATTCGCAAGGCAGCCGATGCGCTGCACCTGACCGCCGCGGCGGTGCACCAGCAGATCCGCAATCTCGAGGAGCAGGTCGGCGTGCCGCTGTTCGATCGGCTGCCGCGCGGCATGCAGTTGACGCTCGCCGGCGAAATCGTGATCGCGGCCGTGCGTCGCGGCCAGCGCGATTTCGACAACGCGCTGACGCAGGTCGAGGATCTGCGCGCGCTGCGGCGCGGGCACGTGAATCTCGCGGTGCCCGCGTCGACGGCGGAAAAGCTCGTGCCCGACGCGATCCTCGCCGCGATGCAGCGCTATCCCGGCGTCACGTACAGCGTGCGCTCGGGAAACGGCGAGAGCATCGTGCGCTGGGTCGAGACGGGCGAGGTCGACATCGGTTATGCGCTGCGCCGGCGCACCGCGGCGGGCGTCGTCGAGGTGCGCGCGTTCGCGCAGCCGCTGGGTGTCGTCACGGCGCCCGGCCATCCGCTGGCGTCGACGGGCGGCAAGGTGCGGATGCGCGACTGCTTCGCTCACCCGTTGATCCTGATGACGCCCGACACCGAGCTGCGCGCGATGTTCGACCAGATCGATGCGCGGCAGCCGCGTAACGTGCGGCCGCTGGTCGAAACCGGATCGGTATCGATGGTGCGGCGCCTCGCGGCGGAAGGCGCCGGCGTCGGCTTCCTGATCGCGGAAAACGTCGCGGACGACGTGGCCGCCGGCCGGCTCGCGTGGACGCCGCTGGCCGATGCGGGCGCGCGCTCGTTCAGTTGCATCTACCAGCGCGCGGACATGAGCGCGACGGTCGCGATGACGATGTTTCTCACGTTCTTTTCCGAGGCGATCGAAGCGATGGAGCACGGTTTCGCGCGCGGCGGCCCGGCGAGCGGCACGCGTCGCCGGACGAAAAGGTAACGACGTCGCGACGCGAGCCGCACGGGCATATCGCAACGGCGCAATGCGATGCAATGCAGCAAGCGCACCCGCGCCGGTTCGGTGACGTTGCACACACAACGGCCGGTCGCGTCACGTCATTCCCTTATTGCGGAAAAAATTGTGTTCATGGGACTATCGAACGCGCTGGCCGCGCACCGAGGGGGTCTCAGCAGCGCGATGTCCATCGTAACGACCGACACGAACATCGACAGACAATGAACAGAACAGCGATTTTTCCGTATGCGTCCGCGTTGCTCGCGGCCGCCTTGTTGACCGCGTGCGGCGGCGACGTCGAGAACGAGACGAGCCGCACGCCCGCACCTTCCGCCGACACGAGCTGCCTCGCGGTCGACAACAGCGGCGCGACGGTCGTGGTGGGCTCGAACCAGCCGGGCGACCCGTCGTTGCCGGAAGCATCGTCGGGCTATCGCACCGGGATGAAGCCCGTCTACGCGAAAACGTATCTGGTGGCCACGTCGAACGCGTATGCGAGCGCGGCCGGTTGCGCGGTGTTGAAGAAGGGCGGCACGGCCGCCGACGCGGCGGTCGCCGTACAGGCCGTGCTCGGCCTGACGGTGCCCGAGGCGACGGGCCTCGGGTCGGGCGGCGTGCTGCTCTACTACGATGCGCGCGGCAAGACGCTGCAGGCCTACGACGGCCGCGAAACCGCGCCGGCCGCCGCGACGGAGAACTACCTGCGCTACGTCGACGATGCAACCGATCATTCGGCGCCGCTGCCGAACGCGCGCGCGAGCGGCCGCTCGATCGGCACGATCGGCGTGCCGCGGCTCATCGAGGCGCTGCAACAGGATCATGGCCGCTTGCCGTGGCAGAGCCTGTTCGGCGACGCGATCACGCTGGCGACCAACGGTTTCCCGATCGGCGGCCGGCTGGCCGACGCGATCGCGGCGAACGCCGCGAACCTGAAGCGCGACCCCGAAGCCGCCGCGTATTTCCTGAACGCCGACGGTTCGCCGAAGACGCTCGGCACCGTACTGAAGAATCCCGCGTACGCACGCACGCTGTCGCTGATGGCGCAGTCCGGCGCGAATGCGCTGTACACCGGGCAGATCGCGCAGGACATCGTCGCGAAGATCGCGGTGACGAAGGGCGCGGACGGCTCGACGCTCACGCCGGGCAAGACGACCGTCGCCGATCTCGCCGCGTATCAGGCGAAGCGCCGCGAACCGGTGTGCACGACCTATCGCAGCTATTGGGTCTGCGGGATGCCGCCGCCGTCGTCGGGTGGCATCGCGGTCGCGTCGGCGCTCGGCATTCTCGAGAATTACGACCTGAAGTCGTTGAAGCCGACGGCGATCGACCTCGAAGGCGGCAAGCCGACCGTCGCGGGCGTCCATCTCATCACCGAGGCCGAACGGCTCGCGTATGCCGATCGCGACAAGTACGTGGCCGATACCGACTTCGTGCCGCTGCCGGGCGGCACGTGGGACACGCTGCTGAACAAGCCGTACCTGAAATCGCGCGCGGCGCTGATCGACACGACCAAAAGCATGGGCACCGCGCAGCCCGGCAATCTCGGTGCGGTGCCGCTCGGCGTCGACACGACGCTGATCGAGCACGGCACTAACCAGTTCACGATCGTGGACGGCGACGGCAACGTGCTGAGCGCGACGACGACGGTCGAGTCGAGCATGGGCTCGTTCCACATGACCAACGGCTTCCTGCTGAACAACCAGCTGACCGATTTCTCCGCGAACCCGCTCGACACGTCCGGCAATCCGGTGGCGAACCGCCTGCAGCCCGGCAAGCGGCCGCGCAGCTCGATGGCGCCGACGATCGTGTTCGGGCTGGCCGCCGACGGCTCGCGCGGCGACTTCGTGATGGCGACCGGTTCGCCGGGCGGCGGCACGATTCCGCAATACGTGGTCAAGACGCTGGTCGGCGCGCTCGACTGGGGGCTCGACGCGCAGCAGTCGGCGGGGCTCGTCGACTTCGGCGCGAGCAACAGCCCGACGACCACGATCGGCGGCGAACATCCGAACGTCAACACGGCGAACAACGGCGCGAACGATCCGCTGATCACCGGGCTGCTCGCGCTCGGGCACAAGGTGTCGACGTCCGCGCAGGCCAGCGGCGTCAACACGGTGATGCGCGTGACGGTCGGCCAGTCGCCGGCGTTGCAGGGCGGCACCGACCCGCGTCGCGAAGGCGTCGTGCTCGGCGATACGTTCCGGCCGTAACCGGGCAGCGTGCGCACGGCCCCGGTCCGCTTGCTGGCGGCCGGGGCCTTGCATTTTGAAGTGGCCGCATCGGCGGTCACGCAATTCATATCCTTCGGAATGCAGATGAAAGCGGCCGGCTCGTCCCGCTGCATGACGATCGGATCGGGCGATTCGCCGGCGTGACGCAGCCTGCCGTCGCGGTTCACGGTTGCCGCCCGCCCGTTGTCAAATACGGCATTCACCCCGCCGCACCCCCACGATTGTCAAACAGTGTGAGTCAATCGTCAGCATTTGCAACCGAAGTAACAGTCCCCGCAATTCGATCGTTTTGCCAGCCGGCGCAGCTACATTAGCTCCACCTGCCGCATGTCGCGGTGAGGCATGCGACAAGCCGCACGAAGGCGGCCCGCAGCAACAACGTCTTTGGGGAGAATGACCATGAACAAGATTCGTACGATTCTGCTGGGTGCCGCTCTGACGGCGATGGCGACGTCGGCTGCATTCGCACAGACGGCCCAGACCGGCGCCCAGGGTTCCGCAGGCGTCGGCGCCCAGGTCCAGACGCCGCTGCTCGGCGGCGGCGTGGGCGTGCAGGCTGGCGCAGGCGCGAATGCGGCAGGCTCGGGTTCGGGTGCGGGCAATGTCGTCGGCGGCGCGCTGAACGGCGTCGGCAAGACGGTCGGCGGCGTGGGCTCGGCAGCCGGCACGGCAGTGGGCGGCGCGACGCAGGCGGTCGGTTCGGCCGCCGGCGCGACGAAGGATGCGGCAGCATCGGCCGTGCACACGACGAAGGCGCACGTGAAGCACGTCGCGAGCTCGGCGAAGAGCCACGCACAAGGCGCGGTGTCGACCGCAGGCGACGTCGCGGGCGGCGCGAAGGCGAAGGCCGGCGAAGCGCTCGAAGGCGCGACGAACTCGGTGCAGGGCGGCGCATCGGTCGGCGTGAAGGGTTCGGCGTCGGCGCAAGGCGGCGCGCTGTAACAAGCAGCACGTCCCGTCAAGACCCGGCCCGCTTCGATGCGGGCCGGGTTTTTCTATTGGGGGATGCGATACGTCGTTCACGGTCCCTCATGTCGAAACACGGGAAAATGAATGTGTCGATATTGCTTAGGATCACAAATATAATGGCCGGCTGATCGACTGAACCCGATGCCGAAAAGGGGACGTGACCGGCTTCGAGGTGGCGCGGACAGAACGGAGGAGATGCCGAGCCAAGGTCTGCATCCGGTTGCGGCCCGGAGGCGGTTCCCCAAACCGCGGACTGCGTGGCGCCCGACAGCGGAACAGCGTATCCGGCAAGCACATTTCGGCGGTTCCTGATACGAGGTGCTTTGGCTGCCTCGACGAGCGCGTCGTTCAAGTGGCATTTTGAGCAACCTCGAATCGCCGTGGAATGAACGAGTCAAGCTTTTCCGTTTCCGCTATCGAGCGGCTGGCGGCCTCAATTTTCACTTTCACGACTCAATGACGATGGCCGTAAATGCATTTGCAATGATGGAATAAAGTATTTGCAAGGAAAGTGGAAGTTAGTTTATAAATACGAGCGATTTGTATTTCCCCTGCCAGTTGCAACCATTGACGTTGAAGGGGGCGTCACATGGTCGTGGCCGACGTGGGGGGAATCCCGTCGAGATTGCTGAGCTCGTCCGCCATGCCTGGTGAATCGCAGGCGAAACACGGTATTTTCATTATCGAGACGCTGATTATTCGATCAGTGTCAGTCGCGCGCCATATGGTGGTTCGCGTTGATGCCGATCTGTTTTTTTCGATCTATTTGATTCGGATTGCGAAATTAAAGATGTATATTCAACGAAAAAATGAAACGCATGTCGATTTCATTTTGTGTCACGTAATCCGACCTTCGGAAGAAAAGATTCCATGATTAATACGCTGCTGGGCATGAAGCTCCCGCAGTGATTGAACGTGTCGCCAGCCTCCCCGACACGTCCGCCTTCAACGACAGCGTCGAGCGAGTCGCGTTCGCGACCGGCTGCATGCCGGCCGCGCGGGATTCGTCGCGCTTGCGAAGTCGGATCGCGTCGGTGCGGGTCGCGGCACGTCGATGTTCAAGTCACCCTGCACGAAGCGTGTGGCAGGCCTCTTCGATACGTGAAATCCGGTGAGACACAAGTGAATACGATGATATCCACGATGGCAGATGGCGCTGAACCCGACGCGGACGTTCGACCGCGGCTCGCAACGCAACCGTCGAGACTCCTTGTGCTCGGCAAGCGCACGATCGACGAACTCGACTACGACCCGTCGATGGTGCTCGACGCTGTCGAAGGGGCGTACCTTGGCCTCGGTACCGGCGCATCCGACAATCCGCGCAAGCTGATGAGCCAGCCAGCGGACAAGCATTCCGTCGCGTACTCGATGCTGGGTCGAGACGGTGGACGCAGAACGGTCGGTTTCAAGACGTCATATAAGTACGATCCGGAACATAACCGCGAACTACAGAAGTACTACACGACGTTGTTGCTGTTCGACGACGAAACCGGCATGCCCGTCGCACTGATGGACGGCAGCCTGGTCGGGTCGCTGCGCACGCCGGCAGTGTCGGCGCTGATCGCGCGTGCGGCCGCGCCGCGGGCTCGAACGGCCCTCGTCATCGGCACGGGAACGCAGGGGCGGATGGCGGCGCCGTTCCTGCTGACCGCATTGCCGGACATCGAGCGCGTGATCGTACACGGCCACTATGAGTCGGGAATCGACGCCGTCCGCAAGACGTTGAAGCGCTTTCATCCGGATCGTGACATCGAGGTGTCGAAGGATCTCGTCGCGTCCGCGAACGAGGCCGACATCGTGCTCGGGGTCGCCGGCGCCGGTGTATCGGAGACCGTGCGGCACGCGGCGCTGAAGCCGGGCGCGCTTGCACTGCTGGTCGGATACGGGATTCATGCCGACGCGCTGCACCGCGCCGATTACCGCATCGCGACGAGCGAGGCGCAGATGCAGGTGACCGGTGCCGATCTCGTGGACGAAGCCGGAAAACTGCCTGCCGTCGATGCCGAGTTGCCGGACATACTGCTTGGCCGCAAGCCTGCACGGCGCAACGATGCCGATATCGTCTACGCGTTCAACAGCGGAATGATCGTGACCGACATCGCGCTCGGCCGCGTGCTGGCCGATGCCGCGCTGGCGAAAGGGCTCGGCCGGGAAGTCGAACTATGGTGACGGATATTCCCCGCTTGCCGGCGTTGTGGGACCCGCAATTGCGGGATTTCGTGGACGGACATCAGGCGATGATCCACGATCTTGTCCATGGCTTCGACGCGCCCCTTCATTTCCTGTTTCCTGCGCGCTTCGCCCGCAATGTCGCCGAATTTCAGCGTGTACTCGACGATTGCCAGGTAGCCGGGCGCCTTTACTACGCGAAGAAAGCGAACAAGGCGCGATGCTTTGCGCATGCGGCGGCCGCATCCGGGATCGGCGTCGACGTCGCCAGCACGGGCGAGTTCTCGGAAGCGTTGGCCGCGGGAGTGTGCGGGCCCGATATCGGCGTATCCGGCCCGTCGAAATCGAGTGCGCTGCTGCGGCTCGCGGTTTTGCACGATGCGTTGATCGCCATCGACAGCGTGGAAGAACTCGATCGTCTGATCGCGATCTCGGGACAGGCGAAGCGGGTCGCACGCATTCTGTTGCGGATGGCGCCGGCGGCGCGCAACGATAGTCGATTCGGTTCGAGTGCCGACGCACTCCGCGTTGCGCTGTCGACCTGTGCCGCGATGCAGGCGTCGGTCGTCCTCGAAGGGTTCTCGTTTCATCTGTCCGGTTACAGTGCGACGGAGCGCTGCAATCAGGCCGCGATTGCGATGCGTGCGTGCCTGGCCGCTCGTGAGCTCGGTCTTGCGCCGCACACGATCAATATCGGCGGTGGCTTTGCGATGTCGTATGCGAGCGAGAGCGACTGGCGTGCATTCCAGCGCGCGCATCGGGCGGACGATTACCACGCGAACAAGGCATTCGACGGATTCTATCCGTATCACTCGGCTTGCAGCGGCGCGCAGATGCTCGATGCCATTCTGAAGGGTCGCCCCGACACGGAGTCCGCATCGCTCGCCGAACTGCTCCGCGAATACGGCCTGCAAATCATGCTGGAACCGGGGCGTGCGCTGCTGGATCAGGCAGGGTTCACGGTTTTTGCCGTGCAAGGCGTGAAGGACTGCGGCGACTATGGCATCGCAACCGTCAATGGCACGAGCTTCAGCGTGTCCGAACAATGGTTTGCCAGCGAATTCCTGCCCGATCCGGAATTGCTGGGCGTCGTGCGCGGGCCGTCGCGATCGCCGCGTGCAGGCGCCCCTTATCGCGCCTGTGTCGGCGGGGCGAGCTGCCTCGATTCGGACATGCTGACCTGGCGCAAGATCGCATTCGGGCAGCGCCCGGAACCCGGCGATCTGCTGATCTACCCGAACACGGCCGGCTATCAGATGGATTCGAACGAATCTTCATTTCACGAGCTGCCGCTTCCACCCAAGCTTGTCTTGACACTCGACGGCGCGCGGCCACGCTGGCGCGTCGATCGCCTCTTTCAGTTTTCGGGAGCTTGACCATGAATGTACGTTTTCTGGGTGAGCAAGCCACGATCACCGTCCCTGCGATCGTGTCGAAGGTATCGGATCTCGTCGGCCGCACGCCGCTGTTCGAATTGATTCGCGGCGCGAACGGCGCGCGCATCCTGCTCAAACTCGAATCGACGAATCCGACCGGCAGCGCCAAGATCAGAATGGCAAGGCAGATGCTCGACGAAGCCGAACAGGACGGAAGTCTCCGGCCGGCCGGGCACGTGATCGAATCGACCTCCGGCAATACGGGCATGGGGCTGGCGCTGTTGTCGGCCGAGCGCGGCTATCGGTTTACCGCGATCGTGGACAGCCACGCGTCGAAAGACAAGCTGCGCGCGATGCAAGCGTTCGGCGCACAGCTCGTCCGCGTGAGCGACGGCGACGCGATCGCGACGGCGGACCGCGACGCGCTTGCGAAGCGCATGGCAGCCGACGATCCGGACAGCATCTGGACGGAGCAGCATAACAATCCCGCGAACGGTAACGGGTATCGCGGGCTGGCGCATGAACTGCGCGACGTGCTTGGCGACCGAATCGACTTTCTGGTCGGTTCGGTCGGCACCGGAGGCTCGCTGTTCGGCACTGCGCGGGAACTGCTCGCGACAGGCCTGGCGCCGCGCGTCGTGGGTGTCGAACCCGTCGGCTCGATCGTTTTCGGCGGCGAAGGCGGATCGTATTATCAGTCCGGCACCGGGACACCGCCTGGCGCCGAGATCGGCGCGTTGGTCGACTACGCGTTGCTCGACGAAGGCCACAAAGTGACGGACGCAGCCGCCTTCAATACGGCACGCTATATCGCACGCAAGAAGTCGCTGCTCGTCGGCGGCTCGGCGGGCAGCGTCATCTGGCACGCGTTGCAGATGTTCGATTCGCTGCCTGCGGGGGCGACGCTCGTGGCGCTGGTCTGTGACGGCGGGGAAAAATATCTCGACACGGTGTTCAACGACGACTGGATGCAAGAGCGAAATCTGCTCGACGAGTCGATTGCCCAGGAGCTCGAATCGATCTTTTCCCGCGCCGCATGAAACTTCATCGACAAGTCTGGCTCGACGCCACGCAAATCGGCGTGCTTGCCGCTCCGCTCATTCTTACGCAGCTCGCCCAAGTGGCGCTGACGACCACCGACATCGTGATGATGGGGATGCTCGGCCCGCGCGAGATCGCCGCTGGTGGTCTCGCGCTGACGATCTTCAACCAGTTCCGGACGATGGGAACCGGGCTGGTGACGGGAACCGGCAACCTCGTCGCGTTCGCGAACGGTCAACACGCGCATGCGGAAATCATGCGGCTGGTGCGGTCCGGCTTTGCGCTGTCGACGCTTGCGGCACTGGTGTTTGCATTGATGATGCTGTGCATCGAGATGCCGCTCGTCTGGCTCGGGCAGGATCCCGACGTTGCACGGCAAGCATCGTTCTATCTGGCGGCGGCCGCACCGGGCATATTGCCGTGTCTGTGGTTTCAGGTGCTTCGACAATACACGGTCGGCTTGCGCAAGCCTGGGCCGCTGTTGGCGATCACGATCGTATCGATCGTCGTCAATGCCGCGCTCGACTACGCATTGATGTTCGGCCGGTTCGGCTTTCCGAAGCTCGGCCTGATCGGTATTGCGTGCGCAACCAGTAGCGTGTACCTGCTTTCCTTCATCGCGTTTCTGACGATCGCACGGCGCCGGCCGGAACTGTCCGAACACTTGTCGCTTGCCGCCTGGCGCGCCGATGCCGATACGTTCGCGCGGACGTGGCGGATGGGCATTCCGATTGCGGCAACCTATGGATCGGAGGCCGCGTTCTTCACCGTCCTCACGCTCGTGATCGGGACGCTCGGCGCCGACGCGCTCGCCGCGCAGACGATCGTGAACCAGGTGATCTACATCGTGTTCATGATTTCGGTCGGTTTGTCTCACGCGTCGTCGATCAGCATCAGTCATGCGTGTGCGCAGCACGACTATCGCGGTGCGCGTCGGCTCGGCTATACCGGGCTCGCGTTGGGCGTCGTGACGATGCTGGTCGTTGCGCTGCCGTATCTCGTTGCGCCGACCCGCGTGCTTGCGCCGTTTCTCGATAACAGCGTGGCCGCGAGTGCCGAAGTTCTGCGACTCGCGGGTGGGCTGCTGACGATCGCGGCACTGCTGCAGGTTTTCGATTGCAGCCAGAACATCGGCGTCGGCATTTTGCGGGGTCTCGGTGATGTAACGAGCTCGTTTCGGATATCGATCGTCGGATACTGGGTAATCGGTCTGCCGGTCGCCTGGGCGGCTGGCGTGGTGCTGGGATACGGCATCTACGGTATCTGGAGCGGACTCGCCATCGGGCTTGCGGCAACGGCGTCGATGTTGCTGCACAAGTTCGAGGGCCGGCTTCGCACGATGACGAAACGGACACAAGACGGGCATTCGTGAAGGCGACGAAGTTTCCAACGAGCACACCGGTGTACACCCGGCACCAGAATTCCCGAAATACCAGCCGGCATCGCATCGGTGGAGAGTTTGCGGAGTCAGTAAATTTTTCTAATTCTGTTGATCGATGGTCGCAAGAACGCCGCAAATATAACTATGTCCGGAAAGCTGGATTTGATCGGCCGCTTTTCTTGAATTATCGCAGCGGCAATTGATTGTCACGGATGCGGACGATGTAAATAATGAATCGCATTATGTGAGCCGGTGAAATTGACGTCGGTCGATTTGTAAAGTTTTCTGATGTTCCCTGGTCGGGATTGTGACAAGATGCCGCACTTCGTTGGATTGTTGAAATATTGTGTGGTGCTGGGCCGTTTTCGTGGAATTAAATCGCCGATTCGGGCTGTAATATCAAAGAAAGGTTCATTACATATTTTTTTCGACAAGTAATGTTTCTGTCTTCTGTCCTCCGATATACTTGCGCAGCTTCGAGTTTAGAGCACGAAGTCTAGACAGGTAGCCTGTGTGGTGAACTGTTTAAGCCATTGGCAAGTAAATAATTCAGATGTTAATGGTTTTGTGTAATTCGTTTGTATTCCTCATGAGCGGCGGTTCTCAAAAACATGGTTCTCGAACGATGGCTGACGGAATGTTGCCATCGGATACTGTCGCGGTACTGGCGCGTAGAGAGCAAGTGGCGTTGGATTGCTGATCCGGTAAGGCCTTGAAGCTTTGGCAGATATTCGGCTGCCAGAGCATGTCAACGAATACGAATCTTGTCTTTTCAATAAGGGCCCAGAAAATTGGAGACCTTTTCTCGCATCATCGGCGAGATTCTTCGTCCCAACGGTTTGACCGAGGGGATCGATCAACTCGCGGAAAAAATCGGACGCGTGATTCCGTTCGACAAGTGTTTGATTTTGCACGGTGGAAGCGGCGATACAGCTTCTCACGGGTTGATATATCGCTATGGGGCCGCGAGCGACGCCGGAGCGCGGCGAGGCGTGACTTTGTTCGGCGCCGGGATCGATATCGATCGATATCTGAGTTGTTTTGCGTTGTCCGACCGTCAGGATCATACGTTTCGCTGGCGCGATCTCGACGGGGACGTGCCACAACGCGATGCGCAGGTCAGCGACGTCGCGTCATACATGCGCGGGCAGGGCGTGGTCGCTTGTATTGGCGCTCCCCCCGGTGATTCGACGGCCATTCGGACCGTGTTGCAGCTGAAGTGCGAAGACACGACATTGCATTCGGCGTTGCTCGTCAGTCTCATTGCGATGCATTTGCACGTAGCGTTGACCCAGAAGATCGCGAGGCAGAACCGGGAAGACGCGGAACCCTATGCAACGGGCGTCGAGCGGGATGCTTGCGAAAGCTTGACCAGGATTCAGTTCACGCGAAAGGAATCCGATGTAATCAAATGGGTGGTCGAAGGCAAGACTGCCTGGGAAATAGGCCGAATACTGTCGATGTCGGAAAGAACGGTCAAGTTTCATCTGACGAACGTATATGAAAAGCTGCGTGTCTCGAATCGAGCGCAAGCGGTGGCGAAGGTGAGCCGTCTGGGATTGATCTAGGAGAGTTCGGGGATGTCTTTCAAGGAAAAGGTCAAGGCATTTGTCGCGCGTCATGGGTTTACGTACAAGGCCTATATTTTGTCGATTCTGTTTCTGCCGCCTGCGGCACTTTATATCGCATGGAAGCGGCCGGGCTTGCCGGTCCCAGGCCGTGTCTTGCTGTGCGGTACCGGTGTGCTTGCGCCGCCATTGGTCGGCATCGCCACGGCGATGCTGCTGAAGGGTGCATTCGATTTGATCCGGACCGTCGTTGCCGTTTAGTTTCGCTGCTGATTGCCGAATACGATTCCGCTTTCCCGAGCGTGGTTCTCGATCGCTTCATCGTTCATTTCATAGACCCCAATGAATGCCCGACTGCCAACCGTCCATTTGTTAGAGCGTATTCGGGCAATAGCAGGATTACATGAGCCGTCGCGCGATATTCCGTATAACTACACGTCGTTTTCCGATCGCGAGATCGTGATCCGCCTGCTCGGCGAGGAGGCGTGGGCGGTGCTCGGCGAACTGCGCGCCGAGCGCCGCACGGGCCGCTCGGCGCGGCTGCTCTGCGAAGTGCTCGGCGATATCTGGGTCGTGCGCCGCAACCCGTATCTGCAGGACGACCTGCTTGATAACCGAAGGCGTCGCGCGCTCCTGATCGCCACGCTGCATGACCGGCTGGCCGAGATTGCGAAACGCCGTCGAGTGAGTGTGAGCGGATGGTACGACGACGCCGGCCGCGAACGCGCATCACGCGTCGAAATGCTCGAAACCGCCGCGCAGCGCGCGGTCGACGAGTTCGCCGACGAATTCGACAAGATGGCCGAACTGCGCCGCCGCGCGACCAAGGCGCTCGGCCGCTGCACGCAGAAGGACAACATCCGCTTCGACGGGCTGTCGCGCGTATCGCACGTGACCGACGCGACCGACTGGCGCGTCGAATACCCGTTCGTCGTGCTGACGCCGGACACCGAAGCCGAGATCGCCGCGCTGATCAAGGCCTGCTTCGAACTCGGCCTGACCGTGATCCCGCGCGGCGGCGGCACCGGCTACACGGGCGGCGCGGTGCCGCTCACGCCGTTCTCCGCGGTGATCAACACCGAGAAGCTCGAACAGCTCGGCGCGGTCGAGCTGACCGAGCTGCCGGGCGTCGCGCACAAGGTGCCGACGATCTTCTCCGGCGCGGGCGTCGTCACGCGCCGCGTGACCGAAGCGGCGGAAGCGGCCGGCTACGTGTTCGCGGTCGATCCGACCTCGCTCGACGCGTCGTGCATTGGCGGCAACGTCGCGATGAACGCGGGCGGCAAGAAGGCCGTGCTGTGGGGCACCGCGCTCGACAACCTCGCGTGGTGGCGAATGGTCGACCCGGACGGCAACTGGCTCGAAGTCACGCGCCACGAGCACAACCAGGGCAAGATCCACGACATCGCGGTCGCGCGCTTCGAGCTGAAGTGGTTCGACGGCGCGTACGCGCCGGGCGAGAAGCTGCTGCGCACTGAAATGCTCGAGATCGAAGGCCGCCGGTTCCGCAAGGAAGGGCTCGGCAAGGACGTCACCGACAAGTTCCTCGCCGGCCTGCCGGGCGTGCAGAAGGAAGGCTGCGACGGGCTCATCACGTCCGCGCGCTGGGTGCTGCACAAGATGCCCGCGCACACGCGCACCGTCTGCCTCGAATTCTTCGGCCAGGCGCGCGAGGCGATCCCGAGCATCGTCGAGATCAAGGACTACCTGTTCGAGACGTCGAAGCAGGGCGGCGCGATCCTCGCGGGTCTCGAACACCTCGACGAGCGCTACCTGCGCGCGGTCGGCTACGCGACCAAGAGCAAGCGCAACGCGTTCCCGAAGATGGTGCTGATCGGCGACATCGTCGGCGACGACGCCGATGCGGTCGCGCAGGCGACGTCCGAAGTGATCCGGATGGCGAACGGCAAGAGCGGCGAAGGCTTCGTCGCGGTCAGCGCGGAGGCGCGCAAGCGCTTCTGGCTCGACCGCAGCCGCACGGCCGCGATCGCGAAGCACACCAACGCGTTCAAGATCAACGAGGACGTCGTGATCCCGCTGAACCGGATGGGCGAGTACACCGACGGCATCGAGCGGATCAACATCGAGCTGTCGCTGAAGAACAAGCTGCAACTGGTGGACGCGCTCGAAGCGTTCTTCAGGGGCGGCAACCTGCCGCTCGGCAAGACCGACGACGCGAACGAGATCCCGAGCGCCGAACTGCTGGAAGACCGCGTGCAGCAGGCGCTGGAGCTGCTCAAGCGCGTGCGTGCGCGCTGGGAGTTCGTGCGCGACCGGCTCGACCAGCCGCTGCGCGAGGCGCAGCACTACCTCGTGCAGCTCGGTTACGAGGCGCTCGCGGAGAAGTTCGCCGATCGCGCGGACGAGCAGCCGGGCGCGACCGTGTTCCACATCACGCAGGACCGCACGGTCCGGATCTCGTGGAAGCAGGAGATCCGCGCGGAACTGCGCGCGATCTTCAACGGCGGCGCGTTCAAGCCGATCCTCGACGAAGCGCAGGCGATCCACAAGCGCGTGCTGCGCGGCCGCGTGTTCGTCGCGCTGCACATGCACGCGGGCGACGGCAACGTCCACACCAACATCCCGGTCAACTCCGACAACTACGAGATGCTGCAGGACGCGCACGCGTCGGTCGCCCGCATCATGACGCTCGCGCGCTCGCTCGACGGCGTGATTTCCGGCGAACACGGGATCGGCATCACGAAGCTCGAATTCCTGACCGACGACGAGATCGCCGAATTCCGCGCGTACAAGCAGCGCGTCGACCCGAACGGGCGCTTCAACAAGGGCAAGCT